>DKDL01000062.1 GCA_002449335.1 Succinatimonas sp. UBA6849 | reverse complement strand
CCTAGGGGTTCTGAATAGTTACCTTATTTTGAGTCTTGTTAATGGTCTTTAATGAAAGTTTGTCAAAGGTAATTTCTCAACAGATCTTTACCCCAAAAATAAACTCTTATTAACCAATAAGACAATAAGAGATTTTAATATCTACAACAGATGTTAGTAGATATTAAGGATACTCTAACGAGTATTGGTTGATTTAGAATTAAGAGTTGAAGTGAATGGCTTGGTTTGACTTAATAAAAGGATTTACTTATCTTTAAAATTAAAGCTCTAACCAAAGACGAAATCTTTTGATTAGAGCTTGTTTATGCTCTTATTTTAAAGATAGAGCATAAGAATTATTTCTTAGCTTCTTCTTTTTGCTCAGTCTCAGCCTTAGGAGTTGGCTTTTCAATCTTTAATAACTGAACATCAAAGATTAAAACTGAGTTTGGTTTTACAACCTGAGAAGCACCATTCTCACCATAAGCTAACTTTGATGGAATGTAGAGGATGTACTCTGAACCTTCGTTCATTAACTGTAAACCTTCGATCCAGCCTTCGATCATGTTCTCTAATGGGAACTCGATTGGCTTTTTAGACTCATCAAAAGTTACGCCATCAATGGTTGTGCCCTTATAGGTAACAGTGATCTTGTCGCCTTTCTTTGCGGTCTCACCTTCACCCTGTTTTACAACCTTGTACTGTAAGCCTGAAGTTGTGGTTACAACGCCATCTTTCTTTGAGTTAGCTGCTAAGAAAGCCTCACCAGCCTTTAGGTTCTCTTCAGCTGATTTCTTCTGCTCTGCAGCAATCTTTTCCTGGATCTTTGCATCAAGATCTTTTAACACTTTCTCAATCTGAGCACGGTCTAAAGCTGAAGCGCCGTTTACACCATCAGTGAAACCTTCAATTACTTTTTCAGCTGAGATAGGGCCGATTAACTGCTCTTGGCTCTGCTTCATCTGAGCTACATACTCACCTAAAGAAGCGCCGATAGCATATGCTGCTTTGTCCTCAAAAGAGCTCTTATCATTTAGTGCTGCAGATGTTGCTACATTTGCGTTAACAACTGCACCATTTTCTGAAACTGAAACTTCGTGATCGCATGCACTTAAAGATAATACAGATGCTGCCAATACTGATGCGATGGCAGTCTTTTTTAATAATGTGTTCAAGATAAATCTCCAATGTTTCCTTGAATTCTTTATTTAAAAATGTTCGAACGACTTTACGTTTTGATGGTACATCTTACCATGTTTTAAGATCTCAAATGTACCATTTTTAATTTCACCAATTTTGCTTACTTTTACAGCACAAAAGCTAGATAATTCCATTAGCTTGTCATGGTTTTCCTTTGGAGCTGTAAAGAGCAACTCATAATCGCCGCCACCGTATAAGCAAAGCTTATCCTGTACTTCTTCATCAAGTTTATAGGTTGTAAACTCAGAAGGTTTTGGTAACTTCTCCACATCAATTCTGGCACCTACATGTGAGCGCTCTAGGATATGTTTTAAGTCACCTACAAGTCCGTCTGAGATGTCCAAAGCACAGTGTGAGTAATTTACAAGTTCTTTTGCAAATCCACATCTGTCTGGAATTAACATGCTCTTCTCATAGCAATGAGTAAAAGCATCTTTTCCATCAATTAAAGTATCAATGCTTATATGCTTGTAGCCTAGTTCTACAGCAAGACCTGGCAGACCTAAAGTACCTGTAACATAAATGTCATCATTCACTTTAGCCCTATCTCGTCTTAAAGCCTTTTCTGCATCCACCAATCCATAAGCACTTATGGTTATGGATAACTCACCTTTGGTAGTATTACCTCCAATTAGAGGAATATTAACTTTTGAAGCCAATGAGAATAATCCTTTTGAGAATTCTTCTAAAAAAGACTCATTTGCCTCAGGCAGGGTTACAGACAGCGTAAAACAGTATGGTTCTGCCCCCATGGCAGCTAGGTCTGATAAGTTTACCAACAGAGACTTATAGCCGACATAGTAAGGAGAGGTGTTTTTAAAGAAATGAATACCCTCAATCTGGGTATCGGTAGTGATAGCTAGAGTTTTTCCTTTAGGAAGGTTTAATAAGGCACAGTCATCGCCTATGCCTAACTCGATACCAGTACCTCTGTCATTCTGACAGAAGTACTTTTTTATAAGTTCAAATTCGCCTAGTGACACTAGTGAGCCTTAAAAGACTTAACAACCTTATCTAACACACCGTTTACGAACTTGTGGCTGTCTTGCTCTGCAAATTCCTTTGCAAGAATGATAGCTTCGTTAATAACTACACGGTATGGAACTTCCTGGCGATACATCAGCTCAAAGGTACCTAAACGTAATACGGCTTTATCCACCTGATCAAGATCGTCTAATGGACGGCTTAAATATGGAGCATAAACAATGTCGATATCATGAACATTGTTAATTACGCCTGAAACTAGATCGTGGAAGTAATCAAGATCGGTTCCTTTCATAGGCTGATCTTCTAAAAACTGTTTTTCAATTTCAGTTGGGCTTAAGCCGGTTAACTGCCACTGATAGATAGCCTGCATCGCAAAGTGTCTTGCCTTGTGACGCTGAGCTGGTGTTACTGCACCTTCTGTTGAATCCATCTTTTTAAATCCTTTATTACTTTAAGTTTAAAGTTCTTTAATTAGGTCTTTTACCTTTAAGAACTTTTACTAATGATACTTTTCTTTATAAGTACACTTACTAGAACTGTTTTACAACATTTACCATCTCAAGTGCAGCAGAAGCAGCTTCAGCGCCCTTGTTACCGGTATGAGAACCAGCTCTCTCTAAAGCCTGCTCTAGAGTATCAACAGTTAAAACACCGTTTGATACAGGGATAGCATACTTTAATGTTACCTGAGTAATGCCCTTTGCACACTCATTTGCAACAACTTCAAAGTGATAGGTTGAACCACGAATTACACAACCTAAAGCGATGATAGCATCGTACTTTTGAGACTGAGCAATCTTTTCGCATACAACTGGGATCTCAATTGCACCTGGAACACGTACTAAAGTAATGTTCTCCTCAGGTACCTCACCTTCACGCTTTAAAACGTCGATAGCGCCTTCAACTAAGCGCTCGCAGATAAGGCTGTTAAAACGAGATACTACAATAGCAAACTTGCCCTCTCGGCAAGGCTTGTTACCTTCAATTACTTTGATAGACATATGTTCTCCAAAATTATTTAAAACCGTTCATGAGCAGTGAGCTCATAGTAATAGCAGATGACTTGTTGCTCTTGCTATTAGCTAAATTATTCTTAGGTGAATTACTCTTTAAAGCACCGTTCTCTTGAGCATTCTTACCCTGATTAAAGCCATAAGAGAGCAATCTTTCAAGGTATCTTGCCAGTACGTCACACTCAAGATTGACCTTATTACCTTCAGAGAAGTTCTCAAAGTTAACATTACTTTGAGTATGAGGAATTAAGGTTAATCTAAAGGTATTACCTTTAATCTCATTTACAGTTAAAGACACACCATCTACAGCTATAGATCCCTTTGGGGCTATATAGCGTAAAAGCTCATCTGGCGCTTTTATCCAGATATCATAAGCTTCATCTAAGGTATGTTTTGAGACTACAGTACCAATACCATCAACGTGGCCCTGTACGATGTGACCACCTAAATGAGTTGATGGAGTACAGGCAAGTTCAAGGTTTAACTTGTGACCTTTAGCGTAATTACCTAAACAGGTACATTTTACAGTTTCAGCTGAAACGTCAGCATAAAAGGCATTACCTGACATAGCTGTCACTGTAAGGCAAACACCATTGTTAGCAATAGAATCGCCTAATTTTACACGTTCTTTTAACTTAAAAGATTCTGGTGTTTCTACTAAAATCTCATAACCGTGGCCATGCTTTTTTAAAGCTTTTAGAGTGCCTACAGCTTCAACAATACCTGTAAACATCAGTTACCACCTAAAAGATAATGTAAGAGCACATCAGAACCGTACTTTTTAGTCTTATATAAGGTAAATTCCTGACACTTATCTAAAGATATTGCATTCTCAAGATTAAATGCATTGCGTCCGTCTTTACCTAAAACTTTACCTGACATAAAGAGGTAGAGTTCATCACAGAAACCTGCGTTGATAAAAGCAGAGGTTAAAATTGAACCTGCCTCTACCATCACACGACGAATTTTTAATTCACCTAAGTATTTTAACAGATATTCAAGATCGATTAGATCATGTCTTAAAGGCATAAATATGCGTGTTACATGTTCATCAACAACTTTTTCAGTACCAACTAACTCAGAGTCAGTAGTACCGTTAACCAGTAGCACTTTACCGTCTTTAAAGATCTTATATTTTGAAATATCTAAGTTTGAGTTGGTATCTAAAATCACCTTTAGAGGCTGTCTTAAATACTCTTTATCAATCTTTTTATAGTACTTTTCTTTTAATTCGTCATAGCGCACAGACATTGAAGGATCATCTGCAATTACAGTATTCACGCCTGTAATGATGCAGTCAGATTTTGCTCTGATGTCCTGAACTTTCTGACGAGATTTTGGACCTGTGATCCATTTGCTTGAACCGTCTTTTAAGGCAGTTTTACAGTCCATTGACATACCTACCTTTACAGATACGTAAGGGATTGGTCCTGTAATGGATTTCATGAAAGCACGGTTTTGGAATAAAGCTTCTTTTTCTAATACATGCTGAGTAACTTCAATACCAGCATCACGTAGGATCTTAAAGCCTTTACCGTTTACTTTAGGATTTGGATCATCTGCAGCAGCAACTACTCTTTTTACCTTCATCTCTACAAGTTTTAAGGCACATGGAGGAGTTCTGCCATAATGAGAGCATGGCTCTAGGGTTACATATACAGTAGCACCTTCAACATCAAAGGAGGCATCCTGTAAAGCCATAATCTCAGCATGTGGACAACCAGCTTTATGGTGGTATCCCTTGCCGATGATTTTACCGTCACGGACAATGACACATCCTACCGCAGGATTTGGGTAGGATGTGTATAAGCCGCATGATGCAAGCTTTAGGGCTTGCATCATGTATTTTTTGTCAGTTTCTAAAACTTGACTCAAAGTAAATTTCCTATCTTGAGACTATTAGTCTTTGTATACAGGGAATTTAGCGCATAGAGCCTTAACACGCTCACGGCACTTTAAGATAACTTCATCATTCTGATAGTTGTCCAGAACATCACACATGATTGAAGCTAACTCTTTGATCTCTGCTTCTTTGAAACCACGACGGGTACATGCTGGAGTACCAACACGGATACCTGAGGTGATAAATGGAGAACGTGGCTCACCAGGAACAGTGTTCTTGTTAACAGTAATAAATGCCTTGCCTAAAGCAGCCTCAGCATCTTTACCGGTCATCTCTAAGCCAATGAAGTCCATTAAGAATAAGTGGTTGTGGGTACCGCCTGCTACAACCTTGTAACCGCGCTTCATAACTTCTTGAGCTAATAACTTAGCATTAGCTACAACCTGCTTCTGGTACTCAACATACCATGGCTCCATAGCCTCCTTGAATACGATAGCCTTAGCAGCGATAACGTGCTCTAGAGGACCACCCTGTGTACCAGGGAAGATAGCTGAATTTAATTTCTTGTAGATAGCTTCGTCGTGGCAGTTTGATAAGATAAAGCCTGAACGTGGGCCACCTAATGACTTGTGAGCAGTTGAGGTTACAACGTGAGCATAGTCAATTGGGCTTGGGTATACACCAGCTGCTACTAGACCTGCTACGTGAGCCATATCAACTAATAAATATGCACCAACTTCGTCAGCGATTTCACGAAGTTTCTTCCAGTCTACGATTCCTGAGTAAGCTGAGAAACCACCGATGATCATCTTTGGCTTGCACTCTAATGCTTCCTTACGGATTGCATCGTAATCTAACTCACCCTTCTCGTTAACTTCGTAACCTACAGCGTGGTAGATTTTACCTGAGAAGTTTACAGGGCAACCGTGAGTTAAGTGACCGCCTGAAGCTAATGATAAGCCCATTACGGTGTCACCTGGTTTGCACAGTGCCTGATATACAGCATTGTTTGCCTGAGAACCAGCATGAGGCTGAACATTTGCATAATCGCAGTGGAATAACTTGCAAGCTCTGTCGATTGCTAACTGCTCTACAACATCAACGTATTCGCAACCGCCGTAGTAACGCTTTCCAGGGTAACCTTCAGCATATTTGTTTGTAAGCTGTGAGCCCTGTGCTTCCATTACACACTTAGAAGCATAGTTCTCTGATGCGATAAGTTCGATATGATCTTCCTGTCTCTGGCATTCGCCGCTCATTGCGGTCCATAACTCTGGATCATATTCTGCGATTGACTTGGCTTTGTTAATGAAGCTCATGGAGTGTTCCTCAGTAGTTATAAAGGTTAGGTACCTTTTAACAGGCACCTTAAAATGAAAGAAAAAACTGTGTGCACATTCTAACATTTTTTTGTGTTACACATCATAGTTTTTACAAGTTTTCGTATCTTTAATTTGCCAAATAAAAAAACACAAATTACATTCAGTAAGTGAGCGTTTTTATTAGTTCTTTTGGAAGTCAAATTTTGGTAAAAAAGGTCAATTTTCATAAAAAATACGGACTTTTTAAGAAAATTTGCGCCACTTTACTGTAAAAATGCTAAAATGCGCCAATTCAGTTTTTTGGAGTTAGATTTTGGCTAAATATTCAATATTAGTGGTTAATGGTCCAAACCTTAACCTTTTAGGCACCCGTGAGCCAGAGATCTATGGTCATGAGACCATTAAAGATCTTGAGAATATGCTCAAAAAGGTGGCAGATGAACTTAATGTTGATATTGAATGCTACCAGTCTAATCATGAAGGCGATATCGTCGACAAGATCCAAAATTCCCGCAACAAAGTAGATTTCATACTATTAAACGCAGGTGCCTATACCCATACTAGTGTAGCTATTCGTGATGCGCTTGCAGGTATTGATATGCCATTCTATGAGATTCACATTTCCAATGTTCACAAACGAGAGGAATTCAGACATCATTCATTCCTGTCCGATGTGGCTGTTGGTGTCATTGTAGGTTTCGGACTTGATGGTTATGAGTTTGCTCTAAGAGGCGCTGTGCGTTTCTTAGACCGTAAGCATTAAGATTAGAATCAACTAAATAGGATATTTTTCATGCAAATTGATATTCATAAGATAGCTAAGCTTATCGAAATTGTATCTAAGTCAGATGTATCTGAGATCAACTTAAAGCAAGGCGAAGAAGAGCTTAAGATTACCCGTGAAAAGGCTGTAGCTCAGTCAGTTCAGACCGTAATTGCAGCTCCTGTAGCAGCTCCTGCTCCTGTAGCAGCACCAGCAGCTCCAGCTGCAGCTCCTGCTCCTGCAGCAGCTCCAGCAGCACCTGCTGCTCCTGATGCAGCTAAACTTATGAAGTCACCAATGGTTGGTACTTTCTATCGTTCAGCAAGCCCTACTGCAGCTCCTTTCGTTGAAGAAGGCGCTTCAGTAAAAGAAGGCGATACCCTGTGCATTATCGAAGCTATGAAGATGATGAACCAGATTCAGGCTGACAGATCAGGTGTTATTAAGAAGATTTTGGTTGAGAACGGTTCTACCGTTGAGTTTGATCAGCCATTATTCGAGTTTGAATAATATAAGGGGTAACCCATAAATATGAAACTTGAAAAAGTTCTGATTGCAAACCGCGGTGAGATTGCTTTACGTATTCTAAGAGCATGCCGTCAGTTAGGTTTAAAGACCGTAGCTGTACATTCAACTGCTGACCGCGATTTATTGCATGTTAAGTTAGCTGATGAGGCTGTGTGCATAGGACCTGCAGCTCCTAAAGACTCATATCTGAATATTCCATCAATCATCGCTGCTGCTGAAGCTACTGGTGCTAACGCTATTCATCCAGGTTACGGCTTCTTGTCAGAGAATGCTGACTTTGCTGAGATGGTTGAAAAGTCAGGCTTTATCTTTATCGGTCCTACTGCTGATACCATTCGTTTAATGGGTGATAAAGTTTCAGCTAAAAAAGCTATGCAGAAAGCTGGCGTTCCTTGCGTTCCAGGTTCAGCAGGTGCTTTAGGTGAAGATTTTGAAGAGAACAAACGTTTAGCTAACCAGATTGGTTACCCTATCATCATCAAAGCAGCTGGTGGTGGCGGTGGCCGTGGTATGCGTGTTGTAAGATCTGATGATGAGTTAGAGGATTCAATCGCGCTAACACGCCGTGAAGCTGACATGTTCTTTAACAACCCTGCTGTATATATGGAGAAGTTCTTAGAGAACCCTCGCCATATTGAGTTCCAGGTTTTATCTGACGGTCAGGGTCATGCTGTATACCTAGGTGAACGTGACTGCTCAATGCAGCGTCGTAACCAGAAGGTTCTAGAAGAAGCTCCAGCTCCATTCATTTCAGAGAAACAGCGTGAGACTATCGGTTCTCGCTGTGCTCAGGCATGTGTTGATATTGGCTACCGTGGTGCAGGTACTTTCGAGTTCTTATATGAGAACGGTGAGTTCTACTTCATCGAAATGAACACCCGTGTTCAGGTTGAACACCCAATTACTGAAATGATCACAGGCGTTGATATCGTTCGTGAAATGATTTCAGTTTGTGCTGGTAACCCATTATCAATCAAGCAGTCAGACATCAAGTTACGTGGTCATGCATTTGAGTTCCGTATCAATGCTGAAGATCCTGCTACCTTTATGCCATCTCCTGGTGAGATTAAGTATCTGCATGTACCAGGTGGTCCAGGCGTACGCTGGGACAGCCATGTATATCAGGGCTACAAGGTTCCACCTCACTACGATTCATTAGTAGGCAAGTTAATTGTTTACGATGATACACGTGAGCTAGCTCGTCTGCGCGGTTTAGAGGCTTTAGATGAATTAGTACTTAACGGTATTAAGACTAACGTTCCTCTACACAAGGATCTGTTAACTGATCCTGTAGAAATCAAGGGCGGTGCAAGCATTCACTACCTTGAGCAGAAACTTGAAGCTGCTAAAGAGCAAAAGAAATAATCTTTGCTCTTAAACTAAAGCGGACCTTCATAGGTCCGTTTTTGTTTTTAAATTTATCTTTTGATGACTTTTAAAGATCCTCTGTCTAGGATACAAAAGATAAATTTAAAAGCAAACTAAAACTCAGTACCAAGCTCAAAGTCAAAGTCTGACATTCATTCTCTTTTAAGAAAGACTTTTACTTTTAGTTTACGTTACACCACCTTTTACATCATCTGATGCTTTTTCATCATCTGATGTATTAACAGTATTTGTTTTAAGGCAGGCAACCATGCTCTATTTCACCTCAGATCTTCATTTATGTCATAAGAACATCATTAAGTATGCTCGTCCTCAATTTGAGTTTTCAGATGAAGGTTTACAACAGTGTGAAGATCTGATGCTAAAAAACTACAATGACGTCATCTGTGATGACGACATCGTAGTCTTTTTAGGTGATATAGCTTTTTTAAAGTCTGAATTTAAACCTCATATCTCTGAGTACTGCAAAAAGCTTAAAGGCAGAAAACTCATGCTCAGAGGTAACCACGACACTATTACCGACAAGTTCTTTTTAAACTGTGGTTTTGAAAAGATCATAGACTACATTCTCTTTGAGAATATCTTTATCTGTCACTACCCTTTATCAGAACCAGATTCCAAAAGAGAAGCAGAGTTCAAAGAGATCTTTGAAGAGAATAACTGCAACACCGTAATCCACGGACATATCCATTCAAAAGAGCCTGACAGCTCTGATGGTATTGTACGTTTTAATATGTGTGTTGACTATGCTCCTAATCATTACTCCCCTGTTCTTTTCAATAATGAGGAGTTAGAGCATTACATTCGTAATGAGATCTTAGGAGAGATCCAAGTAAAAGAGAAAGTAACCTTTAAAGACAAGCTGCTTCATGCTGAGCATCAGGCATCTCAAAGGTTAAAGAGATTGTTTCATTAGCTATTGCATCAAAGAATATCTTTCTCTTACTCTTTGACCTTCTCTATAAGCCTACCTAAATAGACCTATGAACCTGTCTAATTCTACCTGAATTTAACGATGAGGACGAGAGCTGACATTGTGATCTAAGATCAAAAGTCCTGTATAAAGTACTATAGCAAGGCCTAATGCTGTATAACCTACGATCTTTTGTCCTATGGTTGATTCGCCAACAACATTATTGTTGCCATTACTATCTTTATTGTTGGCAAGGATTTCAGCATTGAAGTTGTCACTGTTGTAGTTAGCGTTCTCACAGATTGCAGCTGCTGAGAGATTGCATACCATCTTCTTATCTGAAGAGTTCTGTGCATTATTAGCAGGTATTGTAGAGCAGGCAGTAAGCATGATCATAGTGCAGATCATTGTGGTTTTAGCTGTATTTTTAATGCATGCTCTCAATGAATGTTTCATTCTGTTCTCTCCAGGTTATTTGGTTTTATAGTGTAACATGCCTGCGTGGAAGACGCAGGACATGTGTTTTCTTTACAGCATTGAAGCCTGCTTGTCTTTACGTTGCTGCTCCTGACGGTTGTTAACCTCTTTCATGGCTTTAAAGAAAGAGTTCTGACCGTAGATGACGTCCAGCTCAAAGCTCATATGCGGTGCATCGAGTTTCACGGTTGAGTTACCATTCTTATACTCAGCATATTTGTTGCCAACAAATGGGATCTGCTTTTTAACAAGCTTATATTTTTTGTTGAGCTGACCGTAGAGTTCATCAAACTTGGACTTGTTAAAGGTCATGTCCACAACACTTAAAGTGCCGTCCTTATTAAAGATGAACACTACCTTTTCAAGATCCTGCATACCTATTTCGTATGGATCAACATTTAAAATTCTACCAGCGGTATAAGCACTGATACCAGCCTCTGTGGTCTTATAAGTGTTTTGTACCTCCTCAATGGTAGCTTTGCCAAGTTCGAAACCTAATGGCTTAGGATCAGCTAAAGCTGTGTTAATAGAGGTTAAAGCTAAAACTAATGATGCGATTACTAATGATTTTTTCATTTTTAAATCCTTTTTATTGTGGTTTATATTCAGTTTCTTCAAATTTGTTTTAATTGTGTGATTGTTTAATTGTGTAAATTGCTAAACCATAGCGTTAGAAAGCGATTTACAGAAGTTAAGGCTGATTTTAAAGCCCTATTGTTAATTTCTCTGTGCAGTCTTTAACTCTTGTCTATGCTCATCTTATCTATAGTTTCTTATATATCTTCACTTCATAAACTGCAACGCTGCAAAAACTACTACCCAGACCATAAGCACACATCCCAAAATGCGGGAATACCTTTTTTTACCATTTTCAAAAAAATCTAAATCAGCAAAGATGAGCATGACAGCTACAATAAAATTCAAAACAATGACAATTGCTGCACCTAAAGTCATGACAGGAGATACACTCACTACATTTACACACTGTTCCATGATCTTTTCCTCTTAAAAACACACCAATACTTTTCTTGATGATTTACTTTCAATTGTGATTTACTTTAAAAAGCTCAGGCTGCAAAAAGTAAGAAACGCAACCTGAGAAGAACTCTATGAGCTACCAATTCCTGGACTACTCTTTAACTATCTACTTTAACTACCGGCTTAACTACCTACCGTAAATTAGCTCTTTAGAGTTTTTTCTGTTTCTTTAAGCTTGATTTACATTCACACGCCTTACATCCAGTCTTTTCCCCTAGTACTCACGCCTGAATCTTGTCCGTTAGGTCTAAGACGACCTCATACTGACAGGTACATGCAGGTCCAGTAGAATATTGTGTAATAAGCAAACTGCCATAAAATTTCTGTATTTGAACACTTAAACTTCTTCCAAAATGTTATAAAGACGCCCATTCCGATCAGGTAAATGACAACATAACCAAAGTACAACCAAAATTGCATAATTCACCTCTTAAAAGTCTTCCACTAAAATTTCTAAAGTTCTATCTGTTCTCAATCATGAAAAAATGTAGTCTATTAAATGATCGAACATACTCATGACCCCGTAGCCTGCGCAAAAGCCTAAAACCACATTTAATCCCTCGCTTAATTCTCTGCTACTCTCTGACTTAGTCTTAGAGAAAGTGCGTTTAATCAGTATGTAGGCAATTATTTCCAAGGCTAATGCCATTAAAAGTCTCACAATGGTGAAGACAATTTCTACTGTGGTCATGTATTTCTCCTATTTACTTTTAAATCCTTTTGGCAATTCATTTTGAAGCCTTGATGTTTATCTTTAAAAGCACCTTGTTTTCTGGTGCTTTTCTTTTGTGTTCACCTTACAAAGGCATCACTGAAGAAAAAGAGCCAGTACATCACAGAAAACAGAGTGACTCCGCTTACAGCCTGACAGTTTTTAATCTTGCATAACTTGCAATACACTATGATTAAAACTGATAACAGCATGTAAACAGCGATATAGATGAAATCTTCAGGTGCTAACATTTGTCTCTCCTAGGTTTTCTTACTTTTTACTTTTAGTTTTGGCTTTGTTTTACAAAGCTCACTAAAGCAAGGCCTAGCCTTGCTTTGTGGTGTACTTTTTCACAATCAGAATGCCTACTCTTAAAGAGGCAACCTGAGATACAGGGCCATTTAAACAAGTAGATAAAAGATCACCTACAACCTGTGAATAGGCACATAATAAAGATAAACAAATTCCTGCTAGTACAGAGAAATCGAGAGCCTTTTCAAAAAGAGCATAAGCACGAGTTAAATCCTGCTTTACAGTAGCGATAATTGCCTTTGACATATTCGTTCTCCTTTATTGATCTGTTTATCTTTTTAGTTGTTACTTGCTAAGTTTTTAAAGTTGAAACTGTCACAAGTCATTTCAACTTCATGTAAAAACTCAACGATTCAAATGCTCTTTCAAGTACAGAATCTTTAATTCAACAACTGACATAGCTGTACAGTTATGAATTTTTAAAAGAACTATAAAAAACTAAAATCTTTGTAACTTTGTATAAGATGAGAACTCTTACACGGTCACTTTATAAAAGTCTTTGTTTTCAACGTTCTTTTCACAAATCTGAAGATTTTCTCTTCAGAACAAATCAATAAAACGAAATATTCTTCGCTACGTATTTACTACAGCAACTGCTGTGCCAACTTTTAAAATTTAACTTCAAAATTTAATTTAACTTATTGTTATTAAAGTATTTTTATTTTAGAAGATAAAAATTGCCTCCTGTTTAGACCTACTAGTTATTCTTAATTTTTATAAATTTATATAATCAATTATAGTTTTTTAAAGAAATTGACTATAATATTTTAAAATTTTATTAAAATAATTATATTTTTTTATAAAGCTTAATTCTTCAAAAACTATTATTTCTTATAAATCATATAGTTAAAATTTCTGGCACGGATTTTGATAACACCATTACATCAAAGAAAACCATCTAGGAGAAAGTAACTATGTGCGAGTTCAAAAAGAATGTTGTTGTAGACGATTGCTTATGTGCTGCTATCAATGAAACTTTAAATTACTTTAAAGCTCAAGGCACCTATCCAGTTGAACTTAATGTTGGAGAGGTTGAATTTAACCTAACCCACACAGCTAATCAGTGGCTAGACTATATGGAAAAGTACTTACCACGCTCAGCTGCTGAATGTGAGTACATCACCATGGACTTCTTGTCAAAAGAACAGGTTAAAAAGGAATTTCTAAATTCTAATAACTGCATTAAGCTTTTATCCTGCTTCTGTGGTAACGGCGGAGATGTTATTGGTGCGATCACTGCTTTAGGTAAGATGTATAAAGAGGCTCATCGTCATCTCCCTAATTTTGAGATAACTGTAATCGAAGGTAGTGAAGTTGCTATCGATCAATTTTTTGAGCTTTTTTCCCGTTGGGTAAGACTCTTTGAAAATTCAGATCCTATGTTTAAAAACACCACCTTTAATCTTAATGTGATTGAGTATATCTATGATACATCCAGCGCAATGGCTATTGCTAAAAGTAACAACGAGCTCATGAACTATTTAGGTAATGAGAAATTTGATCTTATCACCAGCTTTAAAGGCATTGGTGAAATCATCAAGAGCTCTACCCTGCTTAACATGGTAAACATGAACTATAACAAAAACTTCTACACAGGATTTGCAAACCATGCCTACGCTGTGTTCATGGAGATCTTTGCTAGATCATTAAGCAAACGCGGCGCTATCATCATTGCTGACAGTACCTATACTCTGCAAAAAGACTGCTTTACCAACAGGATGTTAACTCATCAGGCAATACAGTTCATAAAGTGCTCACAAGAAGAGCATGACATGAAACTTGTATACCCAAGACCATGCTCTCGCATGCTCGATGATGAGCTAAACAGCTGCAACTGCCCTTTAAACAGTGAGATCCGTGACGACTCACGTGAAAGCTGTTTTCCTCAAAGCAGTTTTATTGCTACTAATAACAACTACGGATATAACTCTGAAAGAGATGATTGCATGACCTACATCATGCTATGTCACGAACAGATGTTTGAAAAAATGCGCAAAGAGCTTGATATGATCGATAAGCACACACAAAACTTGGATATTGCAGGCTACTATAGAAGTGGTAAGAAAATTAAGTGCCGCGTAGACATCAACCGCTATATGGCATCAGAATTTCAGAATATGTATGCTGTTGATAGCAGTTGCGACGATTTACCTTTCTAGAAGGAGTAACTAAATAATGATTTCAACAAAGGCTACAAGGGCTGCTCTAGAGCAGTTTTGTAAAAGGACTGAAAGTCTTTTTACCAAACTGCTTTACAAAGCGCTTTAAATTACAGAACAAAGAGTTACTTTAGACTGCTTACTTAACAAAGAGCTCATGATAAACAGAACACATGATTAAAGGATAAGGTTATGACAGATTCAAAAGATACCATCATTTTAAAATCAGGAATTGAAGTGCCTGCTAGCCATCCTGTAATTGTCTCAGCAAGCAGATCAACTGATATACCTGCTTTCTTTGCTAAATGGTTCATGCAAAGATTAGCTGATGGATACTCAGTATGGGTTAATCCTTTTAACCAGACTCCTATGTATGTGTCTTATGACAAGACCAGAGTAATTGTCTTTTGGACTAAAAATCCTCGTCCTTTAATGCCTTATTTAGATGAACTTGATAGGACGGGTATTCACTATTATTTTCAGTTCACAGTCAATGATTATGAAAAAGAAGGTTTTGAACCTAATGTAGCTTCTTTAGAAAAGAGAATAGAAACCTTTAAGGAACTCTCAAACCGAATTGGTAAAGACAGAGTCATCTGGAGATTTGATCCTTTAATTATTACTCCAAATCTTACAGCTCGTGATCTTTTAATCAAGATCTGGAATCTTTCAAAAAGATTAAAAGGTTATACCTCAAAGCTAGTCTTTAGCTTTATTGATGTTGAAGCTTACAGAAAGGTACAGAATAATCTTATAAAAGAAACTAATGGCTTATTTACTAGAGACAATGTTCTAAGAGCTGAGTTGTCACTTGCTCAAAAAGAGGAAATAGCTGATGGCCTTAAAAAGATCCAGCAGCACTGGCATGAGCAGGGATGGGATTTTACTTTAGCTACCTGCGCTGAAGATCTTGACCTTGAGAAATACGGAATTGAGCATAACCGCTGCATTGACGGTGAGTTAATGGAAAGGCTGTTCTCTGATGACAAAGTCTTAACTGAATATTTACATTCATTTGATAAAAAGAGAAAGCCAAAGGCAAGTGAACTTGATCTGTTTGCTTCTCTTGAGGGAAACACAGGTAATTCTGTTGCTAATGCAGGTGAAGTTGAATCAAATCTTGATTTTAAGAGAATGAAAGATAAAGGTCAGCGTAAAGAGTGTGGTTGCATGGTAAGTAAAGATATTGGTATGTACAACACCTGTTCACATGGATGTATTTACTGCTATGCCAATACCTCAAAAGATGTAGTAGCTAAAAATAGACAGAAAATCATGCAATTGTCGGAGAGTATTATTCCTTTTACATCCATAAGTAACTCATAAAATTTATTCTAAAAACACGTTTCATTTCAAAGAACAACTTTTTGTATTCTAATAGAATGTCAGTAGTTAATTTGGTTAGAGGTAATCATGGGATACACATTCATTTCATTCGTAGGTCAGCAAAATCTTGGAGTACAAAACCCACTTGAAGCTTGTTTACAAGCAAAAAATTCTGATAACACTCCAAAATTCGATATAGATAAAATTATTCTCATGCCGACAGACAGAACGAATAAAAATGCGATCGAAATAAAAAATTATGGAGAAGAGCATGGTTATCCATCTATTGAAATTATACCGCCAGAGAAAGAGCGAAGTGTAAGAGAAGTATTTGACTCGCTGTGCTCTAAGTATGAAAAGATCATTTTAAACTCTGACGGAGGAATGAACTTTTTTATCACGCATGCAGTAATAAAATTATTCAATAAAGATGCATATTCCATCGTTTCTAATACTGATTCTGTGAAAATATTCTCATTAAAAAACAATTTTGAATGTGAAATACTTCCTCTTCCTAAACCTTACTCAGTAGAAGATCTATTGGTGCACATAGATAGCAACTTCAAAAAAGCACCTCAAGGAAAGTTATCAAGATTCATAGAAGAAGAAAAAATTCAATTACCAAAATGGTCTTTAACAAATGTTGAGGTAAATGGAGAAAAATATGATGTAATTTGGAATGATGGCAGTAACAGATTATCCTTCCTTTCATTCAAGGGTGACAGATACTACCACAAAAAAGCTGAATCAAAATTTGAAGAAGAACAAAAAAAGAAAGAAGAGCATGATTATCTTCAGGAAATAAGAAATCTATGTAGAATTGGCGCAACGAAACAAGATACTAAAAATCAATATGACAGAAAAATCTACGTTCTATGTCCAAATGAAAATAGACGAGATCATGTAAAGTTAGAATCAGGAGGAAAAGTCAATGTACTAAAAGTGTTTGGCGACAAATTATATAATCCTCAAATAAAAGAAAATCTAAAAAATGAATTAAATAGTATCTTTTCAAATAAGGTATCTAGAAATCTAAACAGTAAGGCAGAACTTGCACTAGTAAATTCTGATACTTTGATAGTTGCTGTTGGAACAGATGTATCTGCAACTGTAAAAGCAATTTACAGTCACTTTTATAATCATAATATTAAGAATGTAATTCTCTTGGCATCCGGAGGCGCTGATGTTCAAGGAGCAGCACTTAATGCCAAAAACTTTTTTGAAAAAACAGGTATTGATGCTCATAAATTAACTGTAACTATTCTGCAAAGTGATATAGATGCTTCTAACATAAATTCACTTCTTAAATGCGCTGAAAATACTACAAATATTCATGTCAATACAACCCCTGGAACTAAAGGTCAAAATGCATCAATGACATTTTGGGCAACAAAAAACAACTGCCCAATCTGGACATTAAACAAAACAATTCTTGAGTGTGTCAATGGGAAACAGGTTTCAAATGGAAAAGTATATGCTGGAGACAGCCAAACAATATTGGAAATTAAATATGGAGATATAAGACAATACGCAAAGGCTATAGAACAAAACGATTTAGAAGTCAAAGATAATTCTCAATTTTTGACCAAATTGTTAAAGCAAATGAGAATTTGCATTAAAACTGGCATCGAGTGGAATCTCAAAAATGGGTATATAAGTGCGGGTGGAATTAGTTTAAAAATAAAGAGTAAAAAAGATAAGTTCGGAAATACAAAGGAGAAGATTGCTGTTTTAAAACAAAATGAGCATGAAAACTTATCAATGGACTGGACTGATGGTGGTGAGTGGTTTGAAATGCTAACAGCCCAAGCTCTTATTAACTGTGGTTGCCAACATGTACACGCAAGAGTACGACTTCCATTTTCAGCTGACTACATTTCAAAAATTAAGACACGTCTAAAGAAGCAAAATAAAAAGTACGAAGAGAATTTTAGAATTGATATGGACGTGTTAGGCACTTGGAAAGACTCTATATTCCTTATTTCTTGTAAATCGTACAAAATGGGAAAACATTTTGATAATGCTCCTGAACCAGAAGAAGTTGCTGAAGAAGCAATGGATATGGCTTCGGCTATTGGTCGCTTTGTAATTCCTGTAGTTTGTTATCTAGATGAACCAGATGAAGACAAAAAATTTGGCGAAGAAGAAATAAAACAAATAAGGACATCAAATGATAAATCTGTAACAGTTATAACAAAAAAGGAACTATGTTATCCGGACAAACTAGCAGAGGCTCTTAATTTCGCAGCTTCAAGCGTAAGAACAACAAACAAAGCTAAAAAGAAAATACAGCAATAATCGTAGCTCAAATACAACAAGTCTAAATGAATTCAAGAGGATATAAATGTCAGACAAATTTGGATATGTAGTTTTGGAAGTAGGTGGAATCCAAAAATATATTTTATCGACAGGTAAGTTAAAGGAAATGATCGGAGGTTCTGAACTAATTGAATCTCTGTCAGCAGAATATCTTGATGATTTTGCCAAAAGCAAACAGCTAACTGTTCTAAAAGAAATAAGAAAACCTGTAGGTGACGAGATCTTACCTCTGCAAAGAAATGCAGGTGCAATGCACTTGCTATTTCCTAGTGAAGCTAAAGGCAGAGAGTTTTTACAAAACTTTGGTTTAAAACTTTTAGCAGATTTTCCTGGTCTTCCAATTTTCGGTGCTTTGGAAGAATGTGAATTTACCTCATCAGGAATACGCGAAGCTAAATTTAAACTTTCAAACAAGATCACTGATCAAAGAAATAAATACCCTACCTCAACTGGTATGCAGTTACTTCCTATTTGCGCTGAAGCTCCTTTAGACGGGGAACCTGCTATCGGAAAAGTAAGCTATGGTAAAAACTCTAGTGGTGAAATTATTTCACTATCTTCAAAGACCAAGAGAATTAAAAGATTACTTGAAAAATCAAGAGAAAGATTAAGAGAAATCGAACCTGACAAAGATAACAAAGCCAATTTAAGATGGTCCGATGATCTAGAGGAAATTGCCTGTGGTTCAGAAAAAGTTGCCTTCATTAATATTGATGGTAATGATCTTGGTATAAGATTTAGACAGGAACTCAAAAATATAAGTGACAAAGAAACTGATGAAGATAAGACAGGACAGCAATCATCATCTGAAGATAGATATCAAAACGCAATCAACGTTATAAAAACAATGTCAGCTCTTTCGAATACTGTAAAGGAAACAACAACAGCGGCATTCAAGAAGGGCTTATCTGAATGCCTAAAACACACTCGTTCAACTGATAGTAAAGGTGAGCTCTTAGTTCCAGCAAGACCTTTAGTGTTAGGTGGTGACGATGTAACAGTCGTGATCAGAGCTGATTTAGCTTTATATTTTATTGATGCATTCGTAAAAGAGTTCGAACGTTATTCAAATCAAGCTTTCATAGAGCAAAATAAAAACAATCCAAATGCTAATGGACAAGACAAGCTTACCGTTGGTGTAGGTATGGTGGTCTGCCCTACAGGATATCCATTCTTAAAAGCATTTGATCTGGCTGAAGAGCTTGTAAAAAATTCTAAAGAGCTTACAGCTCGCAAGGAAAACAGACCAAGTAGCATGGAAAGACCAAGTAGCATGGATTACATTGTTATTACCAATGATACAGAAAATGATTTAGATAGCATTAGAGCTCATCTGTTTACAGCAGAAGACGGCCGCTCAAAACTTACAGCTAAACCAATGCTGTTAAGTGGCAACAATCTTGCTCATTTTGTAGAAAATGGCATTTCTGTATTAGAGAAACTACCTCGATCAACATTAAGAAATTCATTAAGTGTATGCAGAAAAGGAGTCAAAGAAGCCTTAGAAAACTACTCTAAATTAAAAGACAATGTTGAAAGAGGCTTGGGAGGTAGAGCTAACCAAAATCTAATGGGCGCTACAGAATTTTCAGAAATATTCAAAGAAGGAGTCGAAACAAAAGGATTCTTCTACAAGGATAAAGATGATAAGAACTATAAGACTAAGCTTGGTGATTACATTGAATTGAATCACCTCTTATCTGAAGATCTGAACGGTTACAAAGAGTACTTTAAGGTTAAAGATTAAGCCATGATAAGAAAGATTGTAATTAAATTTCTGTCAGAGTGGCAGGTTTCAAGTGGTATAGGTGACGGCTATTTAGCTGATAACAAGATTTCTAGAGATAGCAATGGCTTTCCATATATTCCAGGAAGAGCTGTTAAAGGCGCTTTAAGAGAGGGAGCTAATCTTTTAGCTAGATGTGAAGGCAGAGATGATTTAAAGAAAGTTAATGAAATTATATTTGGAACTGCATCTCAAGATGACAAAGTAAATCAAACAGGAATCATTCGTGTAGGTGGTGCTCACCTAGATGAAGATTTGACCTCACTGTTAAACAGTATCGATAGCGATGCCAAACAAGATGCTTTAAAAGACATGATTTCATATAGAAGTGAAACCAAGCTAAAAGAAGATAAGCAAGTAGTTGATGGATCTTTAAGAAGGCTTGAGTGTGGTATTCCTGAGCTTGAACTTGAAGCTGATATCGAAATTGAAAATAACCAGAACTTATCTGAAAAGTGGCTTGATAGCTACCTATCTGCTGTATGTGCTGCTGTAAAGAGTATTGGAGGAGACCGTGCCAGAGGTCTTGGAAAGTGCAAGATAACAGTTAAAGGTCTAGAACAAAATAAAATTGAACTTCCTGAAGTATTAAAAGGAGATGTAAAGTGAAAGTAATTAAATTAAAACTAGAAGCTTTGCAGCCTCTTGTTATTACTGATGGTACTACTGAAGGTCAGACACATAAAACATTAGAGTACATTCCTGGAAATATGTTATTGGGTGCATTAGCTAGTGCATGGAAAAGAAATAATCCTAATGTTGCTCCTGATGATTCAAATGAGTTCAACAACCTGTTTTTAAACTCAAAAGTAAAGTGGGGACATGCTTTTCCTTTAGCTGGAGATGAGCAAACCGTACCAGTACCTCTTTGCTATCAGAAACTAAAGAACTACGGTGGATTACCATCAGTAGGATCAAAAAACGCTGATAATAGCCACGTACTAAACCTAAGTTCAATTGAACTTAATTCTGATACAACATTAATACAGCTTATTCAAAAAGATAAAAAAGAGTGGAATCTAAGTGATAAAGAAGCTATTAAGCTAAAGAAATTAGATTTGGGTTTTATGACACAAGAGAAAAAATGCCAACCTAATATTCTTCAAACATGGAACATGCATGTTGCTATCGGCAAAGATAGAACTGCTGCTGATGGTCAGTTATTTGGGTTTAGCGCTTTAGGAAAAGGAGCTAAATTCATAAGCGAGATCTATTGTGATGATACTTGTGAACAAAGTTTGAAAACACTCTTAGACAGTATCAGCAATCTACACATAGGACATTCAAGAAGTGCAGGTTACGGCAAGGTATCTGCTAAAGTTCTATCTTGTGGAGATGTAGCTTCTCAAAATGTAGAGGGTAATACAGCTAAGTTGTTCTTACTATCTGGATACATTTCAAACAGATCATGGGAATTACCTTTGAACAATTTAGAGAAAGAGCTGCAAAAGTATTTTAGTAACGCCAAAATTTCTAAACGTTATTGTCTCTACGACAATCTTAATGGATTTAACAACCTGTGGTCACTTCCTAGAAAAGCAAGACAGATGCTAGTTCAAGGCTCTGTAATTGAAATTACATTTGACAAGGTTGTTTCCAAGTTACCAGAAGCTATCGGTGGCTCTACTAATGAAGGCTATGGAAGAATTCTTGTAAATCCAGAATTTTTAATAAAACCATTTGTTGATACATCTGATATCAACGAGAAAAATACACTTAAAGAAACAGCTTCAAAATTAGCAAACAAAAATGTTCTGAATCTTTTAAAAACAAGAGCCATTTATAGAATTGCAAGAGAAAATGCACAGAAATTCACATCTAATAACAAAATTGTAGCTTTCATCAAATCTCAGCAAAATTCTTCAAAGATTAGTGCTAATCAGAGAGGAAATCTAAGAAATATGATTTCTTCTGTTCATCAAGACGATTGGCTGCCAAAATTTAAAGATATTCTAAAGAAAACTCCTGGAGTCCAGTGGGATAACTCATGGGGATCATCTCCATTTAAAAATGGAAATGAAGAAAAAATGTCTGAGATTATGGAGAACTTTTTAAGCCCCAATAAATTTGAAGAAAATTTCAAATTAGAAAAAGAACTTCCTAAATTCCTTGAAGATATTGCAAGCGAAAAAGACAAAGAGTTGCTTTTTAAAGAGTACTACCGCCAAGCTCTTTTAAACATGTTAAAAGAATGGGACATGAAGGCTAAGAGAGGTTAACAAATGTATATTGCAAGATTTATCCTTCAAACTAAAACACCTCTACATTGCGGTGGTGGTTCAAATCCTAGCCTTGACCAACCTGTAAACAGAGATTCTTATGGCCTTTGGAGAATTCAAGGTAGCTCTGTTGCTGGTATTCTAAGAAGTTACGTAAGAGATGCTGAACCTAAACAAGAAGATATTCTTTTTGGTCACCATAATGCCACTAAAACCAATTCATCTAACTCAACCGTGGATCAAAGTGCATCTCTAGTATGGTGCTCAGATGCCTTATTGCTAGATTTTGATGAGAATTATGCATTCAAAAAAATTGCTTCAGGAAATGACATCGGCTTTGGTGTTGGTCCTTTTGTAAGAGATCATGTAAATATTGATCTTGAAAAAGGAACAGCAACAGATGGTGGCAAGTACGATGAAGAAATCGTACCTCCAGGCGTCAAATTTGCTATCGAATTAAAGCTTGACGGTTGGAACGAAGAGTTAAGTGCAGATAAAAGTGATGCCTTTTTAAAACTATGTTCTGCAATAAAACAGGGACTGATTACATTCGGTGGTAAAACAGTTAGTGGCTATGGAAAAGTTGTCTGCACCTATGCTGAAGTTAAAGAACTAAATCTTAAGAACAAAGATGATTTAGAGACCTATCTAAATCTCTCAGATTCACCTGTATTCGCTGATAACGAAGGACATAGCGTAGAGCTATTAAAAGTTGATGACTTTACTTCAAAAGATGGTTCTCTTTATACAGGTAAACTTGTTTTACCTCTAGTAAGCAACGGGCCTATCTTGGTTGGTGGTACAAACTCTAAAGACTCTGAAGTTGACATGGTGTGCTTAATGACGCCAATACTAAATAGCAAGAAACATGACTACATTTACAAGTACACCATACCTGGCTCTTCATTAAGAGGTGTAATTCGCCATAGAGTTTTTGACATTCTAAAAGCTCTTGATAAAGACAATGACCATAATGATGAGTTAAACAGAATTTTTGGTTCAGTATCTGGCAAAAATGGCAGTGCAGGTCACATCAAGTGCTCAGATATCTACCTTGATGTTGATAAAGCACAACATGTTCAGCATGTTGCTATTGACAGATTCACAGGTGGTGCTATTGATGGAGCTTTATTTGACGAAGCTCCTATTTGGGAGTCAGGTTTACTTTTAAAAACAGAAATTGAATTTACTGATCTGACCGCATTCCAAACAGCAGTTCTAATGCATGCTCTACTTGATATCTGCACAGGTGATGCTCCTATTGGCGGTGGTACTAATAGAGGCAACGGTGTTGTAAGAATTAAGGATCTTGATAAAGGCATTCTTACTGCATTACAGAATGTTGAGGCAAAAGTAAGTCATGGAAAAGAAATCCTTGATGTAAAAGATCAGGAACAATTAAATCAGTGGTTAGACGATCTCGATGGAGAGCTAATTAAATGACAGAGTTAAAAGAAATAGGTTACAAGTTAGAAACTGGTGATTTAAGTTCTACTAAAGAGATCTTAAACAAGATACAGACGGCTTTTGTATCTGATGATTATTTTTTACTTGAAACTCCAAGAGAGTATTTATCAGGCAAGGTATCAGAGCTTACTGAAGATAAGCTAAATAAACTAATATCCGTAAAAGTCTTTTCTGATAAAGCTGAGTTTTGCGCAGAAAGAAATGAAGGTTCATTCTCATATAGAAGCATCACTGATGATGAAACATCATCTGACAAAGCTTATACAAGAGAAACCGGCTATTTACTAAGAAAAGCTTTAGTTAATAAAGAAATCTATCAAGCTGGCTACAACAAGATTAAAAACAAAGAATATTTCAAATTCAACGCTGATGGAATGCCTGTAAAAGAATTTGATCGTCTTTGTGGATATGAGAAGGGAGAATAGTATGAGCTTTCAAAATAACAATTCTCATTATAATAACAGACCAAAAGGCAATTATCACAATGGTAACACTCACCATAGTGGAAATGGTAGTCGAAACAGCTCTAATAAGAGTAGCAATACAGTATTTGCTCATTTTGCTACAGCTCCATATAATTTTGTTTCATATGATAATCAGAACCTTTTAGGACCATCACCAGATAAGGAGCTATATTCAGGAACTATTGAATGCACATTAAAGGCATTAACGCCTTTACTCGTCGCAAGTTCGACTGAAAAAACAGATAATAAAGGAAGAGAGTTCTTAAAATTAGATAATGGGAAACTAGTAATTCCAGGAAGCTCATTAAAGGGAATGATTAGAAGCTACGTTGAAGCTCTATCAAGATCTGCAATATCAATTATCAATGATAATAAGGTATTTTATCGTAATGTGACTGAAAAGGATGGCAGTGATTACAAGAGATTAGGTAACTTTCCAAAACAAGGTGAAAAAATTTTAGGAGGTTTCATTAAACGAAACGGCTCTAAATACAAAATTTATCCAGCTGACGTGAAAAAAGAAAATTATTCTGATCCTGCTTTCTATAAAACAGGAAAATTTAAAGGTAAAGAAAATTGTTACAGCTTTAAAAGAAATTCTGAAGAGCCTTTAGATGTTCCTGCTGAAGTATGGAAAGACTTCGATACTCAAAGAAAGGATGCAAAAAACAAACTTTGGGATCGTGAAGAGAGTAATTTGAGAAGTGAAAAGGGAGGAAAAATTTTCTACACGGTAGATCCTGATGATGAAAATAAAATTATTGCTATAGGTTCAGCAAGGTACTTTAGAATTGGATATAAATATAAACCAAAGGATCTTACTTTAGCTGAAGGCTGTCCAGCAAGAACTTATAAAAATGATTTTGCTTTGCATCTTTTTGGATGCACAAATCAAAACGAAGCTTATAAAGGAAAAGTTTCGATAGAACCTGCTTATTTTGATAAACATACTAAAAAAGCAGAAGAATTAACTTGTATATTAGGAACTCCGCATGCCTCAGATTTAGCGCATTACCTATGTCAGCCTCATATAAATAAGTCTAAAAAAAATAATTCAAGAGATCTTGTCAATTACAACAGCAGAGAGTCTGCCTTAAGGGGAAGAAAGTTCTACTGGCATAGAGATCCTGAAAAACAAGGTGAAATACTAAAAAACAATGTAGCATCTCTTTTGAAACCAATAGCCAAGGATAGTGAAACAAAATTTATTGTTCATCTTGATAAAGTTAATATCACAGAGCTAGGTGTAATACTAAAAGTTCTGAATAATAAACCAGACCATGCCTTAAAACTTGGAGCAGGAAAATCTGTCGGCTTTGGTTCTGTGCATGTAAGTATTTCTAAAACAGATATTAAAAATATCACTGAAAAGTACAAAAGCTTAAAATCAAGATTGAATTCATTACAGAATCTTAAAGACGATCAAAAGAAGGCAAAAGAAGCTGAACAAAATAGCTTAAAAATCAAAGCCATCAAAGCTTTTGAAGACTACGCTAACCTTGAAAAGGGAATTCCTTTTAACGAGCAAAAATACGTAAAAGAACTAGAGACAATGACTAATTTTGAGAAAAAACCTAGCAATTCACTAACTCAAAATATGCAATTAAGAGGTCAATCTCCTTGCTTTTCAGATAAAGTTGTTCTACTGGATCCAATCGACGTCGTTAAAGGAAATAAGATAAAAAAGAACTAAATTTAAACTAAGGCAGGTAATCATTACCTGCCTTATATTCAGTTCTTTCTCGTTATTATTGATCACTTAAGACCGTGCTTTTTCACAAAGTTATTTAGGTTCTGATAATCACAACCTAAAATATCTTTTGCTGAGGATACGTTGTCTTTAGCTTTGACAAGAGCTCTTTTTACAAACTCAATCTTTTTATTTAAAAGCCATTCTTCAAGATTTGAAGGAATGAAACCAGGATCTTCAGATGGTCTTACCTCTTCAACTTTTGATGAAGGCATGATCATTCTTGATAACTGTTTTTCAATAACTGATTTGGTTATTCTGCCTGTTTTACTTTGAATAACATCAACACATGATAACAATAAGACATGATGCAACTGTCTTAAATTACCAGGCCAGTTCTGATTTTTAATAAATTCATAGGCAACATCATCCACCTTTGCATAATCTTTAAAATCAGGGATCTCTTTTACGATATTACCTAAAGTATCATCAAGCAATTTTTTAAAAGTTATCTCATCTGTTGCAGCTATTTCTCTTAGTGGTTTTAAAGGAACGCAGCACATTGCAATTCTGTAATAAAGATCTTCTCTGAACTCACCTTTTTCTACAGCTTTAATCAGATCTTTATTGGTTGCAGAGATAATTCTCACGTTCTTCAATTTGATGATCTTATTGTCATTAAATTTACGAATTTCTTTATTCTGTATTGCATTTAAGAGAATTGACTGCATTGAAAAAGGAATTTCACCGATTTCATCTAAGAATAAGGTTCCACCTTGAGCCAGTTCAAATTTACCTGTTCTGTTACTTGTTAATCCTGTATAAGCACCTTTATTAGCACCAAAGAGCTCTACACTAAAGGTGCTTGGATCAGTTGCAATTTCTGCACAGTTAACATAAACGAAATTGTCTGGTTTACTATCTTTTTGCGCATTATGAATTTCTTTAGCAAACTCTGTTTTACCAACACCTGATTCACCGGTTAAGAGGATGGTAATCGATGGATATATAGCATAATGAGTAAGAACATCCTGTCGAATATCATAATCAATTGTGGTGCTTGTAGAAGCTGTTGGAGCTGTTAAAGCTGAAGGTAAGGTATAAGGAACATGGACCGGATAGTAGCTGAGCTTATCCTTTGATGCATATCTTGGATCTCTCGTTGCATAGAACTTTGAACCAATAAATCTGCTGCCAGCTAAGAACAAGGTCATAGCCTGCATAGCAGGAGTTCCTGGAGTTATATTAAAGTAATACTGTGAAGGATTCTTTTCATCAAAATAGTCGTCATGAAATTTAATTAAGGCTTTTAAAATCTCTTCATAAGAAGTTGGATCATTAACTTCT
>DKDL01000043.1:4045-13947 GCA_002449335.1 Succinatimonas sp. UBA6849 | reverse complement strand
AAATGAACCTGTTGAACTGATACTCTTCATGCTGGTAGTCTCCTGTATATTTAACCTAGATTATATAGGTAAATTAAAGACTTTTCCTTTTTAAGTGGCTAAAATTAAGCCTTCTGAAGAAAAAAGCTATGCTATACAAAATAGTTCTGCCACAAAATTACAGACTCAAAACAAAGAAAGTCTTTACTGACTGTTTCTGTACAGAAGATGAGCTTTACTTATAAAGATACGCTCTTAGTAAGGATGCCAATCTAAGGTGGTAATAGGGGCTCCTGGCTTTAATGAACCATCGTCATTTTCATCGTTGGTCTCAGTGCTAACGTTCTCTTCTTTTTCCACACCTACATAGGATTTGAGTCTTGTTTCTTTTAGCTTTGGCTTAAGATCAGAGATTGCAATTCCACGACGCAGAACTACTCCTCCAATAATAATTTGAGAGCACAGCATTAAAGATAATCTGTTTGCAAAGATACTGTCATCCTCAGGACTTACACTCTCAGCAGACTTTAAGTGAACTGTAGCGCATTCACTAATTGGAGTGTTCTCAGGGCAAATTGCCAGTACACATGAACCTGCTGCACGAGCTTCTAAGGATGCATCTAAAACATCTTTATTCTTACCTGTAGCTGAGATTGCTAAAGCTACATCACCAGAACGCAGTGATGAGACTGCTAACATCATTGACTGTCTGTCAGTGTATGACTGACAGAAAAAGCCTAAATTTAGCATTCTATTTACAAAATCAACACCGATAAAAGAGGTTAGTCCCTGAGATAAAACTACGATACGACGAGACTGACTTACTACATCAATTGCTCTTGCGACAGTACCCTCATCTGTTGCGCGCTCAGCACTTGATACAGAGTTTTTAGCAGCGCCAATGACTTTTGAAATCACATCCCCTACAGTATCGCCCTGCTTTACAGCTTCAACTTTCTTTAAGTTCTCAGCTGAGACTGTAGCACTTAAAATCAGTTTAAATGCGGGGAAGCCTTCAGCGCCAAAGCGTTTGCAGAATCTGCAGATTGAAGGTTCTGATACCTGAGCTCTTTTAGCTAGCTGTGCAATATTCTCGTTTACAACTAAGCCTGGATTTTTAAGAATAGTAGCAGCTACTTTTCTCTCTGACTTTGTAAGATCAGTTTCAGCAGCGATTCTGTCAAGAATGTTTTCCATAATTAAACTAACTCAGCAATACTCTTAACAAAACCATTCTGTACTACATACTGAATTCTAAAGTCATCATCAAAGATAACCAGATCAGCAATAAAGCCACCTTCAATTCTTCCCATATCCTGAAGACCAATGGCTCTAGCTGGAGTATAGGTAGCAGCAAGCAGAGCTTCATCAATACTAAAGCCACAGCTTTGAATTAAGAACTTCACGCCATCCATCATGCAGATGCTGGTTCCAGCATAAGCGCCCTTAGCATCGATAAGACCGCGCTTATCTACAAAGACCTCTGTTGAACCTACAATAAATGACTGTGGAGTCTTTGGCATACCTGCTACAGGCTGAGCATCAGATACGATATACAGTCTGTCGCCTAAGATCTTATGAGCAAGTTTTACCAAAGATGGATGAACATGCTTACCATCAGCAATGATACTTGCAAAGACCTTTTCACTCTGCAAGGTAGCACCGACTAGACCAGGCTCTCTACCTACTGGTGGACGCATACCATTAAACAGATGAGTTACATTAGTAACACCTGCTTTAAATGACTGCATAGCTTCAAAGTAACTGGTAGCTGTATGACCTAAAGATATAGTTATCTTACTCTGTAATAGCTCAATGATATTCTTTGCCTTTACTACCTCAGGTGCGATAGTCATATATGCAATGATATCCTTTTGAGCTCTTAGAGAATCAAGATCAGGCTGACCTAATGGTCTGATATATCCTGATGGGTGGAAACCTTTATGTAACTGAGAAATAAAAGGTCCTTCTAAGTGGATACCAGGACAGATAGAAGGATGCTTTTCTTTAAACTCAGCGACCGCTGCCATAGCCTTGGTGTAGTTCTCGCGAGGACCTGAGATTAAGGTTGGCACAAAGGTAGTAGTACCGTGCTGAGTTAAATAGCGACGCATCTGCTCTAGTGCTTCAATAGATGGAGTCTGTCCAAATGAAACACCTGCACAACCATTAACTAAAAGATCGATAAAACCAGGACATACGTGCAGTCCTTTGACATCGATTTCTTCGGCAGTACCATCTTCTAACAGACCAGGATCCATAGGTACAATTCTATGATCCATGATAGCTAATGATGTGGCGTCAACAAACTCCTCTGAAGTTACATGGAGTTTGGCATTTTTAATGATTGTTACTGCCATGATGCGTCCTTATTATTCCTTTAATATCAAAAGTCTATTCAGACTTAGCAGCCTGTTCTTTGGCTTTTGCTCTTAGAGCTTTTTTAGCTCTTTTTGCTGCAAAATCAGGCTTGCCTTTATTCTTTTTATCACGAAGTCTGTTCTTTTTATGAGGTTTCTTTTCCTCATCTTTAACCTTCTTGTCAAAGCCACCGTTACCACCGATGCTAGCACGAGAACGTTTCTTTTCAGACTGACGTGGAGCATTAGGATCTTTTACAGGGAAAACTGCACAGACATTCTTAATTGCTCTCTTTTCAATTTCTTTACCGGTGTAACGCTCTAGCTTCTCTAAAAAGCCGATTTCATTTGCCATTACTAAGGTAGTAACCACGCCTTGCGCACCGGCTCTGGCGGTACGACCTGCTCTATGTACATAGATAGCAGCATTAGCAGGTATATCAAAATTGTAAACATGAGTTACATCTGGAAGATCAAGACCTCGTGAGGCTACATCAGTTGCAATTAAGATATCGCATTCACCTTCATTGAACTTGCGCAAAGCAGCTTTTCTTTCAGTCATTGAAATAGAGCCCTGCAAACTTGCACACTTAAAGCCGTTTCTGCGCAGTGAAGCTTCTAATCTCTGTAATCTGTCTTTAGTCTTTACAAAGACAATAGACTTACCTTTAATGGTTGTAAGCAGGTGCACTAAGATCTTTAATTTCTGAGGATCACCTGCAGCATAATAAGCACGTGACTGCAGTTCTTCAGGGAGAACTTCATCCTCCTCACCACCAGCACCAATTCTTACCTCCAGAGGATCATTTAATACGGAGGAAGCAAACTCCTCAATACCTGAACCTTCTAGTGTGGCTGAGAATAACAGGGTCTGATAACGGTTATAAAGCTCACGAGTAATTTTAGCTACATCATCTCTAAAGCCCATATCCAGCATTCTGTCAGCTTCATCAATGACATACATCTGTACAGTTGAGGTATCTAACCAGCCTTTTTCGATGTACTCTATAAGTCTGCCTGGAGTTGCTGCAATAATTGAGCTTGGATTTTCGCGCTCAATTTCTCTGCTGCCACCACCGATGATAGTGCCGGCACTCAGATCGTTATAACCTTCAATTAAAGCCTGGCAGACATTTTCTACCTGTAGCGCCAACTCACGAGTAGGCTCTAAGATAATAGCTCTTACACCTGGCTTTTTCTCAAGAGATAATCTTGCAATTACAGGTAATAAGAAAGCTGCGCTCTTACCGGTACCTGTTGGAGCACCACCTAAAATATCAGCACCTTCTAGAGCTTTAGGAATGACTAAAGTCTGAATAGGAGTAGGCTTATCCCAACCTAACTTTTCAATATTCTCAACTAAAAAATCTGGAAGACCAAATTCTGAAAACAGCATTAAACGCCCTCTTTACCCATGCGTGTAGCATGGCACTTTTTAATAAATTCAATAACCTTACGGCGACTTTCGGTATTAGCCTCTTCAGTACCATTAAACCAGCGTACCAACTCCAAATCAGATGCTTCTAAAAGATCAACATAATCGTTTAGCATCTGCTCGTCGCATTTTGGTAAATCAATATCTACAAATGGCAGTAACATTAAATCAAGCTCACGCATACCGCGTCTTGACTGCCATTTAACTTTTCCTGAGACTTCTATCATGACAATTCTCTTAATACTCTTACTTTAAGATTAACCATATATATGACTTAAATATGACTTAACATACTTTAGATTAACCTCTAACAAAGCAGCCTTTTTAAGCTTTACTCTTAGCTGCTTCTAGTTTCTGACTAAACAGATACCTGAGCTTTAATAGCAGGATATGGATCATAGCCCGTTAATTCAAAGTCCTCATATTTGTAATCAAAAATAGATGGAGCTTTGCGTAAGATATTCATAGTAGGCAGAGCTCTTGGAGTACGAGATAACTGCAGTTCTACCTGCTCAAAGTGGTTCTTATAGATATGGGTATCGCCACCTGACCATACAAAGTCACCTAACCCCAAGTCACACTCTTTAGCTACCATCATGGTTAACAGTGCATAGCTTGCAATGTTAAATGGTACGCCTAAGAACATATCAGCACTTCTCTGATAAAGCTGGCATGATAACTTACCATTTGCTACATAGAACTGATAAAGAGTATGGCATGGAGGCAGAGCCATCTTATCAACATCAGCAGGATTCCAGGCACAAACGATGATACGTCTAGACTCTGGGTGATGCTTAATTAAATCGATAGCATTTGATAACTGATCGATATGTCTGCCATCAGGAGTTTCAAAGTCACGCCACTGTTTACCGTAGACAGGACCTAAATCACCGTTTTCATCAGCCCACTCATTCCAGATACGCACACCGTTTTCCTGTAAGTACTTGATGTTGGTTGAACCTGAAATGAACCATAACAGCTCATGGATAATGGACTTTAAGTGGCACTTTTTAGTAGTTACTAATGGGAAACCTTTTTCAAGGTTAAATCTCATCTGTGTTCCGAAAATGGAGCGGGTACCAGTACCGGTTCTGTCACTTCTATCGGTACCTTCTTCCATGATCTTCTTTAATAAATCTAAATAAACTTGCACACTTAGCTCCTGTTCTGGTTATAGTTCTTAGGGTCTATGACTGAAGATAAACCTTGAGACTTTGCATATTCGATATACAGGCTCTTAATCTTTACACTTGAGTTTAAAGTTAAAGCCATCTTGCCGATACTCTGCAGATCCTGCAGATTTACATGGCGGGTAATGTATTTCACTCTAGCAATCTGAGAATAGTTCATGGAGAGATTGCTATAGCCTAATGACATTAAGAGTAATGAGCCTACAGGAGATCCTGCAAGTTCACCACATACTGACAGAGGTTTACCTACCTCTGAGGTTCTATCAATCAAGTACTTCAAGCATCTTACGGCAGCAGGATTAAACGGATCAAAGATCTTTGAAACCTTTGGATTTGATCTGTCAGCTGCGAACAGATACTGAATTAAATCATTTGAACCTATGGAGAAGAAGTCACATTCTGCTGCTAACTCATTCAAGATGAAAGCTACACATGGAACTTCGATCATGACGCCAAAGCGAGGACGAACAACTTCCTTACCGGTTTGTTCTGCTACCTCTTTTAAGGACTCATTTAAAATCCGTTTTACAATTAAAACTTCTTCTAATCTTGAGACCATAGGTAACATGATTTCAAGATTGCCAAATTCCTGATTAGCGATGATCATGGCACGAAGCTGAGTCTTTAAGATATTAGGCTGATCGATACAAACTCTAATACCTCTCCAACCTAGAGCAGGATTCTGATCCTCTTCAATTGGAAGATATGGCAGGCTCTTGTCACCACCGATATCTAAAGTTCTCATGCATACAGGCAGACCTTTAAACTGAGAGAGTAAGGTCTTATACCAGGTGATCTGCTGTTCTTCAGATGGTAAAGATGAACTTAGCATGAAAGCAATTTCGGTTCTGTACAGACCGATACCATCAGTCTGAATTGCCAGGTCATCATCCTCATGATTTAAACCTGCATTTAACTGAATGGTAATTCTCTTTCCGTCTAAGGTTACGCCTTTTTCAAACTTAACGCTTTCAAAGAGATCATGTAACTGACGTGACTGAGAGATTAACTGCATATACTCATCGACCACACTTGATGATGGGTCAACGATAACCTCAGCATTCTGACCATCAACGATGATGGTTCTGCCATCAACATCGTTTAAATCAAGATTTACATCGATTACAGCAGGAATTCCTAAATCACGAGCCAATATAGCTGTATGAGCAGAAGTTGCATTATCAACACAAACGAAACCTGCAACCTTGTCATGAGGCATTTCAGCAACTAAGGCAGCCGGCATGCTCTTAACCACTAGGACAATAGGTGAGGTTACATCTGTCTCTTTAGGAGCAAGATGAACCAGTCTTGTAATCAGAATGGATGCAAAGTCGCGGATATCACGAACTTTATCAGTTTGCTTCTTTTCAGAGGCCTCATCCATACGTCTTTGAGCTACCACTTTGATAGCAGATGCTGCTACATACCCCTGTGAGAAGATCTCGTTATCAACCTCATCTTCAAAAGTCTGATCATCAAGCATACTGCCATAACCTGACATATAGCCTGATGCGGCCTCTGAGTGAGAACTCTCCTGTAAATGCAGATTAGCTAAATCCATTTCAGTCTGTAACTGGAAAATGGTCTGATGGAATAATTCTGACTGAATATCCTTGTCATCAGAATACATGATCTGCATGGTCTCAAAGTTTACAGGTGGTTTCCAGACTACTGCCTGAGCAATAGCAATTGAACCTGAGCCTGTCTTTCCTTTGTAGCGCTTGCCATTATTAAAGTCAGAGCCTGTGTCTTTACCTGTCTTATTCACAGAGATGATTGATGCAATCTGGGCTGACAGGGTGATTAAGAAGGTCTCTTCCTGTTCTGTAAACTGTCTGTTCTGTTTACATTGAATAACGAGCACACCTAAGAGTTCACCCTGGTTAATTACAGGTACACCCAGGAAAGATAAAAACTCATCCTCACCAACATCTGGCAAGTACTTAAAGTTAGGATGTGAAGGAGCATCAGCAAGATTTAACAACTCCTGCTTTTTAGCTACTAAACCTACCAGGCCTTCGCCTACCTGCAAAGTAGCCTTACCGATGGAGTCTTTTTGCAAACCATCGGTTGCAGCAAGTCTTAATAAAGACTTTCTTGAGTTTAGAAGGTAGAGAGAGCAGCAATCAGCATGTGTGGTGCTGCGAATTCTATCTACCAGAGTTGTTACAGTATCTTCTAAAGAGCTTTTAGTAGATACTTCTTGAATAATCTGGCGTAAAGCTAGAAGGATTGAATTTTGATTTTCTTCCACTTTCAGCTTCCTCTCCTGTTCTTGCCGAATTTTTTCTCACGCTTATCGCTCTTTGCAAATTCGTTTTTCTCAAACTTTTCGTTCTTTAAAGACTCGTTTTTGGAGTATTCATTTTTAGCGAAAAGATTACGTCCAAACAGCGCATCCTGAGAAAAGAATGTCAGCACCTTTCTGTAAACATCCCTTTTAAAAGCAACCACTTGTCTTACAGGATACCAGTAGCTTACCCATCTCCAGTCATCAAACTCCGGATGACCTTCACGAGAAAACTCTATGTGACTTGATTTGTCAGAGCATAGTGTCAACAAATACCATTTTTGTTTTTGACCTATGCACACAGGCTTTTCATTCCAACGGACCAGTCTTTTAGGCAGTCTGTATTTAAGCCAAAATCGTGTTGATGCTAACAGTCTTACATCACTTCTTTGTAAACCAAGTTCTTCATAAAGCTCACGGTACATAGCATCTTCAGGTGTTTCTCCATAGTCAACCCCTCCTTGAGGGAATTGCCATGAGTTCTGTCTGATGCGTCTTGCCCATAAGACCTGACCTTTTCGGTTGCAGATTACGATACCTACATTAGGTCTGTATCCGTCTTTGTCTATCACTGAAAACCGCCTAGTCTATTTAACTTTTTAATTTCTTTGTTTTAAACTAAAATCCTGCGTTTAAAACAAATCACAACTGTGATGTATTATAGCAGAGAACGCAAATTCCAAAGCCTCACAAGATCTCGTTTTTAGCTTATTTTAAAAGGATTTAATTTGATGAGTAACAGTAAGAACAAAATTAACCGAACCAAAAGTCCAGAGACTTTTGAGGAGCTCATCAATTCTTTAAATTCTATTGTAGGCAAAACCATCAGTGAGCTTGCCAAAATTGCCAATGTTCCCCTGCCTATTTCCACAACCCATGGCAAAGGTTTTACAGGAGAGCTGTTAGAAATTCTCTTAGGAGCTACAGCTGAAAATCGACCAATTCCAGACTTTCCAAATTTAGGTTTGGAGTTAAAAACTCTTCCAGTTGATAAGAACTTAGTTCCACTAGAATCTACTTTCTTTTGTCATGCTCCTTTAACAGGAATAAGACACTTAACCTTTGAAAACTCAGCTCTGTACTCAAAGATTAAACGAGTACTCTTTGTGGTAGTCACTGCTCAAAGAGACATGGATTTTGAGGACAGACGCATTGCAGGTTATTTCTTTTTCACACCAAACGAAGCTCAATTTAATCAGATAAAAAACGACTATGATGAGCTCTATGAGATGATCAAAACCGGTCATGTTGAAAGCATTAACGCCCGTATTGGTCAAATCATTCAGTTAAGACCAAAGTGCGCTAATGGAAAGGCTCTTACAGACTGCATCGGACTTGATGGCGAGATCATTAAAACCAGACCTCGTGGTTTTTATATGCGCAGAAGTTTCACTAAAGAGCTAATTGAGAAAGAACTGATGGCTAAAAAGTGAATTTCTCCGATATAAATCACCAAAACGGAGCATTCTGGTTAATATAGTATTCGATAAAAATTTGCATTTATGCGGATTTTAGCTGTATTTTTATTTTATTACTATAAATTCTATCCTTATTTTAATATTATTTAATTCATTGTTTTACAAAGATTTAATCAGTTCTTTACAATACATACTCATGCAAACGTTTACGGTGTAAACATACATTCTGACAGAAAATAACTCTTTATTTCAGAGTGTTAAATTTCTAAATGTAGAATAATTTTCATTTTTAAGGCACGCTAAAAATATATCATAGCTCACACATTGAATATGTATATTATCTATTTACGGTTAAAAAATAGAAAATTGCACAAAAAAAGGCTTACAATACTTGTGTGTAGAAATTATAAAAATAAAGTACCGTCTGTAGTAGAAAGTTGTGACAAGTTTTCAAAGCCGGTGCTTTGTAACTATAGGAGAATACGATGAGTGTTTCTAAGAAGTTTACCAAAGACAATAAGGTAACTGTAACCTTCACAATTAAAAAGACTGCAGCACAGAATGCTAAGAAGATCGATCTTCTATGTGAGCACAATGGCTGGCAACCTGTTGCAATGAAGCCTCAGAAGAATGGCACTTTCAAAGGCTCAATCACTGTAAAAGCTGGTGAGCAGCCTTCATATCAGTACAGATTTAAGTACACCTTTGAAGACAACAGCGTTAAGTATGATAACGACTGGGATGCTGAGCGTTATGTAGCAAACCCATTTGGTGGCGATAACTCAGTATTTTCTGCAGTTCGTGACTAATACTCACTATTTATGAAGAATGAAGCGGACTTAGTTCCGCTTTATTTTTGTCTAAACATCTAAGGTAAAAATGCATTAACAACTAATCTTCTATTTCATAACTCAATTAAGCTCAAACTTAACTCGTATACAATTCCCTTCAACCTTATAGTATTCTTAAATAGCGACTTTTACGTAGTACTTAAAAAGTCCAAAAGAAATTTGACTCAACAACTCTTCTTTGTCTTTGTTCAAAACAGGATTTCTATTTTGATATTACATTATACAAATGGCTTATAAATCACATTAGCTAGCGCAAATAAAATAGACCTAGCAACTTATTTTGAAAAATAATTGAATTTGGCTCACAAAATGCTTGACATTAGAACGCTCAGCCTATATCATGTGCTCACAATTTGACGCGGGGTGGAGCAGTCTGGTA
>DKDL01000043.1:0-4022 GCA_002449335.1 Succinatimonas sp. UBA6849 | reverse complement strand
GGGCTCATAACCCGAAGGTCGTAGGTTCAAATCCTGCCCCCGCAACCAATCCTAGAAGTTCGCAAATAGCGAACTTTTTTCGTTTCTGGTTCCTTGTTTTTTTTCTTAGTTTTCCAAATTTTCGCTTTCCTGATTTGGATTTTACTGTTTTTTTGAAATCTAGAGAATTTTATTTTACTTAATAATTAAAGTGTTAACTTAATTTTTAAAAATATTAATCCCCGAATCATTGATTTTTAGAAATTGAATCCTATAATGAAAGTGTACTTAGTTAATACATAATAAAACTCAAATCTAAATGCTAAGTACTTAATCTTGAATTTCCTGTCAAAGACAAATGGCTTAAATAGCCAGATATATAGGTGAATGTCGCCACCAGGTGACTGTGAGCTTACTGCTTTACGTATATCGCCTATCACCACTTTGAGCACAAGCTCATGTGGCAAGTAATAATTGACAAGGAGTATCAAATGACTTTTGATGAACTGTACGCAGATGCTATCAACAAGATTAAGCAAGATCCTGTTTCATTTGTTTGGAATAATTGCATCAAAAAACATGATGATCAGGAGTTCGCAGTAATTACTTATCCAAAAGAAGGTAAATACCCAAAATACTTCATAGAGTGTCTCTACTATCTGAAGCTTGATATCAGTGAGATCTGTTATGGAAGCTCAACTGAAGCCTTGCTTTTGCAGAATCATAAAGAAGCTAAATTTACTGATAAGCAAAAAGAAGGTATTCAGAAAATCATTGCCTACTTTGGTTGCAAACAGTTAAATCCAATAAAAGAGAAGAGGATCCACATCAAAGGATCAAAACTTCTTTTAGACAGTGCATATGTTCACTCCACATTGACCTTAATGGGAATGTGCTGTGATCAGATCTATAAACACCTCTTTCCCGAGAAGAAAAACAACTAAGAGATTTGTATTTATAACCAAGGTTGTAACTACATCGTAACTTTCAATATTGAGCTATAAGACAGAAGCTTATTCAAATTCTGTCTATCTTAAGTTAATTGACCACCTGCGCCACAAGAGCAGGAAACAGATGCAATATGAGTTGGCAGTTACGCGGACACCTAATCTCCCTTTTAGCTAATGCTCATATGGTAAAAACGACATGGAGTATCAAATGACTTTTGAAGAAATGTACACACAGGCTATCAATAAGATTAAGCAAAATCCTGTTTCATACATTTGGAAGAACTACATCAAGAAACATGATGATCAGGAGTTCATCGTCATCACAAAGCCAAAGATGAAAGAAGGTAAATACCCTAAATACTTCTTAGAGTGCCTGTACATCTTGCGTTTTGACATCAGTGAAATTAAATACGGAGCCTCAACTGATGCCATCCTGTTGCAGAATCACAACGCAGCTAAATTTAGTGAAAGACAAAAAGAAGGAATTCCCAAAATCATTGCCCACTTTGGCTGCAGACAGTTAAATTCAATTAAAGAGAATAGAATTCACATCAAAGACTCTAAACGCCTGTTAGACAGCCTTTATGCCCATGCTCCTGTGTTTTTGCTAGGAATGGCTTACGAGCACATCTATAAAAATCTCTTTCCTGAGGAGAATAAGTGACCTAGCAAGATGTAGTCATAACTCCTGTTATGGCTACATTTCTAGGCACTTGCCAATCTCTTTAGAATGCTACTATAGACATTAAGACCTATCTTTAAAGCATCAGGATCAACTTTAAATTCACCATTATGTAAGCTAGGTCCGATGCCTGTTCCTAGGTTAAACATCACACCTGGTACTTGCTCTTGGAAACATGAGAAATCCTCTCCCCCAAGATTTGCGCTTTGTGAGACTACTGTCAAACCTAACTTAGTAGCTTCTTCTTTAACGAGATCTGACAATTTAGGATCATTGTTTGTGGCAGGACAGCCTTTGATAAAGTTAAATTCTACTTTATAACCTTCAGCCTCCAAGACTGTCTTTAACAGTGCCATTTTCTCAATGATTGTAGAGCGAGCTGTAGCTGAAAAAGATCTTACGGTACCTTCAGCAAAGGCTGAATCTGGAATGATATTCCAAGTGCTACCTGATGTTACATGAGTTAAAGATATTAGAGCTTTATCGCCACAAGGAAGGCTTTGTGCTACCAGTGAAGACAGGTAATTTGATAAAAACTCTAAAGCTTTAATGGGATTAAGTCCCTTGTAGGGAGTGCTTGCATGAGTTCCTATGCCTTTAATCTCATAGTTAAAACGATCGACGTTAGCAGAGAAAGGTCCTGCGCTGATGGCAATCTGACCTACCTTCAATTCAGGGCTTACGTGCAAAGCAAAAAAGCTATCTATCTTTACTTTTGAAAATAATCCTGCTTCTACTACCTTCTGTCCACCATGCTCAGCCTCTTCGGCTGGTTGAAACAGAAAGACAACATTACCTTTAAATGGGTTATTAAGACTCAAAAGTCTTGCAAAAGCTAAAAGAATTGCTGTATGAGCATCATGCCCGCAAGCGTGCATACAACCAGCTATTTTTGATTTATATTCAAGAGTGGTTTTCTCTTGAAGAGGAAGAGCATCAATATCAGCTCTAAAGCCTACGGTTCCATATTTGCCGTCACCTTTGATGATAGCAAGGACACCCGTTTCAAGACCTAAATCTAACAGCTCTACACTGCACTTGTTTTCAAGATACTCTTTTATAAAAGCAGTAGTCTTAAACTCCTGTAGCGCCGTTTCTGGATACTGATGCAAATGTTTGAAGTTCTCTTCAAGCTCTATAAGCACTTCAAAAGGGATCTCATTACTCATTAAGAAGCTCTATTTAATAAAAGATCTGCCTGAAATAAGAACTTAGCAGTACGTGTATTCTTTGGTGCTACAAAGACCTCATCTGGACTTCCATCTTCAATGATCTTGCCCTCATTTAAAAACAGTACTCTTGTAGATACGTTATGCACAAAACGCATTTCATGGGATACCACCACCATAGTGATTCCATCTTTAGCAATCTCTGTCATTACCTGCAAAACTTCACCAACCCATTCAGGATCTAAAGCACTTGTAGGTTCATCAAATAAGATCACCTCTGGCTCAACAGCTAGTGCTCTTGCAATGCTTACACGTTGCTGCTGACCACCACTCAAGCATACAGGATAGGCATTAGCTTTATCAGAGAGTCCTACCCTGTCTAAGAGTTCTAAACCTTTTTCTCTTGCTTTTGCTTTACTTAACTTTTTAACGTAGATTAAGCTTTCAGTTATGTTCTCAAGAGCAGTCTTGTTCTTGAAAAGATTGTAATGCTGAAACACCATAGCTGACTTGCTTCTTAATTGCCTTAAATCATGCTTGGTGTATGAACTTGCATCAATTCTGGCATCATCAATCTTAATAATGCCTGAATCAGGAATTTCCAAAAAATTTAAAGTTCTAAGTAAGGTAGTTTTACCCGCACCTGAAGTTCCGATGATAGAGACAATCTCACCTTTGTCGATCTTTAAATTGATATCAGACAGAACTTCTTTTCCATTAAAGCTCTTTTTAAGATGTTCAATTTCAATCATTGTGCTGTACCCGCCTGATATTTTCTGAATCTCTTTTCAGCGATTACAACTGCTCTTTCTAAAAGAATGCAGACTAACCAGTAGATGAGAGCTACTACAATATAAACCTCAAAAAATCTAAACGATCTTCCACCTACAATCTTGGCTACTGCCATCATCTCCACAACTGAAATGCTGAAAATCAAACTTGTATCTTTTACTAAAGAGATAAAAGTATTGCCCAAAGGAGGAATAGCCACTGTAAATGCCTGAGGGATCACAATACGTCTTAGTGCCTGAAATGTAGTCATATTCACACTGTAGCAGGCTTCAAACTGTCCCTTATCTACAGACAGAAGAGAACTTCTTAAAGTCTCAGACATGAAAGCGCCTATGTTCAGAGATAAGGCTGTAATTGCAAAAACAGTTGCAGGAATTCCATTTACAGAGATGTTAGTTCCTAAATAAGCATTAAGTGACTTTAAAAAAATGTAAATGGTAAGAAGTAATT
>DKDL01000129.1 GCA_002449335.1 Succinatimonas sp. UBA6849 | reverse complement strand
AGCAGGGTCTTGGGAAAGTTACTCATGATCTGGTGACATTAAATCAGAATGATCCTTCTGTGACTTACATTGGCAACAAGGTTCTGATGGCTACTTTTCATAATGTTCCTAAGTTCTACCAAAAAGACCATGATGTGAAGCTTTCTATAGATGCGTTATGGCTTGTAAGTTATAAAGAACTTGAAACCAAACTTTCGCAATATTCTAACTGCTCAAATAAGAGAATCACTCAAATACTTGGTGCTAAGGTAGGCTCTTCATATTCTCATCTAAGCTTGTTGCTTATCGATCCTAATAAACTGATTAGACCTGCTTATCAGCAAGATCCTTTCTTAAATGCCATGTCTTTGACTTTATCTACAACTGATAAGAGTTTTGAACGTTGGTTTAATGACATGAAATCAAAGCAAGATTATCCGTGGACAGCTTTAGGTTATACCTATGATTGGGGATCTCAAGGAGATGTTTATGGATTAACAGAGTTCATTTTACGAAAGAACGACTATTACCATGTTGTTGAAACTACAAGTATGGATAATTTCATTGCTTCAGAATGTAAAGTTAAATATTAGCTCTTTGATTTTGTAGATTTTAATATTAGTGATAAAATCAGAAGCATTCTATTAATCCAACATAAATTCAAAAATAACCATAACAATAATTAAATATTAATAGGTAAGATCCCTTAAGGTGAACTGCCTTGAGGTTATTTGATTATATGGAGATTGTTCTATGCCTATTAACATACCTAATGACTTACCTGCCAAGGCTGTTTTAAATTCAGAACAAGTTTTCGTAATGACTGAAGAGAGATCATGTCATCAGGATATCCGACCTTTGAATCTGCTCTTCTTAAATTTAATGCCTAAGAAGATTAATACTGAAATTCAGTATATGAGAAAACTCTCTAATACTCCTTTGCAGGTTAATATCACTCTGTTAAGAGTTGATGATCATGTTTCAAAGAATACTCCTCAGTCTCACATGGATAACTTCTATAAAGAATTTGAGGATATTAAAGATCAAAGATTTGACGGCATGATTGTAACTGGTGCTGCTTTAGATCAGACTGAATTTAAAGATGTAACCTACTGGGAAAAGTTAGAAAAGATCTTACTGTGGAGTAGCAAGAATGTGACCTCAACACTATTCTCTTGCTGGGGTGTTGCTGCTGCTCTGAGAGTGTTCTATGGTATTGATATCATCTTTAGAGAAGATAAACTCTCAGGTATTTACAACATTAAGTTGTCTGATGAAGTTGATACTCTAACTCGTGGCTTTGATGATGTTTTCCATGCTCCAATCTCAAGATATTGTGATTTCCCATTAGAAGTCATCAAAAAGAAAACTGATATTAAAGTATTAGCTTCCAGCGATGAAATTGGTTTATATCTTGGTGTGTCTAATGATGGTCGTCAGGTTTACGTTTCAGGTCATCCTGAGTATGACGTTGATACTCTGTTGCAGGAGTTTACACGTGATACTGATGCAGGCAAAAATCCAAAGATCCCTGTAAACTATTTCCCTGATAATGATCCTTCTAAAGCTCCTAGCTGCACCTGGCGAGGACACGCAAGCTTGCTGTTCTGCAACTGGATCAACTATTACGTATATCAGGAAACTCCTTACGATCTTTCTGTAAAACCATAATTGAAAATAAGGCTAATAAGGTGTGACCTTATTAGCCTTAATACCCTCTAAATCAATTTTTAATTTACGGATCATTTGCGGTAACTGCTCCTTTCTCAATAATACTGTCGTTAACTCATCAAAACTTAAAAGAGTTGTCTTAAATTTGCGATTTTTCATGTACAATAATTGCGCTAAAAGTGAGATAAAGGTGAAAAAGTGACAGGTTTCAAAACTGCAAAGTTCAAAATTTCAGGCGGAAAGGCACTAGACGGTGAAGTAAGAATTTCTGGTGCTAAAAACGCTGCTCTTCCAATTCTATTATCAACCATTCTAACTGATGAAAAAGTATGTTTAAAAAACGTACCTGATTTGGCTGATGTAAAGACAAGTTTCAAATTACTTCAGGATCTTGGTAAAAAATGTGAATACAACCAGGAGACAGGTGAAGCTGTTATCGAAAATGGTGTTACTAACCATGTAGCTTCATATGAATTAGTAAAGACTATGAGAGCTTCAATCATGGCTTTAGGACCTCTTGTAGCTTATGCCGGATCTGCTGAAGTATCTTTACCTGGTGGATGTGCTATTGGTGCAAGACCTGTTGATCTGCATATTAAAGGTCTTCAGGAGATGGGCGCACAGATCAAGCTAGATGATGGTTATATTAAGGCAACAGCTATAGGTTCTGGTCGCCTTCATGGTGGCAATATCATTATGGATAAGGTATCAGTAACAGGTACTGAGAACTTAATGATGGCTGCTACTTTAGCCGATGGCGTAACTATTATTGAGAATGCTGCTTTAGAGCCAGAGGTTGTAGATTTAGCTGACTGCTTAAACAAGATGGGCGCTAAAGTAAAAGGCGCTGGCACCAAGAGGATCGAAATTGAAGGCGTTAAAAGGTTACATGGCTGCGAGCACAGTGTTGTAGCTGACAGAATTGAAGCTGGCACTTACTTAATTGCAGGTATTGCAACTCACGGTATCGTAACTTGTTTAAATACCTTACCTTCAACTCTAGAAGCTGTATTACAAAAACTACGTCAGGCAAATGCAATTATCACTGTAGATGGTACTTCAATTACAGCTGATATGAGAAATCGTCAGATTAAGCCTGTAGACGTAGTAACAGCTCCACATCCAGGTTTCCCAACTGATATGCAGGCACAGATCACCGTTTTAAATGCTTTAGCTGACGGTGTAAGCTCTGTAACTGAGACCATCTTTGAGAACAGATTTATGCATATTGCTGAGTTAATCCGTATGGGGGCACATCTTGAGATTAAGGGTAATACCGTAATCTGTGAAGGTGTACCTGGTCTTAAGGGCGCTCAGGTAATGTCATCTGACTTAAGGGCTTCAGCTTCGTTAGTGATTGCAGGCTTAGCAGCAGAAGGCACCACTATTGTTGACAGAATCTACCACATGGATAGAGGTTATGAGCACATCGAAACCAAAGTTGGCAAGCTTGGCGGTGTGATCGAAAGAATTTACTAGAATGTTTGATTTAACTCCTTACAACACTTTTGGTTTGGCTGTGCAGTCAAAAGACGGCGTAGTCATAAGCAGTCTTGCAGATTTAAAGAGAGTTCAGGCTGATAATGTTCTGATATTAGGGCATGGCTCAGATGTACTTTTTACAGATGATTACAATGGAACTGTTCTAATCAATCAGATAAAGAGTCTTTCTGTAGAAAAAGATGGAGATAAATTTATCGTCAAAGCAGGTGCTGGAATCGTTCTGGATTCTCTTATTGAGAGTCTTATCTCACAGAATATCTATGGACTCGAAAATCTGTCTTCTATTCCTGGTACTGTAGGAGCTGCTCCAATTCAGAATGTAGGGGCTTATGGAGTTGAAATCGGTGATGTCATCAAAGAGGTTGTAACTTACGATCTTCAGCGCCATATTACACAAACATTTTCAAAAGAAGAGTGTGAATTCGCATATAGATCATCATACTTTAAAACTCATAAGAGCAGACCTTTAGTAATTACTCAGGTTGTGTTCGAATTAAGTTCTAAATTCTCTCCAAAACTGATTTACAAAGGCCTGTCAGGTGAGACTTTTGCAACAGCAGGAGACTTAAGAAACAAGATTGTGTCATTACGTAAAGAAAAGTTACCAGATCCTAGCTTAGTAGGAAATGCCGGTAGTTTCTTTAAAAATCCAATTGTAGAAAAGTCTGTGGTTGATGCTTTACGTCAAAAGTATGATTCCATCCCTGTATATGAAGCAGAAAATGGACTGTTCAAATTAGCAGCAGGCTGGTTAATTGAAAAAGCAGGATGCAAAGGCATTACCCATGGCAATGTAGGTACATGGGAAAAGCAGTCTTTGGTGATTGTAAATCGTGGCAATGCTAAACCTCATGAAGTTGTAGCTTTAGCTAAATACATCATGGCTGAAGTATTAAATAAATTTAATATCAAACTCGAACCTGAGGTAAGAACCTATGGTTCAAAAGGAGAAATTTCTTGGGACACTCTGTAGGCTTTTTAAAATTAGTCAAACTGTTAAACTCTGCTAATGATCTTTCATTAAAAAAAGAAGTTATCAAAACTGCTTTAGATGTATCTGATGCAGAGCTACAAGGTCTGTCTGAGAAATTAGCTTCTTTAGGTATTAAACTTTCAGATGATGGTGATTCTCTTGCTTTAACTGGCAAAGTAGATCTTTTAGATGACAGCTCTATCTTTAAAAGAGTAAGTGGTGCTGGTAGAATTGAGATCTTAGAGTCTGTCGATTCAACTAATACCTACATGCTAAAAAATGCCAGATTCTTAGCCTCAGGTGATACTGTGATAGCAGAATGCCAAGAAGCAGGTCGTGGACGTAGAGGTGGTCGTTGGCATTCTACATTTGGTAAGCAGCTTACCATGTCTTTATGCTACATCTTTGATGATTTTACTAAATTAGAAGGGCTGTCTGTAGGTATCGGTGTAGCAGTAGCTCAAGCGGTTGAGCGTTTCGGTTTTGAAGATATCCTTTTAAAATGGCCAAATGATATTTATAAAGATCATAAAAAGTTTGGCGGTATCTTAATTGAGACTGTACCTCATAAAAATAAAATTAAAGCTATCATCGGTGTAGGTTTGAATGTCTATGCTGATGAGTTTAACAATATCGACAAAGAATATACCTCAATCTTTGAAACTCAGCCTGAAGGCTTTAAGAGAAATGATTTAGCTGTTCAGTTAATCAATAACATCAAAAAAGTTTGTCACGAATTCAATGCTGATAACAAGAAGATGATCATTGAGTCATTCAAGGCTCGCGATGAACTTTTAGGCAGAAATATCAGAGTAGAAAATGAGCAGGGAACTTTTGAAGGAAGAGCTGCTGGTATCGATCCTCATGGTTCATTGCTCCTAGCCTCAGAAGATAACGTGATTTCAATAAGATCAGGTCATATTACCTACTTACTTGACTTTCTCACTTGAGAA
>DKDL01000113.1 GCA_002449335.1 Succinatimonas sp. UBA6849 | reverse complement strand
CAAACTAACTGTACAATAACCGATCTAAATACAGGATAGGTAGGCTCTGTCCACTTGTCATAAATCCAGGTACCTTTAAAGTATGGTTCTACACCATATCCAAATAATGTAGCAATGGTATCTAAGGTAAGTGATTTACCAAAACGACGAGGACGTGAGATAAAGATTCTTTTAAGCTTGATTAAACTTGGTAAATATTGAGTCTTATCAATATAGATAGAGTTATCTAAAGTAAAATCCTTAAATGAATCTGCTGAACTGATATCTTTCATTATTATTCTCCGAGCACCCCTCGGTTGATTATACAGATAAAACAGGCAAAATAACCACTGGAAAGAGTTTGACAGACAGAATCTGTTCTTAAATAAAACTATAGTCCTAAACTCTCTACTATAAGCTACTAACAGCTCTTGACCTAATAGCGTCTAGTAAGATGCTTATAAAGGTAGTGAGCTAATGGCTTAGCACTAGTCTTGGTGATAGCAAAACCAGCCTTTTGAGCTGTTCTCAATGCTTTGATATTATCAAAGGCTGCTAACGTTGAAATACCATCTAAATAGCCTTCGTCATAGCATTTTGAAGAGTATTGTCTTAGCTTTACACCAATACCTTTATCCTGGTACTTGTATTCAACACCCACATAGAGTTCATGAATGACTTTTTGATTGGCTTCTACAGGTTGGAAGAAGAACAGATCATAGGCTATTACTTTGTCATTATTATCGACAACTACGCTTATAAGCTCTTTTGCTCTAAAGCGATATAACCATACTAACCATGGATAGAGTGGTTGTCTGAAGAGTTCTAGATGCAAGTTTTCAATCTGCTTTAAATACTTAACATCACCTCGTTTAAAAGTAAGAGTCTCCCCTTCCCCAATCTCTAACTGTTCTGTAAGATCACGACGAATTTTGTAAGATCTTTTCATGTTGTATCTGATGTTTTTCAGATGTACTGCTTTTTCAGCTAATTCATGAAGAAGTTGCATATTTATCTCCTTAAAATCCGCACTGTTCTAGAGCAAAAAGAACATTTTAGTAATCTCTTGCATTATTCAATGCTTATTATTAAATTATAGTTATTAAGTGAATATTTAACAAATAAACTAGCAGATCTGCGCTAGTAAATAATAGTTTGAGGAAATTATGAATTTTGTAAAAAGCGCCATTTTAAGTGTTGCAGTACTTTCAGCTACTAACGCTTTTGCTGATGACAATGTATTAAGAGTTGCAACTGAGCCTTCTTTTGCTCCATTTGAATTTATGGATCAGAAAACCTCAGAATTAATAGGTTTCGATGTTGATATCATCAATGCTGTAGCAGAAGTTGAAGGCTATAAGACCAACATTTCAAGTATGCCTTTTGATGGACAGATCCCTGCTGTTGTAACTAATCAGATTGATGTTGCAATCTCTGGCTTTACCATCACTGATGAGCGCAAAAAGATTGTTAATTTCTCTGAACCTTACTATGATGCTGGCTTAGGTGCTTTAGTTCGTGTTGAAAAGAAAGACGAAATTAAGAAATTATCAGACTTAAAAGGCAGAAGCATCTGTGCTCAGATCGGAACTTCTGGTGCGATGTTCGCCCAAAAGATTGAAGGCGCTAACGTAACACAGTTTAATACTGCATCTGAAGCTTTCATGGAGCTTAACAAGGGTTCATGCGATGCAACAGTAAACGACAAGCCTGTATTAGAGTACTACTTAGCTACCTCAAAGAATGACAAACTCTTTATGATCAACGATAAGTTCACTCAAGAACAGTACGGTATCGTTACCTCAAAGAACAACAAAGAGTTATCAGATAAAATTGAAGATGGCTTGAAGAAGATCAAAGCTAACGGTACTTATGACAAGATCTACGAGAAGTGGTTTGGTAAAAGAGAAGAAAACAAATAATCTCTAGTTCTTTAATAACCATATTAGAAGGTCAGCTTGCGCTGACCTTTTTAGTCTTAAAGGAGAAAAGGCTTACGCCTTTTCAAAGAAACTGCGCATTTGTGCGATAGGCTCTTTACCGCGAGACTCTAGAAAATCTAAAACCTTTAAAGGTGAGGTGTTAATAATCTGATCCTCGCCAATTTCAGCATCTCTTAAAATCTCCATCACACTCTCAAAATTACCTAAATAATAGCTGATGTGAGAATCTGTACCTAAAGATATAGTGTTACCAATTTTTTTAGCTAAATGAGCAATCTTTACGCAATTATCATGCGAGCCCTTTCTGGTGTTCACATCAGATGAGGAGTTAATCTCAATAGCTACATTGTACTTTTTAGCTGCCTCAAGTAGTGCTTCATAGTCACATGGATATGAGGCATTACCAGGATGAGAAATCACATCCACAAGGCCTTTTTCCATGATGCTGATGTAGTTCTTTAAGTGCTCCTCTGGATTTGTAGGAGGATTGTTAGGATGCAATCCCGCTAAAATGATATCCAGTCTGTCTCTGTAGTATTTATCAATATCAATCTTACCACCTGGCATGATATTAGCTTCAATACCACGTAAAACAGCAATACCTTCACAAATTCTAGGAACTACTTTTAAATTGCCAAAATGCCAGACATGAGGTGCATCCTCTAATGATGGACCATGATCGGTAGTTGCAAACATCTTAATGCCACACTTTTGTGCCTGATGGACATATTCAACAATAGTTGAATATGCATGGTAACTTGCAACAGTATGTGTATGTAAATCAACTGGAAATTGCATTTTGACTCCCAAATAATCTTACCTAATCTATTACAGGTACCCAGTGCTCGGTCTTATAAGCATCAAAGCACAGCTTAATCTGCTCAATAGTAGTGGTACCTACTCTTAAATCCTCTACAGGGATTTCATCTAATGAAAAGAAGCGTCTTTCTAAGGTCTCAGAGTTTTTAGTAAACTGACCATCACCTTCTTTACAGATAGTAAAGGCAGCTAAAATATGGAAAGGCTGTGAGCTTTTATTCCATTTGCTCTTATCGAGCATCGCTACAAACTTGTATGGTGACACCACCATACCAGCTTCTTCACGTACCTCTTTAATGGTATTAGAAAAGATTGATTCACTCTCATCACACCAGCCACCAGGCATTGACCATTTTGAGTTTTTAGCTTCTTTTACTAACAGGATTTGACCTTTGCTATTAAAGACTGCTGCACGGGTATCAATCTTTGGAGTGATATAGCCTTTGTCCATACAGATAGCAGCTTTAACCTTTTCAAGTGGCTCTTCTGTCATAGTAGCTACCATGGAAGCAGCAATCTCACGCAATCTTTCAAAACGCTCAATATCAAATACATTCTGACAATAAGTAAGACCAATCTGACCTATAGCCTGAATTTCTTTAGCCCACTTGTAGAACTGGTAATTTAGATTGTCATAAGTAAAGATAGCACCTACGATATCCCATGGATTTAAAAAGTAGTGAGCAACTTTTACAGAGCGTTCTAATCTTGTGCCCCATACAGCCAGACCAAAATCCACACCAGCTGCCTTGGCACAGCTAATATCACTTTGAGTGTCACCTATGAACAGGATCTCTTCACGCTTGGCTCCTGTCATCTCCATATATTTTAAGATGGAGTCAGGAGCTGGCTTTGGGTGCTCAACATCGGAGGCACAAATAGAGATCTCAAAATATGGGGTGAGCTCAACAGGAATAGGAGAGGCAAACAAGTTCTCACGACCTGCGATGATCTTAGCGCGTGAAGTAATAATACCAAGCTTTAAGCCTTTTTCTTTTAAATGCTTGATAACGCCCATTACACCATCAAAAGGTTTAATGGTATCAGCATATTTTGTGACATTATCAGCCCACTCAGCTGACAACTTATCAAAGTCATCCTCAGAGTACTTGAGCTCTTTATTGGTATCTTTAGCAGAAGAGCCCATAAAACGGGTTAAAGAGTCATAGGTCTCTTTGGTATTAGGATCAATTCTTTTGACGACATCATACAACGCCATGGTATAGGCATATTCAGTGTTGTAGATAGTGCCATCAAGGTCGAACAGGATATGAGAATATTTCTTTAACATGACAATTCTCCTGATAAGCAATTTACAGCAATTACGGTTACGACATTTAAATTGACTGTAAATTTGATCTCAAGATTATAAAGTTTAGCACTGTATACCTTTGAGTCATGCTCATCGTCTTTGTAAGCAGGTCGTGGATCCTGAGATAAGGTTTGAGTAATAGCTTCAAGTCTTTTTGGACCTACAAAGTTTTCTATATAGTCGTTTAAATTGTCTTGATAGACAACCTCTAAAACTTTAGGCTTTTCATTTGCAAAGCCTCCTTTTGCATCAGGTATTGCATCTACAAAAGGAATATAAGGCTTGATGTCAATTACTGGGGTGCCATCTACTAAATCAGCACCTTTAACCTCAAGTTTTACCTTACCGTTTTCTCTTATCACACGATTGAGTTTTACAATAGATAGACCTAAACGGTTAGGTCTAAAAGGTGATCTGGTAGCAAAGACACCAACTGAGGTATTACCACCTAACCTTGGGGGTCTTACCTTAGGTCTGAATGAAGTGTACTCCACTCTATCAAATAAAAAGATCACATGAATATGAGAGAAACCGTCTATGCCGATAAAAGACAGCTCGTCATTGTATGGAGGATAAAACTCAATTACCGAGAGAGCATCCGGTGCAAGACCAGGCTGTCTTGGAACAGCAAACTTCTCGGCATAGGGTGAATGTATAAAACCAATTGGTTCTATATTGAAACTATTCTGACTTGGTATGCTTTGAGTCATCAACTACAAGTGCATCGGCATAACAGGTAACAGATACCAGACAAGCAGGAGTATTAGTCAGGCGAACACATTTGCCAAACTTAATAGCATTTGCGCCTAAATCAGCTGCCTTGATTCTAGCTTTAGTTCTTGCATCAGTTTCAGTTGCAATCGCATCGGTGTCTTTAATCTGGCAAGATACACCTTCAACTAAACCTAATGAGCGGTTTGGCACTTTCTCAAGATCTTCTTCTGACACTTCTGAAGCATATGAAGGCTTGAAGTACTCTTTGAAATTGCTTGGATCTACATTGGTCTTGAACTCAAAGTTTGAGCATGAACTTAAAACTAACACAGAAGACACAAGCAAAGCTTTTGTCAGTAAATTAGAATACATTTACATTCCTAGGAACATTAAAAGGCAGGTTGCCCTGCCTTATTAGTATTAAGCGCTAAAGTGTGCAATAGCGTTTTCGATTCTCTTTAAGGTACGCTCACGACCTACAAGCATCATGGTGTCACCGATGCCAGGAGACATAGCGCAACCAGTTACAGCAATACGTAGTGGCTGACCTACTTTGCCCATGCCGATTTCACGTTTTGCAGCAACGTCTTCTAATACTTTATCGATTGACTGAGCATCCCATGAAGGTAGAGCCTGTAATGATGCTAAAGCATCCTTTAGCACATCAACTGAACCTTCTTTAATCCACTTCTTAACACCAGCAGGATCATACTCAGTAATCTCCTGATAGTAGCAAGCAGCCTTCTGAGCCATCTCTTTTAGAGTATGGGTTCTTTCGCAATAGTTGCGAACGATTTCCTCAGGAGCAGGACCTTTTGATAAATCAGTAATACCGATTCTGTTTAAGTGCCATACTAACTCTTTAGCAACTTCTGATGCAGGAAGAGTCTTCATGTAGTGAGCATTTAACCAGTCTAACTTCTTAGTATTAAAGCCTGAAGCACTCTTGGTGATTGCATCTAGGGTGAATAGAGAAATCATTTCCTCGCGTGAGAAGATTTCCTGATCACCGTGTGACCAACCTAAACGAACTAAGTAGTTAACTAAAGCCTCTGGTAAGTAACCATCCTCACGATACTGCATTACTGAAACAGCACCATGACGCTTTGATAACTTAGTACCGTCATCACCTAAGATCATAGCTAAGTGGCAGAATACAGGAACTGGAGCTCCTAAAGCCTTGTACAGGTTAATCTGACGAGGAGTGTTGTTAACATGATCATCACCACGGATTACGTGGGTAATACCCATATCCCAGTCATCTACTACTACGCAGAAGTTGTAGGTTGGGGTACCATCTGAACGCTGAATGATGAAATCATCTAACTCTGAATTCTTAAACTCAATATGGCCTTTAACCATATCATCAAAAGCTACTACACCGTCATCTGGATTTCTAAAACGGATTACGTATGGCTCATCAGGAGCATGCTCTGAATGATCATCTCTGCAGTGACCATCATAGCGAGGCTTTAAGCCGTTCTTCATCTGCTCTTCACGCATTTTCTCTAAGCGTTCTTTTGAGCAGTAGCACTTGTAAGCTTTGCCTTCTTTTAATAACTGTTCAATAACTTCATGGTAGCGGTCAAAACGCTTGGTCTGATAATAAGGACCTTCATCCCATTTCAGATCGATCCACTTCATTGACTCAATAATAGCGTCAATAGCTTCCTGAGTTGAACGTTCTCTGTCTGTATCTTCAATACGTAATACGAACTGTCCATTGCAGTGTCTTGCATATAGCCATGAGAATAAGGCTGTTCTAGCACCACCTACGTGTAAGAAACCGGTAGGAGATGGAGCAAATCTTGTTTTAACGGTCATGATTATTTCCCATTTAAAAAATTTGCCATATTTTACCACGACTAAGACAGTCGCGCTCATTAAAAATAAATAGAGGATAGCTGCGACGATAACAGCAAGGTGATCTGCAACGGATGTTGCAGATACATCTGGAGGTCAATAAAGAAATGTATATAAATCGCCTGTAAATTAACTAAGGCGATTTAGGAAACTCTATTTTGCAGGAGTCTTGAGCTTTGGAATTGAAAGATCAGGATGCTCACCTGACCAGGCTGTCTTTTCTGCTACAGCGCGTAACTGTGTTAGTTCATCTTCAGAGAGCTTAAAGTCAAAGATATCCGCATTCTGTCTGATTCTTTCAATGTTAGAACTCTTAACTAAAGGTAGAACCTCATGATCTAGGCAGAATCTTAACAGAACCTGACCTGCACTTACCTGATGTTTGATTGCAATCTCTTTTACTACAGGTAAATCAATTAAAGCACCACGACCTAAAGGCATCCAAGCTTCAACTACAATACCATGACGATGGCAGTAATCAACAGCACCTGTCTGCATGTAACCAGGATGGAACTCAATTTGGTCAACACAAGGTTTAACCTCAGACTTTAAGGCATCAAAATGATGAGGCAAGAAGTTTGCTACACCAATAGATTTAGTCTTACCCTCTTCTTTTAACTCGATGAAAGTCTGCCATGCTTTTGCAAGTCTATCTTCCCAACCGTCGTCATCTTCAGTTGCGCGTGGCCAGTGGATAAGAAGTAAATCAACATAATCCAATTGCAGTTTTTCAAGTGAACTTGCAACTGAAGCTCTAATCTTTTCAGGCTCTAAATCGTCTTTCCAAACCTTGGTGGTAACAAAGATCTTTTTTCTGTCGATGCCTGATAACTTAATGGCTGTACCTAATGCTTCTTCTGTTCCATACAATGAAGCAGTATCAAAATGTCTGTATCCTAATTCAATGGCATGAAGCAGTGTATCGATACCTGCCTGCCCTTTATCAATCTTATAGGTACCAAAGCCTAAACAAGGGATCTTATTGCCATCTAATAATTTAAAGGTGCTATGTAGATCTTTTAGTGTCATTTATTACTCCAAAAGTTTTAATGCAGCTTTCATAAAGGGAAAGTACATAGTTGTGTTTTCACTTCTACATTTTTGTGTGTTTTATAAATCCGCGCTTCATAAATCCTTGCTTTATGAATCTGAGTCTTTAAAAAATTGCTTTAAAAACAGGAGCTGTTAAAACGTGTTATAAAAGCATAATTTAATCATCTGTCTACAGATTGTGAGCTTTTTTACACAATTCGTAAGCGGTTGCTTTTAATTTTTGAAAATTTGTCACAAATATTTTTCAAAAGTTGCGAATAAACGCACATTTAATAACAAGTCACATAACAACAAGTCACTGATTTTTTTGTTTTGGAATAAGTTCTGTTTAAAGAGGATTGATGATCAAAAAATAGTATCAAAAAGGCAAAAACAAAATGATTTACCAGCATTAAATGCCACTAATCAAAATTCTCAAAATTTTTATCATGTATAATTGAAGAAGAACTAATGAATTGAGAACAAAACAATGACTACTAAACAATTCTTACCATTGCCATACGGAAAAGATGATTTTGACAATTTAAA
>DKDL01000127.1:2007-12480 GCA_002449335.1 Succinatimonas sp. UBA6849 | reverse complement strand
CCTCATAGCCCCAGCCTTTAAAGTCGCTGTCACATCCGTCCACTTTATAGTAGTCGTCTTTAAACAGAGCAAAGTTGCAACCACGAGCTTTTTTCCACTTTTTCTTAAGATTTCTCAGTGCCTGAAAATAAGGAAAAACAATTAAAGGATGCAGTCTGTTTATTCCATGTTTCAGATAGACAGATACCCACTTAAAGATGGAGTAAGCATAGATTGGTTCCTGTTTATCTAATACGAATTTTGTGAAGTCTTCTTTTAATAAAATTCTGTTACCTGCTACTAAAAAGTTCTTTTGAGCAAGTTTACGGTGACAGGCTATAAAAGAAGGTCTTGGAACACAGTCACCATCTAAAAAGATTAAATACTCACCTTTAGCTTTTGTAGCAGCTAAATTTCTAATTCTTGCAAGACGAAACCCTTCATCTTTTTGGTAGACATGAGTGATTGGATAACTGCAATCGATCATTTTTTGCTGAACAACTTTCTTAGTGTCATCCTTTGAGCCATCATCAGCTACAATTACTTCAAATTCTCGGTCAGACTGCATATCAAATGCACTTAAGATTAGTTTTAAGGCATCAGGTCTGTTATATGTAGAGATAATGACTGAAATTAACATCAGATCCTTCCTTTATATTTGTTCAAGCTGTTTAGTTTTAAGTATTTTTCTAGTGTATAGAAGTAGTGAGTTAAACAAAACTCAAAACCTAATTTACCATCTAAGAAACCACCGTGAATGATGTACATCTTAAAAAATGCCCAAAGAGGTTTGATTAGAATATCATTTACAAAATGGCATTTCTTACCTTTTTCATAATATTTATGAGCAAGCAGGGTAGTATAGCGGTTCATCTTCTCTAAATGTGCTTCCCATGACTTATAAGGAAAATGAATAAGTCTGCCTTTTAAAAGCTTCTTATCATAAGGTGAGTGCAGTCTTTCATGGACAACACCTTCATAAAAAGAACCTTCTTTTTTAAAGAGTCTTTCTACTTTGTCAGGTCTCATGACACCATGAAGCACTTTTCTTTCAATAAAGTGATTCTCACGTGATACCTGATAAGTACAGTCACGGTTACTCTCAACACAGATCTTGATTTCATGGGCAAGCTCATCTGTAATTCTCTCATCTGAGTCGAGCATAAAGATCCACTCATATGTTGCATTAGAGATTGCAAAATTACGCTGACCACCATAGTCATTGTTTAAATCTCTTTGCAGTACTTTTGCACCAAAAGATTTAGCGATATCTGCGGTTCTATCTGTTGAATAACTGTCTACAACAATAATTTCGCCTGCAAAACTGGCACTTTTAAGACAGTCCGGAAGATTATCTTCTTCATTATGAGCTAATACGATGATGGTAAGAGGTGTCTTTGGCATGAGATATTGAATTTTGTTTTAGTATTAGGTTTAGGTGTGCTGTTATGCACGTACTAAAAAATAAGCAAATTCTAACAGCAGTAAGCTTATTTATTTCGTCTTTATTCTAGATGAAGATGTAGTTTAAACTAAAATATCACCATTACTCTTCATCTTTTATAAAACAAAAAATGGCAGCATTGAAGCTGCCGTTTTTGATTAGTGTGACATTACGTATTTTACAAACTTTAACTTAGTTGCATCATCTGCGCTGTTGTACATCTTAACTAAGTTATTGTAGGTAGCAGCATCTGCTTTACCTGAAGTACCAGTGCTTGAGGTAGCCATTGCTGATGAATCAACACCCATAGGCTCTAGGGTTAGACCTTGAACCTGCTGATCAGATGCGACTCCTGACTCAGAAGTTGCTCTTACAGTAGGAGCACCATACTCAGTCATGGTAAGTCCCTTATCAGCATTTGATACGTAAGCAGGAGCATATAATCTGCCTAAGCTGTCTAATTCCTGACGGTAGTCACGCATTAAAGAGAAGCCTTTATCAGAGGTTAAGATAAAGTATGAAGCCTCAGAACTTGGCAGTACACGACCTGTGGTATCAGATAAGGTGATCTTCTGCTGATGAGCATAACGCTTGGCCTGATCTTCATTTGCAGGCTTTGCTTACTGGAAGGTTACTACCTGATCAGCTTTTAGATTGTTGATATCGATAACTAAAGGATCGATAGACTGGACAATACGTGAATCAGAACCGTTTTTAAAATTGTCTTTAAAGGTTAAAACAACCTGGTGCTTACCTGGAGTTAAGCTTACTGTACGGCTAAAACGGCTGTAGCTGTCAGGATCACTTTCACCATCAACCAATTCAACGTTGTAGTGAACAGGTACCTTAAAACCGGTATCAGCCATTGCATTTACGCTAAATAAAAGACCTGCAGCCAATACAGAAAACTTTAAATTCTTTGATAACATACTTTTTTCCTAATAAACTAAATCTTATGAAATCTTAGCACCAATAGAGCTTTACATTAACACTTTATTATTACGTCTTAGTTAAATTTTCTTAAACAAAGATGTTTTAACATGCTCGTTTGAACAAATGTGCCTAACCAAGACGTAATGTTCTAATCACTTTTGCTTTGACCTTACTTTAGCTTATAAAGTTCAATCTTCTTTAAGATATCATTAAGACAGGACTTAATTTAGTCTGTCTATGTCTTAATCTATGTCTTAAGTAAAGTCTTTTTCATGCGCAAAGCTCTTTTTTATAACTTAAGGCAATTCAATCTTAATATGAATACATTGCACCAATTAAAGCTCGGTTCTTATCTAAAGACAGATCATCAATCAAGTTCTTTGTATAGAATCTGTCTGGCTTACTTGAAGCATCAATAGTACCTTCAGCAAAAATCTTAAAAGTAGGGCATACCTGGTAATATGCACCTAACTCAACATCAGCGATGATGTTAGCTCCATTAAAGCGTTTTATTCCATAACCTGCACTAAAGCCTAATCCGTTGTCAAAGGTGTAATTTACAACGGTATCGACGCTGTAGAGCTTATGGGTAAAGTTGTCATATTTTGATACAGTAAAATTAGCACCTGCATAGAGCCCCTCACCAAAGGTACCGTATGAGATAGAAACACCTTTATCAATCTTCCATGAAGGTTTAAACAAGTTTGCACTAAAAGTATCGTTTAGTGACTTATAGTGCATCTTATTTACAATTTTGGCAAAAGCTGACACTGACTCCTGATTGTTATTGTACTGGAAATCATAGTAGCTCATACCGTAGCTTACAGAGATTCCAGATTGTAATCTTGTAGCAACAGAAAAAGCAGCTCCATTGTGGATGTTGACTTTAGTATCATTGATGTCATCTGAGGCTGTCTGAAATGATAGGCGTAAATCCCAACCCATTGAGGACAGACTGTACATGATAAGTGATGGCATCTGATCGCCATAGGCATAGTGATCATTTACTCTAGGATCAAGCTCAGTAAAGACATCGGTAACACCAGCTACTGCATAGTAGGCATTATCACCTCGACCTAAGGTTAAAGTACCTAATTCCTGAGCATCTACACCTACATATTGTGATCTTGCTTTAATGGTATCAACACCGTTGTTACCAGTAGGCATTAACCATTCTGAATAAGCCAGTGCATAAATACCATCGGTAATTTTACTTCTGCCTGCAATACCTGCATGAACAGAGGTTAATAAGGTATTGTCGCTGTTCTTTTTCTCTGTAGAACTTTTAATGGTACGTGCAGCTTTATCAGTCATTGCCATCGCACTTACAGAGCCAAAAACATCTAATGAGGTACCATCTTTACTGTAGACAGTCGCTGCATTAGAACTAAATGGAACAATACTGATTGCAAGTATTGATAAAAGAAACTTTTTATTCATGCACTTATTCATATAAATACTTGGTTTAATAAAATACATTGCTGTTTTAAGTGTTTTAAGCTTAAAGTAGTATCTTAAAGCACAAATGAAACTATCTAAAACTTACGCATTCGCTTTGTTACTTTCCTTGAAAAGTACTATACGGCATACGACGTTTACTTACAGATTAAGTTAATTAAATTCAACTTACTTCTTTCTACTTTGTTTTTTCTATTTTAGCAAAAAATGAGCTTTTTTAGCTCATTTACATCTTTGACACAATATGTAGCATTCCACAACTTAACGTCGATGCATTCATTAGTTCCATAGCCCCACAAAACGGCAGCACTGTCGCAATGAGCTGCATTGGCAGCTTTAATATCATTTAGATGATCACCTACGTATAAGGCATCCTTTGGTGAGATTTTTAACAGTTCTAAGGCTTTTAGAATAGGTTCAGGATGTGGTTTTGAGTGGGTTAAAGAATCACAGCCTAAAACTAAAGAAAAGTCTTTTGAAAAAGCGAATTTTGATAAAACCTTGGTTGCCATATCATAGTATTTGTTGGTGATAACTGCTGTTTTTATCTTGTTTTTTGTTAAATCATCAATAAGTTCAGGGATCCCATCAAATGCTTTTGTGCAGTCACAGATATGCTCTTTATAAAAAGATGCAAATTCATCTCTCATATAAGTTTCAATACCTGATGATTCATGCTTCTCTTTAGGTACACCTAACTTTAGCATCTCACGCATACCTGCTGTAACCTTAGTTCTTAAGAGTTTGTCATCTAAGGCTTTGTAACCATACTTTACTAAGGTGTGGTTACAGGCATTCATGATGTCGAGCGCTGTATCTAACAGAGTCCCATCAAGATCAAATAAAACGGCTTTGTACTTCATAATTTGTAATGCAAAGAATATTTTGTAACGTAAAGAGCTAATTAGTTTTTGGCAAACAACATGTATGTCTGTGTCAATGTCTATGTCGCTATGCTAAAGCAAACTAGCTAATAGCTGTATGTGATTGTCTTTAATTGTGCTACTTTTTGCTTTTGCTTTATTTATGCTTTTATTTTTTCATTTCTTAATTCAATGAAACTTTACTTTAAATTAAAGCTCTAAACTTGTGAAATTTGTTTGAAATTAAAAGACTAATCAGCACAAAAATTTGTTAAAATTGCTCGGTTGAATTATAAATGAAATGTTATTTCAAGGCTTAAAATGACAAACAAAAATACCTCTGATTGCAATGCTGTTTCAAGCGATAATTGCAATTCAATTCAATGTACAATTCACTCTTGCAAAGATATTCTAAACTACGATAAGCGTATTGACTATTTAAAAAGTTCAATTGCATCTGTAAAGGACTTTCCTAAAGAGGGTATTCTCTTTAGAGATGTAACCACTCTTTTAGAAGATCCTAAGGCTCTTAAAGATTCAATTGATCTTTTATATGAAATTTATAAAGACAGTAAGTTAGACTACATTGTAGCAGCTGATGCTAGAGGCTTTTTGTTTGGCTCTGCTCTAGCTTATCTATTAGGTGTAGGTTTAGTTCTTGTTAGAAAGAAGGGTAAACTTCCTCGTGAGTGTTATTCAGAGGAATACTCATTAGAATATGGTACCAGTACCCTTGAAATTACCAAAGATTCATTAAAGAAAGGCGACAGAGTTTTACTTCTAGATGATCTTTTAGCAACTGGCGGTACAGCTGGTGCCATGATAAAATTAGCAAGAAGAAGTGGAGCAGAGGTTGTTTCATTTGCCTTTATTATCGAACTTTTCGATTTAGGTGGCGCTAAGCTCTTAAAAGACACCTATGGCATTGATGTACAATCTTTAGTTAAATTCCCTGGACATTAAGAAATAATATATGGCAATAGAATTACAAGGTCAGTATCAGGCTTTAGCCAGAAAATACAGACCTCAAACTTTTGAAGATGTAGTAGGACAGGAGCATGTTATCAATGCTCTGATGAATTCCATTGAACAGCAAAGAATTCACCATGCTTATCTTCTGACTGGTACACGTGGTATCGGTAAGACTACTATTGCCAGAATTATTGCCAAATGCCTTGAATGTGAAACAGGTATTACCGCTCATCCTCATATCAACGGTGAGCCTGTATGTGATACCTGTAAAGCCATTGCTGATGGTAATTTTCCTGATGTAATTGAAATCGATGGAGCTTCACAGACTAAAGTTGATGATACTAGACAGCTTTTAGAGTCAACTCAATATCCTCCTTTAAAAGGCAGATTTAAAGTCTATATCATCGATGAGGTTCACATGTTATCTCAGAGCAGTTTTAATGCTCTGTTAAAGACTCTTGAAGAGCCTCCTGCTTATGTTAAGTTTATTTTAGCAACCACCGATCCTCAAAAGATCCCTGTAACTGTTCTCTCAAGATGTTTGCAGTTCCAGCTAAAGGCTCTTACTGTAAATCAGATCAGTGCTCAGATAGCTAAAATTGCTACAAAAGAGAATATCTCTTTTGAAAATGAAGCTGTAAATCTGTTAGCACGTGCTGCTCGTGGCAGTATGCGTGATGCTTTATCTCTATGTGATCAGGCAGTAGCTTTAGGTAATGGTTCTATTACCAAAGATAACGTACAAGCTATGTTAGGCACTGCAGGTGATGGTTTCGTATGTTCTGTTTTAGATTTATTAAAGAATCCATCAGTACCTGTAAATGCACAAGCCTCAGCTCAAGTACCTGTTCCTGTAGCACAGTCACAAAAGACTTTATCAGATGTTTTAAATGAAATCAGAACCATAAGTCCTAATTACAGAACCTTGCTCAATGATCTGGTTTTGTGCTTCCATGATTTAGCTCTGTTCCAGATGATTGGATATCCACAGAACATCAATATCTTTTCAATTCCACAAAGCACTCTTACTACTTATGCTCCTTTGTTCAGCTCTGAAGCTTTGCAACTTTATTATCAGATAGCTCTACAAGGTATTGAGGAGTACAAAGTATCATCAGATGGTTCTACTGCTTTTGAAATGACCATCTTAAGAATGCTGGCCTTTACACCCGAAAAAAAAAAAGATTGGATAGGTGAAGATAATTCTGTCGAGGTCATCTATCTTAATCCTGTTGTAAATTCGGCAGTATTGAGTTCTCTTACAAGTAATGCTCTTGATAAAGGTCATGCTCCTGAGAGTAATTCCTCATTAGCATCTGCTCTAAAAAATGAAGCTCAAAGTTATGTAGCAGATCCTGCAACTAAAGTTACCGTATTAACAGATCACAATGTAATAGCTCATGAGAATACAGTTTTGCAAAACGGTACAGCTGTTAATCAGGAGCTTGTAAGGCAGGATCTTGTAAATAAGGTAGCATCAGAGAATTTTACTTTAAAACCTGAGATTACTAATGCACTTGTTGCTGAAGCTCAGTCAATTACCAATAGCAGTACCTTAAATATCGTAAATAACGAGCATACCGTTGATCCTGGAGTTTTAACAGATAATGCTAAATCTCAGGCACTGAACGAGGCTTTGCCTGTAGATATAGTAAAAGCAACAACTACTAATATTACTGCAACAGATGATGTCGCGTCAGCATCTCCTGTAACAGAAACATCTGATTCTGCATCTAAGAGACCTGTTGTTGCACCTAAGTCAGGTTCCGACTCAGCTGATACGTTGCCTCAGGTTAATACTCAAATTAACGAAGTATCAGTTGTAGCTAAGAACACTGTTGTAACCTCAGCTAAAGCAGATAATGCTGCTGTTAACTTAACAGATCACAACACTCCTGATACCACTGAGACTACTGCAAATACTTCTGCATCAAATGATGTGCCTAAGGTTACACCTTCAGAAGAGACAAATGCGGTAGCTGCAACCGTCGCTCCTACAGAGGCGACAGTAAATGAGATCAATGAATTTCCTGTACCTGATATCAATCCACAAAGTCAGGTATTTACAGTTAATTCAGCTAATCAAGCTCCTGCTTTTGGCTCAACACACAACTCGAAGACAGATGATCTTAATGTGCTTATTCAAGGTTTAGAGACCTTAAATAATCAGGTTGTAACCAATAACAATCCTCATTTAGGCGAGTATAGAAAGGTATTAACTAACATCATTACACCTAAGACTACTGAGAGTTCAATTGTTCCTGAAAATGAAGAGTTACATGTAAACTCAACACTTTCTCAGTTATCAGATGTAAGACAAAATCATGATCTTCAGGAGAAGTTCAAACTCATTAGTGATGTAAGCCAATATATCAATCATGTCTATGCAGTACTAAAAGGTTATCAGACTGAAGCAGAATCCTTAAAAGAGGGTAAGTCAAAGTCATCTCATATTGAAGGTATGTCATCAATTATCTCTGATATGACATATGGTAAGAATGATGTACAAGCAGCTAATGATGAAAATCCATCAACAGATGCTATTTCTACAGATGCAATCAGTAAGTTACCTACATTTAATGAAAATGGAGAAATTGTAACTGCATCAAATCCAGCAGAGCCTAATTCTAATGAACCTAAGCTTGAGACTCAAGTTTCATCAGAGTCTTTAAAATTACCAAATTCTGGTACTGTTCAAGATAATCACGTTCAAGATAATGGAGTGCAAGGCAATGCTGTTGTAGCTCCTGTAAATACAGCAACAGTTGTATCTGAACCTAACAACGCAGAAAATATCTCTACAGCATCTAATAATACCGTTCCTGAAACAACTGTAACAGATAAGAAAGCAGTAGAAAATACTGAGAATTTAGCTTTAAACACAGCAAAAGCTAATAACAGTACCTTAGTAAATCAAGACAACCATACTTTAGTAGATGACTTTACTAAAGCAGTACAGGAAATTGCTAGTGATAAAGAAAATGAGTCTAAAGATGTTGTAAAGACCTTATCTTCTGATGAGATTTTAACTCCTCAAGTTGCTGAACTTACACCTGATGAGCTTTTAAGGAAGGCTCAGGAAGAAGCTCTTGCTCAATTACAGAGTAATCAGACACTAAATCAAAAGTTAAAGGAAGAAGCTGCAACCTTAAATCAGAATGTTGATGTATCAAGTCTAACTGAGGATAGTAACAAAGCCTTTTTAGAGGATGATAAAGCTAATTTAAACTCAGAGATACCTGATGCAGTTAACACAGCTACTGTAAATTCAGTATCATTTGACAACAGTGCTGCTTTAGTTGATGCAAGCAATAATGATATTCCTGCTATAACAGCATCAACAGAAGTTTCCGCTAATGTTCCTCATGAGATAGCAGTTGAGCCTAATCAGGAAGTAACAGCACCATTAAACACCACAAATACTGCAATAGAAACTAATCAGAATGCTAGTGCAGAAAATGTTGCAAATGATAAAAATGTAAAGAATGCAGAGAATTCAGAGAATGTTGACAAGAGTGATGAAAGCTCCAATATACCATTAGCTACTCTTACATCTAATAACAATGCATCTAATACACCTAATTCTACTGGTGATTTATCAACAGATACAACAGTTTCTTCTGTTCAAGACTTTATCCCATTATCAAAGGCAGTTGCATTAGAACTGCAAAAGGGCAGTTATACAGATACAGTACCTGTAATTAAAGCTCGTACCTATTCTAAGTCTTTAGAGTTAGCTATAAATGAGACTTTAAATGGACAATTAGGCAATAATCATAATGTAACTGATAACGGCAATGCAGTAAGTAATACACTTGCAACTAATAAGATCGCATCTAACAGCAATTTAAGTCAGCAAGTTGCAACTGTTAAGACACAATCAGCTCCTGTAACTTCAGTAACTCAAACTGCTCATGCTCAATCATCAGATGGAACAAATGCACCTGTTGCACCTGAGAAAATTCCTTCTTCAGAGGTGCCTCCAGACTTTTATGATGAAGTTCCTGTTGATGCCTATGAATTTGATGCAGATCCTGTAGGTAATGCTATTGTCGATGAGAGCTATGACGATGACGAATATTCACAGGGAGCTAGAGTTACCGGCAGTGATCTTAAATTTGATAACATCGCAACAGATGAGAACAGCTCTAATACTGATGGTAATCCAAAGAAATTCCGTGAATCTACCTTGAAGCTTATTGAAGAAGATCAGCAGTTTGAGAATAAGCGTTTAGGCAGACAGCTTCAATCAAGTGATTTCTATGACAGAGTATATAAGAACGATCTTTGGTATCAGGATATTGTAAAAGCAGGCTACAATGATGGACCTGTATACTCAGCTTTGTGCTATACCAACAGACTTATCAGTCCTGACAATCCTTATGCATGGGTATTACAGATATCAGCTGATTTCCAGTTACTGTTTATCTCTCCAGAGTTTCATCATAATTTAAGAACTAAGTTCTCAATTGAACAGGGACATCCTGTAGAGCTTAAAATTGAAAAAGTGCAGGGTATTCCATCTGGATGCCCTGAAGATCTTGCACGCAAATTCTATGTAAAAGAAATTGAAGATACTCGCAATAATATGGCTAAAGATAAGAATATTAGCTTATTGTTAGAGAATTTAGGAGAGGATATTAGAACCTTGAACCTGAGCTTATACAAGCAAGAAGATGATAAAGCCGTAGTCAAGAAGTAGCTTAGATTTTAAAGAAGTTTGTCTCAAGATCCTTTCAAAATAAATCCCGTTATTGCAAGCAATCACGGGATCTTTTAATCTTAATGCAGCTTAATCCCAACCGCTACCACTGTCAGAATCAT
>DKDL01000127.1:211-1963 GCA_002449335.1 Succinatimonas sp. UBA6849 | reverse complement strand
AATCATCGTCATTCTTACCAGAATTTAACTTCATAGAATTCCATATTCTGTTAGTGATCTTGGTCATCTTTGATGATGTTGGCTTTACAAAGTACATGGTCTTCATCTTATCCTCAGGGATATTAAATGAAGGATTGTCCTTTAATGCCTGGTCAAGATTTTCAATTGCACCATTTACTGGTAACAGGTAACGGATCTCGTTAGCTACATTGGTAGCAACCTTAGGATCCTGCAGATAATCAAACCACTTTAGAGCATTGTCATAGTGATCGGCATTAGCAGCAATTGTCCAGCAGTCAAACCAGAAAATAGAGCCTTCCTTAGGAATGGTGTACTCAATGTTAATCTTTTCAGCTTTTGCTCTTTGAGCTGCCTGCAGCACGTCTCCTGAGTAACCTACTGCAACACAAACTTCACCTGAAGCTAAATCGTTGATGTAGCGTGAAGAGTGGAAATAAGATACGTTTGAAGCAAATTTGGTTAAAATTTCTAAAGCTTCATTGTAATCAGATGCTTTCTCTGAGCTTGGATCTTTACCTAAGTAGTGCATTACAACAGAAGTGATCTCAATAGGTGAGTCTAGTACTGCAATGCCACACTGCTTTAGCTTTTTAGCATTCTCAGGTTTAAAGAGAACGTCCCATGAGTCAAACTTAAAGTCCTTGCCAAAGATTTCTTCAATCTTATCTTTGTTGTAACCAATACCTACAGAGATCTCTGTATAAGGGTAAGCATAGCTGTTATCAGGATCGATAGACTCTAGTGCTTTCATTCTTACAGGATCTAAGTTCTTCCAATTAGGGATCTTAGATTTGTCGATCTTTTGCAGGGCACCAGCTTTAGCAAGTCTTGGAACATAGTAGCTTGTCATCATCACAGCATCAAAGCCTGATTTTCCTGATAATAGACGTGCCTCTACGAGCTCATTACTGTCAAAAACAGCATAGTTAGCTTTAAGACCAGATGCCTTTTCAAAATCAGCTACAGTATTTTCGCCGATATAGTCGCTCCAGTTCCAGATATTGATATCTGATTTGGCTTGAGCAATTGTTGCAAAGCTAGCGATGCCTAATGCAACAATGGTTTTTGACAGATTCTTCATAAGCAATTCCTAAAGATTGAAGAACAGAGTAATTCAAAAAGTTATTCTTTTTTTGTGAATTATAAATATTTCGTCATGAGATACAACAAAAAAATTGACTATTTAGAAAATAACTTTGACTTAAAATTTATCTTCAAATTTATTTTGTTATTTATTAAATAGTTAGTACTTATCTATTTGAAGAGGATGTGATTAGGCAGGATAAAATCGATCACATTGTTTCATCTCAGTTATTGTGCAATTGTTCTATGAATGTGATTTGGATGTCAGTTCTAATTTATATCATCAGATCTTGTTTTGATCTGATGATACTATATTCTACTTCAACTTATTAACTAGAATATTGCAATCCTTTTTACAAAATACTATGCCATAAGCGTAGATCTCTGTAATCTTTGATTGCTTGGTAAAAGGTAGAGCATAATTCTTCTCATCAATCTGAGCTAGAGCATCAGCTGCAAGCTCATCCATATCCTCTTCATCAGATGTAGCTTTAATCTCAATGATTACAGCTTTGGTATTACGTTCAGCTTTAAAGGTAATATCAGGGTAACCATTACCAGCTTCATAGTTAGAGTGGTATTCAGAGATGAATTTCTCGCAACTTGTAAAGATGCCATTGATAAAGCCATGGTAGTAGTTCTCTAAAG
>DKDL01000127.1:0-127 GCA_002449335.1 Succinatimonas sp. UBA6849 | reverse complement strand
TATTTTTGTAACATATCAAAGAAGATGTCATAGATTTCCTGTTGATTACCACAGACAAGAGCATCAACTAACTTTTTATGTAAGTTTAATTTTATAAAATCAGAGTTAAATCTGTTTTGAATGTTGT
>DKDL01000009.1 GCA_002449335.1 Succinatimonas sp. UBA6849 | reverse complement strand
TTCTTAAACTGCAGTGTATGTTAACCATATCATTATAAATATTTTTAGCTTACAATTCAAAATATTAGTAATCTTTATCGTTAACATTGTTTGTATAAAATTATTTTTTATTTTTGCAAACAACACAACATAATTTGTATTTTTTATTAGACAACTGTAAAAAACACTCTACAATCTATCTTAGTAAGATAAAAAATTAAATAAGAACTATTTCTATTAACTTCAAATATATATCAATTAAACATAACAACATAAATATGATGAAGTTTTGGATGCCACAATCTAAGCAAACTCAGCATAAGCAACAAACGAGGGGATCTTTATGTCATTTCTTAATAATTTGTCTTTCAGGATAAAGATCATCAGCAGTTTTTTCTGCGTGATCTTTTTAACTATCATTTTAGCTACTACTGCATCTTTAACCATTTCATCCTCAAGATCACACACTATAGATAAAATCGATGCCCTGAATGTTAGATATGAAAGAACAAGAAGAGCTTTAGACTCTTTCTATGACATGAACTTCCTAGCTAAAGATCTAGTATCACAAAACGGTAACAAACAAGATCTTTTAGGCAAAGCAAGTGCAATTATGGATAGAATGCAAGCTTGTGCTGATGCCTTGCAGATGAAAAGATTCCCTAAAGAAATTGGCGCAATTAAAGAAAGTACCAAAGCCTACTTAGATTCATTTAGAAATGAATTTGTTCCCCTCATACAGGCTGATAAATATGTTGAAGCTGAAAAGATCTTCATTAACTCTTTAAATCAGGATTTCATGATCATCTGTAACAACATGGTTACAGTTAACGGAAATCAGTTAAGAGAAACTCAAAATGCTATGGCATCAATTAAGAGTTCAGGTACACACATAACTATTATCAGCTGTACTGTATTTGAGATCTTAATTGCTATCTTCTTAACCTATTTAATTGCCAATAACTTAAGAGCTCATATCAACTCAATCTCAAAGCTAGCTAAAGAACTAGCTAAAGGTGATATGACCAGAACTCTTAACACCGACAGACGTGATGAATTCAGGCCTTTAATGCACGCTTTAGAGGAGATGAGATCATCATGGCAGAAGGGCATTGGTGATGTTATTCACTCAGCATCAAAGTTAAAAGATGTAATAGGAACATTAACTAATACTTCTGATTTAATCAGCAATACCGCTTCAGACAACCAGAATAGAGCTTTAACAGTGGCAGCTGCATCTGATGAGATGGTATCAACCACTCAGGATATCGCTAAAAACTGTGAACATGCCTCAGCTGCCGCTGAAGAATCAGCTAAGGCTACTGAAAGCTCTGTTGGCAAGATTCAAAACGTCATTGATAAGATCAATGAACAGGTTATTAAATCAAGAGGAGATGCTCAGTTAGTTCAAAAACTGTCAGATCAGGCTCAAAAGATCGGTTCAATAGTGCAGACTATTGATGACATTGCAGCTCAAACTAACTTGCTAGCATTAAATGCTGCAATTGAGGCCGCTCGTGCAGGTGAAGCAGGAAAAGGATTTGCTGTGGTAGCAGATGAAGTTCGCGCACTAGCATCAAGAACCTCTAACTCTACTCAGGAAATTACTAGCATGGTTCAGATGGTACAGGCTGATGCAGGTCAAGCAGATGAAGCAATGCAGGTATCAACCAAGGTAATGGATGCACTAGCAAGTGAGAGTGGTGAGATTGAGGAGATATTAAATACTTTGACCACAAAAGTTAACGAAGTATCAGGTCAGATCACTCAAATTGCAACCGCTGCCGAACAGCAAACAGTTGCTACATCTGAGATTTCTACTAACATGAAACAGATAACCGATGGCTCAAAAGATTTAGCAGAAGATCTAGTTGAGGTAAATGAGGACATCAAACAGACAAATACTCAAATCTCTGTTCTGTCTAACATGGTTTCAGCATTTAAAGTTTAAAAGAAAGTACAAAAAAAATTAAACTGTATAGCAATAAAGCACACTTTGTGCACGTAAGATAAAACGCACTGTAATTCACCGTGGTGCGTTTTTCTTGTGTGATTTTTAACAGTTTTTTAAGTATTAATTACAAAAAATTACTCTTCTTATTAAGAATTATTGTTATCTACTTCATACTTTTACATAACATTTTGTGAAATTGCCCCAAAATTGCACTTTTTTGTGAATTATTTTAGATCACTGCCGACTATATTAAATATAACCGTAAGAAAGACGGGAACACAAAGCAAACAAGTGACCTAATAAGAACAAAAACATGAGGGGGCGCTATGAGTTTTTTATATAGTCTAACTATTAAGAAAAAGTTAATCTTAAGCTATTTATCATTAGTTATTGTATCCATCATTCTTTCATGGACATCAATTGCAAACTGTCTTACCAACAAGGACGTTGCAGGCTTTGTACATACAACATTATCAGAGCGTTATGGCAGAACCAGAGCCACCGCAGATTATGCTTTTGCTGTTAACAGCATTATTCAGAGCATTAATAACGGTACCTCTTACGATAGTGCAAAAGCTACCCTTAATGACAATGTATCAAAGATGCAAATTGCAGCTGACAAGTTGCAGATGGCAAGATACCCAACAGAAATTGGTGCTGTAAAAAAAGCAACCAACAATTTCATTGAGCTATTAAACACACAGTACATTCCATTAATTGAAAGTGGCGATAGAGAAAAGGCAACTCTATTCTATACATCTACAATGCTTGCTGACTTCATTACTATTCAAGAGAATGTAGTGAAAGTAAATGGATATCAGATTGCTGTATCTAAAGATCATGTAAAAGGTATCACCAGTAATACTCCTTTAGTTATTGCTGTATGTTTAACCTTATTCTCAATCTTAGTTGCTGTAGCTATTATCTGTACTATGCCAAAAGCTATTTCAGATATCATTGGACAATCAGTAAAGTTTGCTACCATCCTTGCTTCAGGAAAACTTAACCAAGAGATTGTTAACCGCAGAAAAGACGAGTTTAGTCCCCTACTAGATGCTTTAGAAAAGATGAGAAAATCTTGGCAGGTAAGTATCTCTCAAATTCAAAGCGTAACCAAAAATGTTAGCGCAACCATGCATGACATTGATGTTTCATCATCAGAAATTCGTCAAACCGCTGAAGAAAATCAGTCTCATTCTATAACTGTTGCCGCCGCATCTGATGAGATGGTATCTACAACAGCTGACATTGCCAAAAACTGTGAGCAGGCATCAGCAAGTTCTAATGAATCAGCTCAAATCACCTCTAACGGTATCCACAGAGTTCAGGATACTATTGATAAACTAGACAGACAGGTACAAAAATCAAAACAGGATGCTCAGTTAGTTAAGAACTTAGCAGAGCAAGCTCAAAAGATCGGTACTATTGTTCAGACTATTGATGACATCGCTTCTCAGACTAACTTACTGGCTTTAAATGCCGCTATTGAGGCTGCTCGTGCTGGTGAAGCTGGTAAGGGATTTGCAGTTGTAGCAGATGAAGTTCGAGCCTTAGCATCTAGAACCTCAGCTTCTACTCAAGAGATCACAAGAATGGTATCTCAAGTTCAGAATGATGCTAATGTTGCTGATGAAGCTATGCAGACATCTGTAAAAGTTATGGATGGTATTTCTGAGGAGACCGGTCAGTTGCACTCAATTCTAAGTGAAGTAACTGACAAGGTAACAGAAGTTAATGCACAGATCACTCAGATTGCAACTGCAGCTGAAGAGCAAACAACAGCTACTTCTGAGATTTCATCAAATATGAAGAACATTACCGATGGTACCAAGAACCTTGCTCAAGAACTGCAAGTCGTTAATGAGAACATTTCAAATACTCATGGAGAAATCAGTAAGTTATCTGAAATCGTTCATATGTTTGAAATTTAATGCATGAATAATTAGATTTTAGAAAGATCTAAAGCACAGGTCATATTCGCAAGAATATGACCTGTTTTTATGACCTCTTAATCAAATAAACACTTTCTTTTGCTAAATTTCACAAGATTTTGATAAAATCTTCGCAATTTTTTTATATTCTTCTATTATTCACAGACGACAGACACTTTATTTGTTCTGAATAGTTTGTTCTGGAGAAGCAATGTCATTTACATCATTTCTTTTAAAAACTGTAGAAACCATTACCCCATTTACAACCTTGTCATCTCTGTCAGCAAAGCTTACAGACGTGCCAATGGGCAGATTTACTCAATTTTTAATTAAGAACTTCATTAAAACTTTTAACATCAATACTGATGAAATTGCTAATAAAGATCTTGAGTCATACAAGACCTTTAATGATTTCTTTATTAGAAAGTTAGAAGAGAACGCAAGACCTTTAGATAAAGACTGTCTTGCTGTATGCCCTGTTGACGGTACCATTGGACAAGCAGGTAAAATCACCAATGGCAGACTGATTCAGGCAAAAGGCATCGACTATTCATTAAAAGCTTTAGTAGGTGGTAACAGCGTCGACTCAGAACAGTTTGAAGATGGTCGTTACGCTTGTATCTACCTCTCCCCTTCTAACTATCACAGAATTCATATGCCAATTGACGGAACCTTAAAGAAAGCTATTCATGTTCCAGGAAGACTTTTCCCAGTTGGCAGAAGAAACATTTCTAACATACCTGATCTGTACACCGTAAATGAAAGAATGGTGTGCTTTTTTGAGACAGCTGTAGGTCCACTGTGCGTGGTAATGGTTGGTGCTGCATTAGTTGGCAGTATCCATACTACATGGGGTGGTACCGTAAACAGAAGAGTAGGATTAGAAATTAAAGACTACTCAAATGATAACATTCACTATCAGAAAGGTGATGAAATTGGTTACTTCAAATATGGCAGCACAGTTATCTGCCTGTGGGGAGATAATCAGGGTGAATTACCTTCAGATATTGAAGCTTCTCTACCTGTAAAAATGGGCAGATCACTTATCGTTTCTGCTCAAGAAAAGTAGAGAATTTCATCAAAATTAGCCAATTTTGAGATTTTAGATTTTTGTCTAGTATTGTAGATAATATTTTATATTTATTTTCAAACAGTTAATAAAAACTGACATTTAAAAATAAAAAAAAATATCATTTACAGTTATAATTACGTTGTTTTTTTGCTTGCTAACCTTGGACTCTGTTTTTATTGTGCAGAGATCCTTACGGTAATTAGGAGATTCACGTGGAAAAATATCAAGCCGATGTTGCGATCGTGGGTGCTGGTGGTACTGGTCTTCGCGCTGCTATTGCAGTTGCTCAGGCTGACCCTAAATTAAGAGTTGCACTCATTTCCAAAGTTTACCCAATGCGTTCACACACTGTTGCTGCCGAAGGTGGTGCTGCTGGTGTTGTTCGTGATGACGATTCATATCAGAAACACTTTGAAGATACAGTAGCTGGTGGTGACTGGCTATGTGAGCAGGATGTTGTTGAGAAGTTCGTTCACCAGGCACCTGAAGAGTTATACCAGTTAGAGCACTGGGGCTGCCCTTGGAGCCGTAAGCCAAACGGTGACGTTAACGTTCGTCGTTTCGGTGGTATGAAAGTACCTCGCACATGGTTTGCTGCTGATAAGTCTGGTTTCCACATGTTACATACCTTATATCAGACATCAGTAAAATTCCCTTCAATTCAGCGCTTTGACGAGCACTTCGTATTAGATCTTCTAGAAGAAGATGGTCAGTGCCGCGGCGTAGTTTGCTACGATTTACAGAACGGTGTATTCCGTCAGATCAATGCAAAAGCAGTATTCTTAGCTACCGGTGGTGCAGGTCGTTGCTACCTATTCAACACCAACGGCGGTATCGTTACCGGTGATGGTATGGCTTTAGCTTATCGTCACGGTGTTCCATTACGTGATATGGAATTCGTTCAGTACCACCCAACAGGTCTTCTAGGTTGCGGTCTGTTAATGACAGAAGGTTGCCGTGGTGAAGGTGGTGTTCTATATAACAAGGATGGTTACCGTTACTTACAGGATTACGGTCTAGGCCCTGAGACTCCTGTTGGACATCCAAAGAACAAGTACATGGAATTAGGTCCTCGTGATCGTCTATCACAGGCTTTCTGGAACGAGTCAAAGAAAGGCCGTACCATTAAGTATCCTTTAGGTGAGGCTGTTCACTTAGACTTAACTCACTTAGGTGAGAAATACTTACATGAGCGTTTACCTCTGATCTGTGAACTTGCTATGACTTACTCAGGTGTTGATCCTGTTAAGGCTCCAGTTCCAGTTCGTCCTGTTGTTCACTACACCATGGGTGGTATCGAGACTAACGGTAACACCGAGACTCGTATGCCAGGCCTATATGCTGGTGGTGAGTGTGCTTCAGTTGGTATTCACGGTGCAAACCGCTTAGGTTCTAACTCATTAGTTGAGACCATCGTATTCGGTAAGATCGGTGGTGACGCTATGGCAGAACGTGCTCACCAGTTAAAGGACTTCGATTCACCTGAATTAGCTCGTCAGGCAGAAGCTGCTCAGAAGCGTGCTTTAGACCTGTTCGACGTTAAGGGCACTGAGTCACAGTCTAAGATCCGTCATGAGATGGGTCAGTCAATGGAAGAAGGCGTTGGTATCTATCGTGAAGAAGAGTCAATGCAGAAGACCATTGATACCTTAAAGCAGTTACAGAAGCGCTTAGTAAACGTTGGTATCACCGACCGCGGTCGTGTATTCAACACCGAGTGGATGAACCGCATCGAGTTAGGTTACACCTTAGATGTAGCACAGTGTATGGTTCACTCAGCTATCAACCGTAAAGAGTCACGTGGTTCACATCAGCGTTTAGATGGTCCTAACGGTGCTTACAAGCAGCGTGATGACGTAAACTTCTTAAAGCACTCATTAGCATTCAAGCAAGATGGTGCTGATGAGCCAAGAATCGAACTAAGCGACGTTAAGATTACAACCTTCCAGCCTGCTAAGCGTGTATATGGTGCTGAAGCAGAAGCTGCTGAAGCCGCAAGAAAGGCAAAGGAGGCTAAATAATGGAATCACAGCAGAAAACTATGAAGATCACTGTTCTTCGCTATCGCCCAGAGCAGGATAAGGCTCCTTGGGAGCAGACCTTTGATGTTCCTTACCACAAGGACACATCAGTTCTAGAAGCTCTGTTCTACATCAAGGATAACTTCGAGCCTAGCCTGTCATTCCGTTGGTCATGTCGTATGGCTGTTTGCGGTTCATGCGGTATGATGGTTAACGGTGTTCCTCACCTAGCATGTAAGACCTTCTTACGTGACTATGAAGGCAAGGACATGAAGATCGAGCCATTAGCTAACTTCCCTATCGAGCGTGATTTGGTTGTTGACTTATCAGATCTTATTGAGAAGATTGAGCGTATCAAGCCTTACATCATTCCTGATGCTAAGAACGCAAATATGCCACTGAACAAGAACTTCAAGCAGACTCCTATGCAGATGGAAGCTTACTTACAGTTCGCTCAGTGTATCAACTGCGGTTGCTGCTACGCAGCTTGCCCTCAGTACAAGCTGAACCCTAAGTTCATCGGTCCTGCAGCTTTAACTCTGCTATACCGTTACAATGTTGATAATCGTGACGCTGGCGCTAAACTTCGTGCACCATTCCTAAATTCAGAGGAAGGCGTTTGGGGCTGTACCTTCGTAGGTTACTGCTCAGAGGTTTGTCCAAAACACGTAGATCCATCTTCAGCTATTCAGTTAGGTAAGAAGATGTCTGCTACAGACTACGTATTCAACATGATCAAACCGGAGCACTAATAAAATGAGCGAAGTAAAATCATATCGTAAGCCATACAACCCACCTGTTAAGAAATTAACCTGGTGGTTAGATAACCCATTCTACATCTACTATATGGTTCGTGAAGGCACTGCTGTGCTTGCATTACTAGCTGTATTAGAGATCGTATTTGGTATCTTCATGCTAGCTTTATGTGAAGTTGGCTCAGCACCTACCTTAACTGGTGTTGCTCCATACATTTGGTATTTACAGAACTTCCTTGGTAACCCTGTTATCATCGCAATTAACGTTGTAATCCTAGTTTCACAGTTATTCCACGCTGTAACTTGGTTCGCTTTAATGCCAAAGGCTGTTCGTGTATTCATGAACAAGAACTCAACAGAGCTTCTGCCAGAGTGGGTAACCAAGAGCGCTTTATACTTAGCTTTAGTTGGCGCTACTGTAGTTATCTTGGCTGTTGCTTTCTTAACCATTTAAGGAGAATTCACAAATGCGTCAATTCCTTCCAACTCGTTCAGACGAGCCAATGTACTGGTTAATGTTCGGTGCTGGTGGCATGGTAGCAGCTATTGTATTACCTGCAATTATGGTAGTTCTGATCGCAGCTGGTCTAACCAGCTCAGATCTACAGCACTGTGTATTAAACTTAGGCCAGGTTTACAGCATTTTCAGTAACTGGTTCCTAAGCCTATGCGTATTTGGTGTTGTATTCTTATTAAGCTTCTATGCTTTACACAGAATGCACCACTCAAGCCATGATTTTGGTATTCACTCAAAACTAACATGGTACATTGCATATGGTACTGCTGCTGCAATATCATTTATTTCCCTAGGTTTACAGTTCTTAATGTACGTTAAGTTCTTTTAATTAAAAGAAAAAATTAAGTAAACTTAAGTTAAAAAATCGAGCAATAAACTGCTCGATTTTTTTTGATATTGTTAACAAAATTTAACTATTATTTATTTTGAATTCTGCTATAATTTGCGTGAATTTTTACAAACTACATTCTTCAATCTTATTACTCCGCTAGGAGAGCCTAAATATGAAAAAGACTAAAATGGTCTGCACTATCGGTCCAAAATCCGAGAAGCGCGAAATTATGGAAACCTTACTAAATTCAGGCATGAACGTAATGCGTCTGAACTTCTCACACGGTGACTTCGAAGAGCACGGTGGTCGTATCACAAACATTAACGCAATCATGCAGGAAACTGGTAAAGTTTTTGCTGTTCTATTAGATACTAAAGGTCCTGAAATCAGAACTTGTGACTTAGAGAACGGCGAAGATGTTTCTTTAGTTACTGGCGATAAGATCACTTTAACTTCAGACAGCAAGTTTGTTGGTAATAAGACTAAAGTTGGTGTTACATACCCTAACTTAGCAAAAGACTTAAAAGTTGGTGCAACTGTTCTATTAGACGACGGTTTAATCGGCTTAAAGGTTATCGAGATCAACGGCGACGACGTTGTATGTGAAGTACAGAACAACGGCGACTTAGGTGAGCACAAAGGTGTTAACCTGCCAAATACTCACATTTCTATGCCATTCTTATCAGAGAAAGATAAGGGCGATTTATTATTCGGTATCAAGCGTGGTGTTGACTTCATCGCTGCTTCATTTACTCGTACTAAGGAAGACGTTTTAGATATTCGTAACTTCTTAGACGCAAATGGCGGTAACGATATCAAGATCATCTGCAAGATCGAGAACCAGGAAGGCTTAGACAACTTCGAAGATATCTTAGCAACTGCTGACGGTATCATGGTTGCTCGTGGTGATATGGGTGTTGAGATCCCTGCTCAGGACGTTATCTTCGCTCAGAAGCACATCATCAAGCGTTGTAACCAGGCTGGTAAGCCAGTTATCACTGCAACTCAGATGTTAGATTCTATGATCAAGAATCCACGTCCTACACGTGCTGAGGCAGGTGACGTAACTAACGCCATCTTAGACGGTACTGATGCGGTTATGTTATCAGGTGAGTCAGCTAAGGGTAAGTACCCACGTGAGGCTGTTCGCACTATGAACACCATCTGTGAGCGTACTGATGCTTACTGTGAAGAGAACCACGGCAAGGTATTCCCAGCTGTAGTTTCAGCTAAGACTGTTACCGATTCAGCATGTTTAGCTGCTGTAGAAGCTGCTGATGCTTTAAATGTTCCAGTTATCGTTGTTGCAACTGAACACGGTAATTCAGCTCGTGCAATCCGTAAGTTCAACCCTAAGGCTGAGATCTTAGCTTTAACCCCTAACGTAAAGGCTGCTCGTCAGTTATGCGTAACTCGTGGTGTAATGCCTAAGATTGTTGACCGCATTTCATCAACTGATGAGTTCTTCCAGTTAGGTAAGAAGTTAGCTGTTGAGATGGGCTTAGCTAAGGCTGGCGACAAGATCGTTATGGTAAACGGTGCTTTAGTTCCATCAGGAATCACCAACACCATGTCAGTTCAGACTATCTAATAGTAGTCAGTTCTGAAAAAAATGGGGAGCTATGCTCCCCTTTTTTGTATCTGATTTTTTGATATCAATGAGCTAGTTAGCTTACAATAGTTAACTACTCTACTATAGCAACCCAATGCTCATCACGATGTGCTTTAAAACACAGCTTTAACTGTTCTTCATTATTCTTTTCAAGAGCTAATTTTGGGAAATCGTCTTCTGAAAAATAGGCAATTCCTGTAGTCTCAATATTATCTTCAAAATGACCACTTTTAATTGTGCACTCAACAAAGATCTTGCACACACCATAAGCATATAAAGGAGAGTTGTGTTTTGCTCTGTCCTGTACAGCAATCAGCTTTTTTACCTCAACATCAAGACCAGCTTCTTCTTTAGTCTCTTTAATGGTGTTCTCAGCAACTGACACATTATAGTCGCACCAGCCACCAGGCAGTGCCCAGGTACCATTCTTTTCATGAACTAAGAGGATTTTGTCATCTTTAAAGATAGCAGCACGAGTATCAATCTTTGGGGTTTGGTAACCAATTTCATTACAGAAGAGCTCTTTTACTTTTCTAACCTCAAGATCTGAGATTTTTGCCATCATTTGAGCAGAGATATCTCTTATCTTTTCATAGCGCTCTTTATCAAAGACATCTTTTCCATAAAACAATCCTGACTGAGCAATGCTTTGTAATTCTTTTGCCCAGGAGATAAATAACTCGTTATCCATAAAGGGTTCCTTGGTTTTATCTTAATGTGTAAAGATAACTAAAATCGTATCAAAAAAAATCCTGTTACTACTCAAAACATGTAATAACAGGAGTAACTGTTCAGAACCCCCATAGGTTCTTGAAATAATTATAACACCCTCTGACTTTTACAGACAGAGCGTTCTTTGTAAATTTCATTGTGAATATGCTCACATTTTGTCTACTGAGTGCTTTTTTCTTTTTATCTGAGAAATCACCTC
>DKDL01000121.1:5750-6063 GCA_002449335.1 Succinatimonas sp. UBA6849 | reverse complement strand
TGGAAATAGGCATCTTCATAGCGGTCACCAGACACATCTTTTAAAGTTATGGCAATAACAGGGAATTGTCCCATGTATTTTTTACAGAACTCTTTGTCTTCTAATATTTTGGTACCTTTGAAAAACAGATCTTGAATTGAGGTGTCCCCAGGCTTCTCATAGTTGATATCAAGAAAAGACTCAAACATATTCATGAGCAAGGTCTTACCAAAACGTCTAGGTCTTGTTAAGAGCAAAACAGTAGTACCATCAATTAAAGAATTCTCATCAACAGATTCATCTTCAGAGAACACCTGCTTTAAGTATGGAGTCT
>DKDL01000121.1:5439-5655 GCA_002449335.1 Succinatimonas sp. UBA6849 | reverse complement strand
TTTGCTCATGATTGTGTTCCTGTTTTACTTAATATCTTCTGATTATACACAATATAAATTTTGATATTTGTAACTACTGGCATTTATTGCCAGTAATGTAGTTTATTAAAAGAAAGTTACTTGCTGTAATCGTTTGCGTTAAATTTTGTGCTTATATTCTTTTTTAATCTCAAATGTTCAACTGAATTTATATTTATATTTTGATATATAAGAGAT
>DKDL01000121.1:0-5411 GCA_002449335.1 Succinatimonas sp. UBA6849 | reverse complement strand
TATAAGAGATTTTTATATTGGTAAATTTTTGGTTAATTTGCGTAACTAATTAACGTAAAGGGTTGCAAAATAGTGATATAAATCTAATTTTCTTTGAATATTCCTCTCAAAAAAGATAACGCTGTCACGTTTTATTTACATAATAAAATCATTTTTAATTTCATGCCCTAAAATCAAAATCAGAAAGAAGCTATAAATCAACAAAGATAAAGTTTTTTTCTCTACAAACATACAAATACACAGGAGTTATTATGAAACTAGTAAAAGCTGTCTTGGCTGTATCTTTTGGCGCTGCAATTGCAGCTTCTTCAATGTCAGCTGTTCAGGCAAAGCAGATCACAATCGGTTTTTCTCAGATCGGTGCAGAGTCAGAGTGGCGTACAGCTAACACCAACGATGTAAAAGCAGCTGCAAAAGCACACAACATCAACTTAAAGTTCTCTGATGCTCAGCAGAAACAAGAAAATCAGATCAAAGCAATTCGTACTTTCATTGCACAGAAGGTTGACTTAATCGGTTTCGTACCTATCGTTGCAACCGGTTGGGATAACATTCTTCGTGAAGCAAAGCGTGCAAAGATCCCTGTATTAGTAATGGACCGTGATTTAACAGTTTCAGATCCTTCATTGTATGTTGCAAAGATCGGTACCGACAGCTACACCGAAGGTCGTAAGGTATTCGATTGGTTAGATACATATGTCCACAAGAACAATGTAAAACCACGTAATGGTGGCGACAAGTTAAATATTGTTATCCTTGAGGGTACTGTAGGTGCATCTGCAACCACCGGTCGTGGTAACGGCTTTAACGATGCATTAAAAGAGTCTCCAAACAAGGATATGTATAACATCTTAGCTTCACAGACTGGTGACTTTACCCGTCAGAAAGGTCAGGAAGTTATGGAGTCATTCTTAAAGTCAAATCCTAAAGATATCGACGTTCTATTTGCTATGAATGATGATATGGCATTAGGTGCAATTCAGGCTATTGAAGCTGCAGGTCTAAAACCTGCTAAAGACATCATCATCGTATCAGTTGACGGTGTAAAGGGTATCTTCCAGGCTATGATCGAAGGCAAGTCAAATGCTACTGTTGAGTGTAACCCATTACAGGGTGATCTGTTCTTCTCAACAGCTGAAAAGATCTTAAAGGGTGAATCTGTACCTAAGAGCGTATTCGTTGAGGAAGGTGTATTCCCAGCAGATACTGCTAAAGACGTATTCCCAACACGTAAGTACTAATTCATAGTAACTCTAGAAGAAGGGTGCCTATGGCACCCTTACTTAATCGTAAACGCACTCAAAGTATCAATTTATTCTATCGCTCTTTACGGGATATTTTTAAAGAGCATAGATTCTCAAGTTGTTGAAGAACACCTGCATGAGGAGGGCTATATATGGCCTTGCAAGATAACGACTATATACTGCAGATGAAACATATAGACATGTTCTTCCCAGGAGTGAAAGCCTTAAAGGATGTTGAGTTTAATCTTAAAAAAGGCGAAATTATTTCTCTTATGGGAGAGAACGGTGCTGGTAAGTCTACTTTAGTTAAAGTTTTAACTGGTGTATATCATAAAACCAACGGCACAATCGTATTTGATGGCAAGCAAATAGAGCCTACCACTCCTCTTGCCAGCCAGAAGATGGGTATTTCAACTGTGTACCAGGAAGTTAACCTGTGTGCAAACTTATCTGTAGCTGAAAATATTTACATCGGACGTGAGCCACGTGGAAGCTTTGGTCGTATTGACTGGGCAACCATGCAGAAGAATGCATCCGATCTTCTATTTAAAGAACTTGGTATCGATATTGATGTAACCAAGGAATTGAATTTCTATCCTGTTGCTATGCAGCAGATGATTGCAATTGCCCGTGCAATCGACACTAAATGCAAAGTTCTAATTTTAGATGAGCCTACTTCATCATTATCAGATAAAGAAACTGAAAGACTGTTTAAGATCATGAGATCACTTCGTGATCAGGGAATTTCAATTATCTTTATTTCTCACTTCTTAGAGCAGATTTATACCATCTGCGACAGGGTAACCATTTTAAGAGATGGTACTTATGTAGGTGAGTATGAGATTAAAGATCTCCCAAGAATTCAGCTTATCTCCAAGATGATGGGTAAAGAGGTTAAAGAAGGTGAGATTGAATCAAATGTTGATAAATCTATACCTCGCAGCAACATCTTTATTGAAGCTGATCATGTAACTGTACCTGGTAAGGTAAAAGATCTGTGCATGGATATTAAAGAAGGTGAGGTTGTAGGTTTTGCTGGCCTTTTAGGTTCAGGCAGATCTGAGATTGCTGAAACCTTATTCGGTACCATGCTAAAGAGCAGTGGCAACATCTATGTAGATGGTGTTTCTGTTTCCATAAAGTCACCAATGGATATGATGAAAAAACGTGTAGCTTTCTGTCCTGAGGACAGAAAAGTACAGGGTATCATCGGTGATCTTTCTGTAAGAGAGAACATTATCTTAGCTCTTCAGGCTAAGAACGGTATGTTCCGTCATATGTCTCGTGCTCGTCAGAACAAATTAGCAGATTACTACATCAACTTATTAAGAATTAAAGTTTCAGATAGAGAGCAGTTAATCAAGAATCTGTCTGGTGGTAATCAGCAGAAGGTAATTATCGCCCGCTGGTTGGCAACCGAGCCTAACTTACTTATCTTAGATGAGCCTACTCGTGGTATCGATGTTGGTACTAAGACAGAAATTGAGTCTTTAGCAGTGTCTCTTGCTAAAGAAAAAGGTATGTCAGTGGTCTTCATCTCTGGTGAGATGGGAGAAATGGTACGTACCTGCTCAAGAATTATGATCATAAGAGATCATGAAAAGGTAACCGAGCTTAACGGTGATGAAATTTCAACTGCACACATCATGCAGGCGATTGCAGGAGATTATCATGGAAAATCTTGTTAAAAAATTTACCAAAAGCTCACTGGCATTGCCTTTAATTGCTCTTGCCATACTGCTTTTATTCAATGCACTGTTTGTAGATAATTTCTTTAAGATTGAAATTATGCAAAACGGTAACCTCTACGGTCGTCCTATTGATATTCTCTACCGTGCTTCATCACTTATCATCCTAGCCTTAGGTATGACTTTTGTGATTGCAACCGGCGGTATTGATATTTCAGTAGGTGCTGTGGTTGCTATTTCATCAGCTACATGCTGCGTACTCTTAGGTGGTGATATTTCAGGAATTCCTCATCATCCATTCTTTGTTGCAATTATCTGTTCGCTCTTAGTTGGTGTCGTGGCAGGTATCTGGAATGGAACTTTAGTTGCAAAGTTCAAGATCCAGGCTATGGTTGCAACCTTGATCCTAATGACAGCAGGTCGTGGTATTGCTCAGTTAATGACTGACGGTCAGATTATTACTGTTTACTACAAGCCATTTGCTTACATCGGAGGCAACATTCCTGGTGTTATGTTACCTACAGCAATGTTAATTGCGTTAGCTATGGTTCTGTTGGTAATTTTCTTAGACAAGAGAACTTCTATAGGTCTTATGATTCAGTCTGTGGGTATTAACGCAAATGCTGCCCGTTACTCAGGTATTAAAGTTACCGCAGTGTTATTTGCTGTATATATCTTCTCAGGCTTCTGCGCAGGTACTGCAGGCTTAATTGAAGGTTCTCTAATTCGAGCCGCTGATGCTAATAACGCCGGCTTGAACATGGAAATGGATGCCATTTTGGCTGTTACCTTAGGTGGTACCTTAATGGTTGGTGGCAGATACTACATCGGCGGTACTATCATCGGTGCTATTACCATTCAGACCTTAACTACAACCATGTACGCAATCGGTGTTTCATCAGACAGATTACCTGCTGTAAAGGCTGTGGTAATTCTTTTGATCATCGTATTCCAGTCAGAGAAGTTTAAGCAGATGTACAGTGACTATAAGTTTAAACACTTAAAGAAGTCAGAAAATACTAAGGAGGCAACAAATGCGTAGGTTCATTTCAAACCTGGTTGCATCTCAGAACTTTCCTTTCTATGTAACAGGTGCTCTATTTATCATCCTGTTCGGAATCGGTTCTGTTGCTTTTGAAGGTTTCTTCTCACCACAGGTGTTTTTAAACCTCTTCATTGACAATGCTCCACTTATCATTGTGACTGTAGGTATTACCTTCACCATTATCTCTGGCTTTGGTGGTATCGACCTGTCAGTTGGTGCGGTGGTATCACTTACCTGTATGTCACTTGCTGTAATGATGAGAGACACAACTTTAAGCCCATACTTATGTATGTTCTTAGTTCTCTTCATCGGTATTGCAGTAGGTCTAATTAACGGTTTACTTATCACTTATTTCAGACTGCAACCTTTCATTGTTACCTTAGGTACTATGTTCCTTTGCAGAGGTTTAACCGCTATTCTGTCACGTGATAGTGTGCCAATTGACAATCAGTTCTACTCAGATTTGGCATTCTTCTCAGTGCCTATCGGTGATTGCTTCTTATCATTAGGAGCTTTAATTGCTCTCGTAATGGTAGTTATTGCAACCATCATCTTACGCTATACCTCATTTGGTCGTGGTGTATATGCAATCGGTGGTAATGAGCAGTCAGCAAGACTAATGGGCTTGAAGGTAGATTCAATTCGAGTTCGCGTTTATGTAATCTCAGGCTTTTGTGCTGCCTTAGGTGGTATTACCTACTCATGGATCATGCTATCTGGCTATACCTTACATGGTTTAGGTATGGAAATGGATGCTATTGCTTCATCTGTTATCGGTGGTACTCAGTTAATGGGCGGTGTAGGCTTCATGCCTGGTACTCTGTTAGGTGTAATGATTCAAGGTACTATCTTAACCCTGATCTCCTTCCAGGGTACTCTCTCAGCTTGGTGGACCAAGATCGTAGTAGGTTTACTGCTATGCTTATTCATCATCATGCAGGCTGTTGTAAACGCTCACAAGAGCAAGCTCATGAATATGAATGCTGAAGGTTCTGTCCCTCCTAAGAAATAGGAACAAAGATCACAATTATAAATTTGCAAACAGGGGCTATGTCACAGAATATGCCCCTGTATATTTTTTTATTATTGCAAAAGTTTAGAATGCGTGTGCTTGAAAAATAAAACATACAAATAAAAATAACAAACATAAGAAATAACAATATGAAAGCATTTATCGGAGGGAATGACGTGATTTCTAAGACCAACACCTTTTTGATTTTTATTACAGTATTAACCGCAATTGCAACGTTTGCAATCAGTGCTTTTGCACCATTATCTTAAAACTTAATAAATTCAGTCGTAATAAAGATCTGAAAGCAGACTCGGACAGGTGGCGTGTTCCGAGCTTTTCTTTTTTTCAATTCTTAAAATCTTCCAAAAATAATTCTCATCAAAAAACTTTGTGATCTTTTTCAAATTGAGAAGGTCGTTCTA
>DKDL01000099.1 GCA_002449335.1 Succinatimonas sp. UBA6849 | reverse complement strand
AGCTTACCTTCATCTTGAAGATTAAGCAGCAGATTAAATACTACAGGCGCTGTTATCTGTTCAAGCTGTAGCTTACCAAGCTTAGGCATCAGATGTAGCTCAATGCGGTGACATTCCTCAACGTATGATGAGATATGTCCTTTTTTCTTAGATTGCCACAGTTTGTAAGCATCACGCAGTGTTAACCCAGCAGATGGTTTTAACTTTAATTCTTCACGTTTTATGTGTGCTGCTTGCTTTGCCTGTAGCACTTTAAGCTCAGGCCATGTACCTAAAGTTAGGTCTCGAACTCGACCGCAGTACGAGTAACGCAATACCCACGACTTATGCCCAGAGCTTTGAACTCTTAAATACAAACTTTCACCGAGCGCGACTGTATAGCGCTTGTCTTTACCTTTTAATTTTTCGATTTTTTTATCTGTGATCATAGGAGATCCTTAATATGTCAAAAACAACAACTGCATATCAGTTTGATAGCAACGGTTATCTTATCGGCGAGACCATGGTTATGGCTGATCCTCTAGCAGGTGGCTGGTTAGTGCCTGAAGATTGCACTTTAACCAAACCTACAGCTAAAAAAGGCTATTGGAGCGTATTTAATAAAGACACAAAAGAATGGGGCTACGAGTTAATCCCTACTACAGCAGCTGAGCTTGAGAATGTAACTGTTGTTCATGAAGATCAGTCAAAGCACAAGTATGAGTTAAAGACCCTGGTAGATACTTTAATAACTGACGATAGTGGATACGAAACTAAACGCGATGACGATAACAATATTACTGTAGTTCAGAAAGCACCTGTACCCGAGCCTACATTAGATGAGCTAAAAGATAAGAAACTTGATGAGCTGACAGCAGCAGGACATCAGTTTGATGATCGGCTCGTAAATGAAGACATGATCATTAACTCATCCCTAGGTTTTAAAGCAAATGCTGATTTACGTTCACAGAATAATATCAATGGCCTGCTCGCAGCAGGTCAGGAGCCTGTAGCTTATGTGGATTCACAAAACACGGTACATAGTCTGACTTTAGCTCAGCTTAATACTCTACTCTCAGAGGAAATTTTGAACGGTCAGTACTTATATCAGCAGAAGTGGGCCTACAGAGCACAAATTAATGCATGTACTACTAAAGAAGAACTAGAGGCAATTACTTTCGACTTTAAGATGAAGGATTTTACTAATGAGTAGATACTTTCATAATCTTGCTGTATCTATTGACCAGCTAGCTAACACTTTGCTAGCTGGTTATCCAGACGAAACACTGTCAGCTCGTTCATGGAGATGCAGAGATAAAAAGAGATGGGCTATAATGGTTAAAGTAATTAACTTCTTAGCTCACAATCAACATCACTGTGAGCGGGCTTTTTCTAAAGAGATTGATTTACCTGAAGACGTCTACGGTAAATCATGGGATAAAAAGTACTAGTCGTAACTCGTTCTAAGAATAACAAAGCCTCTGTAATAGAGGCTTTATAATAACTAATTAACTTTGTCTGTAATGCCAATATCTCGTAAGAGTTTTTGAGCAAAATGTTTATCTGCTAGATGTGTAGGAATTTGAACACGACCTGTTAGTTTTCCATGAGCGTCTTGTTTAATCCAAATTTCATGGGAGCCTTTACCGTTACGATAATATCTGTAACCATGTTCTTTTAAGATCTCAATGACAATTTTGTAATAACCGTTCATTAAGAAAGTGCACCTATAATAATTCCATTAGGAGAAATTTTTGGATGATCCTTTTCGTCATCTACTCCATAAAGGTCAAGTCTTACTAGATCGTAAGCCCCACTTTCAATAGCTTCGATTACTTCTTGAACAGTTTTACCCTCTGCATTAAGCCCTTTAATATCAGGACTACAGCCATAAATTAACCCTGTTTCTTTTGATCTAAAAATATCATAGCGATATGATAAGGTTACACCAAACAATTTATATATTTGTTTCCAAAATGGAAGACCTATTCTATATTTCATATCTCTTCTCCAACGGTTTTCTAATGGGTAATATACATTCTCAAACCGCTTTGGTAAATATGCAAAAGTTTAACTATTTGATTTAGGACACTAAAAAGGAGTAAATTATGTACACAAGATTACACGCTGTTAATGGCATTGTAGGTGAAGGTGTCAAGTTTGAGCGCATCAGACGTGTCACAGGTTATCTTGTAGGGACCTTAGACCGTTTTAATGACGCAAAACGTGCTGAGGTTCGTGACAGAGTTAAGCACATGCATGCATAGTTTATAGGCAGTAGAGATGCTGCCTATTTTATGCAATAATAATGAAAAAAAGTGTGTTGGATCACGTGGGATTCACCGCCATACAGCCGCCATACAGAGTGTATAGCATACTAGATTTAATTATAAATCAATAAGTAATTAGTTAAAAATGGTGGCCGTTCTCACCGCCATTTAATTAAATAAAATTCCTTTTTCACATTCACCATACAATCAATCACTAAGATCACACTAATTTTTTTACATCTTTGTTAGAATTTCCCCAAAAAGAAGTTAAACTTAGTGTTAAAAGAACAATAATTAAACGCTGATTTATTTTGGAGGTATATATGAAAGAAATCGCTTTAGATAGTATTGATATTGCCTCTTTCATCGTCAAACACAGCGCCGTATCAAACTACTTTATAAATCTTACAAAACTACAAAAACTTCTGTATTGTTGCTATGGAATTATGTTGGCAGCTTTTGATGAAAGAATTTGCACTGAACATCCAAAAGCATGGCCTCATGGTCCAGTTTTTCCAAGAGTTTATAACGTTACATCAAAAAATAGAGATGGTTTTATACAGTACCTTTTAGACTATAAGGATAAGTGTGCAAACGTTTTTTCTGAAGATGAAATATCGTTGCTAAGAAAAACTATTGATGCTTACGCAAAATATTCAGCTGGAAAACTAGTGGAGTGGTCTCACCTTCCAGGAAGTCCTTGGTCACAAACTAAATTACAAGATCCAATTGATGATTTTGTAATAAAAAAATATTTTGAGCAAAGGTTAATAAAAAATGAATAAGACAACAGACATCAATACAAAAGAGCTAGATGATCTTGATGAAACAAAAATATCAAGTGTAAGTTAAAACAAAGAAGACTCTTTAGAACAGAAATTTGCAAAAGAATTAAATTCCTACAAAAAAGTTGTAAGATATTCTCTCTTATTGATAGGAATCTGTCTTATTCTGATGTTTAGTATTAGATATCTTCATTTAATAAACAGTAGTGAAAAAGTCATCGACATCTACTTAAAAACTAAAGATTGGCAAGTATATGTGATTTATGGAATTTCTTTAGCTTTTACAGCATCAATGACTGTGGGAGTATTTGTTGCTATGCAGAAGTATTTAAAATCTTTAAAATCTAAATAAGAATTATGTCATAAAAAACTGAGGCTACACATCTTACCTGCGAGGCTTTGATCTGTGTTTAACATCTCAACCAATATTCTTTCTCTATATTATGGATCTTTGCTCTGCTTATTCTGTTCTTAGTAACATCTATGCAAACTTCAGTAAGAAATCTGCTTGCTTCTATGTTTACTCTTATCGTCCTGAATATGACATCTCTACTAAGAGCACTTTAAAAAAGGACGTAACCAGTATTGGTAAGATCTGCACTGCAGACGGTATTGGTACCATTGAATTCAATGCTAAGTTCCTTAAAGCACATCCTGAATTTATCAATTTAAAAGTATCTCGTAGAGCCAAGAACACCATCTACATTGAAGCTATGGATGGGAATAGGAGTTCTTTAGGTTCATCTCAAAGAGACAGTCTTTTAGAAGCACGTCATATGAAGATAGGAGCTTCTTATTTCATAGTAGAGGTTTTAAAGAGCTCTTATTCAGGAAGAGCTTTAAAAGCTTTATATGATTCAAGAACAATCACTAAAACACAGTATGACATCATGATGACTGTGCTTGTTTACTCTATATGTGAGGGCGTAAAACATTTAAGTGCTATAGAGTACTTCATACGTGATCATGTAGTACCTTTTACAGGTAATATCAATAAAGACACCATACAGAGGTTATATGGTGTGATTAACAGTGAGTTTATCATTGCCTTTTACAAGAAGAAGCAGGAGCTGATGCAGGCAGACTTTTCTAAAACCAAGACCAGCTTTAATGAACGTAAGTTTGTAGCCTTAGATGGTACTAACATTGATATCAGCTCAAGAGAAATAGGTAATGCAGATTACGGTAAAGCTAAAAGCGGTAATGATACTCCTATAATCAATTTCTTAACCTTAATTGACCAATGTACTGGAGTATTGTTAGGACACTGTACTTACTCAGGACATACTACTGACATTGCAACATTAGAAGGCTCTGTAAAGCAGCTTTCATACTTTGGTTGTAAGAGCTATACCCTCATCATAGACCGAGGATACTGGTCTATATACAATCTCTCTGTCATCTACAACATGGGTATTGATGTAATAGCACATGTAAAGACCTCTCTATCAACTTCAATCAAGAACTTTATCAAGAGTATTGTTGATGATATGTCTGTTGGTAATGGCTGTGTAAAGATAGAGCATAATGACGAAGTAAACTACGCCAACCGCTTTTTAATGTTCTGGAACTACTTCGATATTAAAGAGCAAAAGAAAAAGAGAAAGCCTATTTATCTTTATGCTTTCTTTAATCCTAGTCTGGCTAATGATGCCAAAGAAGCTCTTATTGCTGAGGTTGCAGAGCTTAACAGCATCTATGATGATTACAAACAAAAACTTGCTAAGGCTAAAGCTCAACACAAAAAGAATCCTGAGATGCCTAAACTTACAGAATCACAGGAGAAACTTGTCAAAGAAGGCATTATATTCATCAATACCAAAGTTAACCGTTATGATATCTGCAATGAAAAGGCATATAAATACTTTCAGTCAGCTGGCATCTGGCTGTTAGCTTCTACTCAAGAGTTTGAGTGTGAGGAAATATTCTTAAGATATCGTCAGAGAAATGAAATCGAAGTCATGTACAGGTATTTTAAGAACCACGTTGATGCTGATACCTTAAATGTCTCTACTGAACATACCTTCAATGCTAAGCTGTTTATTGGTCTGTTAGCTTCAGAGTTTCTTAACAGCTTAAAACTAAAATCCTTAGAGTGGAATAAGACTGCACCAGAGAAATCAAAGGTAAAGCTTAAAGACAATTCAATGTATATGACCTTTAAAGATCTAGATACACTTGAATGCATTCGTCATGGTGATGTAATCATACCTACCACCTGAGTTTTCTGATCTTTTGGAGCAGTGTCTCTGATGATTGGAGCAGTAAATTCTTAAGGTTGGAGCAATAAAAAAATAAAAAGATCACGTAACAAAAAGTCACAGTCTCTGATCGTTGGAGCACTTTTAAAACTTTGCCCTTTATCTCTCCTTTAAGCAATTCTCTCTTTTGATATCCTTTTTTCTGCGCCATGTGGCGTTTATTTAAAGGATATAAATCATGAAAACAGACGTTTTCAAACTCAGAAAAATAGCATTCGCTGTTCTTGAATCAAAGATGGGTAACAGAGAGATATCTCGAACCTACAGTGTCAGCAGTTCATCTGTCACAAGATACACAAGGGAGATCAAAGCTTCAGGTCTTTCATGGAAGGAGCTAGACAATTTAGGTGACGAGGCTTTTCTATCTGCCATAAAACCAAAAGCATCAATAAAGTATGTCCAGCCAAACTTTGAACAAATCTATAACTTCAAGCTTTCCAATAAAAGGTTGACCTTAGAAAAGGTATTTAACTACTGTTACTACGAGCAAAAGGCAGAAGCAGGTTGTGAATTCTATTCTTACCAGCACCTTTGTGCATTGTTTGATAAGTGGTTAATGAACCATCATGGTAAAGCTAAAATCTCGTCAATACCATGTAATCCAGGAGATTACCTTGAAATTGATATGGTAGGAGATTCACTGCATTGGATAGATGGTGCAGGAAAGCATCATGAGTTAAGAGTCTTTGTGGCAGCTCTACGTTATTCAGGAATATTCTATGCTGAAGCATTTTTCGATGAAAAACTACCATCATGGCTAAAAGGGACAGTCCATGCTTTACATAAATTTGGAATACCTTTAGCCATAAGCTGTGACAATGCAAAAGCTCTGGTTAAGAAACCTCACAAACATATGGCAGAGCTTACTACAGCGATGAGGCAACTGTGTGCCTACTATGACATGGAAGCTTATGTATCTCAAAGCTATTCACCTAGTCAAAAATCAGAAACTGAAAGAGCTGTAGGTATTTGTGAACGAGATGTATTTACAGAGTTAGAAGGTGCAAGCAAATGGATGTTTGCTCAAGATCTAAATCAGGTAAATGAAAAGATTGCAGCTTTAGTTGAGAAGTGCAATAACAAATCCTTTACCAAAGATTCTCTATCCTCCCGTATGTCGGTCTATTTACAAGAAGAAAGACCAAAATTACAAAAAGCACCTCTAATGCCATTTGAAATGTTTCAATGGCACATCTTTAAAGCTGATAAATACGGCAAAGTAAAGCTCGCTGAAGATAATAAACGCTATCTCGTTGAATATACCCAAGCCAATAAAGAAGTGGTATGTGCTCTTACTGATACAAAGGTTCTGTTCTTTTCTAAAGCAGACCATCGTCCAGTAGGCAGTTATACAAGGGACTACTCTCCTGAATATAAGTCTGTTGAAGATCCTTCCCTGTTATCCCCAACTGATAAGGCATTCCGTAGAGGATATGAAGCTTTAGCTGAAGAATTCAATACTCACGGATATGCCTTAGACAATATTCTTAATTACTTGAAGTTAATTTACAAGCTTAATGAAGAACAAAGAGGAGAAGGCTCTCAAGAAACAGCAACTTATAAATCACCACAGATGATCCTGTACAGAAAAAGCATGGGCTTATTTGGTTTATGCAAAAGACATGGAGCAAAGATTGTTGATAAAGCCTGTAAGACTGCAGCTTCATATGACAGAGCTGATGATTATGAGTTCATTAAGAAGTGTATCAAGAGTGAACTTAGAGATATCAACGAAGGTAAGACGGTTAAAAGAGAGCAACAAAATAAAACAGGATCACAACAAGACACTACTTCAGTAATGATCCGCAGTTCTAGTTACTACAATTAAGGAGAAGAATAATGAATAACAATATTTCCACCTCACCAAAACAGGAAGAACTAAAAAAACTAACCAAAGAGTTAAGAATTTCTCCTTTATACGACAGGTTCAGTGAGCTTCAAGCCGACGGTGAACTGGAGCTTGGTAAGATGTCTTACTTGGATTTTATTTACGACTTAGTAAGCTATGTTTCTACAAGTAGAAATGACCGAAGAGTCAATAAAGCTGTTGAATCGTTAAAGCTTCGTCATACTAACGCCTGTATTGATAATCTGATTTTTAACAGCAACCGTACAGGCATTACCAGGAGAGAAGTTACTGAGTACAGCACCTGTGATTGGATAAGAGCAAAGCGCTCAATGATTATTGTGGGGGCTACTGGTACAGGTAAGACCTACATTGCAGATATGCTTGCCATCAGTGCTATTACCTCTGGTCTTAAAGTCTATTTCAGCCGTATGCCAATACTGTTCAGTGATTTGTCACTGATGACAGCTTCTGCTTTTACCTCCTTTAAGAACTTTCTGAAAAAGCAGGATTTAATCTACATTGACGATTTTGCCCTAGGTAAGATCACACCTGATGTTGAAAGCAGGTTAGTAGACATTGCAGATGAATGTGCTGGAAGAAATACAGCTTTTCTCTTTACATCTCAAACCAAGGTTTCTGGTTGGATAGATAACTACTTTTCAGACCGTGCACTAGCTGAAGCGTTCTGTGACCGTATTGCTAATAACACGTCTATACGCATTACCTTACAGGGTGATTCATTACGTTCAGTAGGTAATGGTACCAATAACGAAACCAAAAGACGTCGTGGAAGACCTCGTAAAAATCAAGAAAACTCTGTTAAATCAGATAATAACCTTAATTCTCAAAATCCAGGTACAGGTACCAAAATGGTACCGGTACCAAAAGATGGTACCAATGATGAAACCATGAAACCGGTACCAAAGGTACCAAGTAATGTGGAGGTCGAATAATGCTTGATAGAGATAAATTAAGCCCTACTGTCAGACTTCTCTTTGATAAGGCTATTGAGCTTGATGCTCAAAAAATAGATGTGACTTATAGAACTTTATCTGAAGCAGCTCCTAACCACTCTAAAAGAGATTATCTAAGAGCAATTGATATCCTTGAGGATTTCAAATCTGAACTTGCTAGTACCTCACTACCAATGCCAAATGAACTTAAGTCGTGGTTCGATAAAGGTATTCAAGGTATGTGGGCTAGAGGTTGCAGTTGGCTCAATGAACAGAAAGCTCTTATTGAAAAAACTGCTGATGAAAAGGTTGCTATGGCAAGAAAAGACCGAGATGAGGTTAATGACAAATGCGAATCGTTGACTCACCAGCTTCAAGACCTTAGCGTTGAGCTTAGTGAAACACAATCTGCAAATCAACAATTGAGCAAAGAACTTGAGACCTGTAAAGAAGAGCTTCAACAGAGCAGACTTGATGTATCTGCACTTAAAGCTAAGGTATCTGAACTTAAAAGTACGATTGAGATCCTAAGAGATGGTATTTGCTCCAAGCTTCTATATGGTGACAAGGAACAA
>DKDL01000035.1 GCA_002449335.1 Succinatimonas sp. UBA6849 | reverse complement strand
TGCTCATGCTGAGCACACCTAGTGAAAAGAGAGCCTCAAGGCTCTCTTTTCGTTTATGAGTATTCTACTTAATATTCACTGAGCTTATAGCTTTAATACAGTACAGGATCGGTAACCGATACCTTAAAGAGGGTATAACCTACCACGGTACCTTCAATTACCTTGATATCGCCTACTTGCAGATTATCCAAAACCTCTACCCTGCTCTTATCTAAGGTAAATTTAACATTTCGCAAACCGTAACTGTCAGCAGACATCTCCACAAATGGATCATCACCTAAAACGGAGATCTTACTGATCTTTCCTTTGATGCATAAACGTCTGTCTTTGTAGACGTCATCAGCTTTTTCCTCATTTAACTCATAGTCAGTCATGATCCTATTGGCTGTAACCAAAACCGCCTTAGCTGGAGGTGCTTTTTCAGATTCATTTACAGTTTCAGTAACTACAGCAGTTTTAGGATCATCCCTTTCACTCATTACAGGGTCAGATGCTGCATCTGTATGAGCATTAGCACCATCAACGCACTCTGGAGCTGCAGTACGTGGATTTGTGGTGTTATTGGCATAGGTGTCAGTTGATTTATCACTGTTGTTTTCATCTGTTTTATAAGATTCACCTGCATAAAAACCCACGATAGCTATAGCTTTAGAAATGCTGATTTTATTGTTGACGCGTGTAAGATCAGAGGCGCATTTAATCAGATCGTCATCTGAAAATCCATCACCTGATCCTTCTACTGAGGATACGATTTTATCTACGCAAGGTTTGACGATCGCTTTAATCTCATCGTCAGAGGAGGCATAGGCAATGCACGGATATAATCCTGAAGATAGTGCCATTAAAAATATTGATAACTTTTTCATAAAGGCCTCCTAGAGGTCATGTCACTTAGGAATCATCTTTTCTCTACTCATTTTCTCTACGCGTTTGTTTGATTCATTTTTATAAAAATATGTTCTTTGTTTTTAAGATGACTTTTAAATGAAGTTTGTCTTCATTCGCCCTTTTCCTAGTTTCTTTTTTAAGTTCATTGTATGTAGCAAGGCTTTTAGATTGCAAATAAGGATTTTCTTCCTATATTTTAAAATCTTCAAAAATCAAGTAATTAGAAATTGCAGTCACTAAACTAAATTGCAAATGCCTTGTTATAAAGCGTTATGCACAAATTTGCATTAGTTTTTTCCTCAAGATAGAGCAGAAATTAGATGTTTTTATAAAGATAAAAGATGGAGCACGTGCAAAACATTGCAGTAAAAAAGACTTTTATATCAAGTTTAAGCTCTGTTAGAGGCATAATTTTACTTGCTCAAAATTTAAGACTTAACAAAAACTTAACATAAAAAGTTAAACTTTTTATTAAAAGCCTTGTCTAAAATTCGTTGATTCTGAATAATACACACTTTCAAATTATAGCTAAAAGCTCTTTGCTCCCTTTTGAAGGTCGTTTCTGTATTTTTAGAATGCAATAGCTAAAACTAATTTTAGTTTTAAGTTCAAACGATTGTTTTCTTACTAGAAAGTAACTTACAAAACTGAATTTGAATAAAATGAATACAATAAAAAAAATATTACCAACACTTGCAACCTTAAAACCCAAAATTCTATTTACAAAACTACGTAATCTAACTATTCCATGGTATGTAGTTTTTTATGCTGTAACCATTTACTATGCTTCAGTTCTGAATATTCAGATCTTAAGCCACTTTTACAGAATTCTAGAAGACTCTGACAATGTTTCATTGGTCTTCTCTCTAACTCCACCATTAGTGTTGTTCTCTGCACTTACCATTATCTTTTTATGCTTCTCGTTTAAATATGTCTTTAAAGTTATATTAGGTGTTCTCTTAATTGCTGGCGCTATCACCGGTCATTTTGCTTACAGATACGGAACAATCTTTGACTATGACATGATGATTAACCTGTTACAAACTCATACAGGTGAAGCAAAATCATATATTTCATTTGAGTCAATCTTTAATGCCATTATCTTTGGTATTATTCCTGCTCTGATTTTATGTTTTGTAAAAATCAGATGGCCTAAGACCATCTTAAGAGGCATTATTGGAAGAGTAATCATCTTTGTAATCGCTCTGTTGACCATAGTAGGTATTGGAAGCGCTTACTATCAGAACTATGCTTCTATTGGAAGAAACAACCCAATTTTAAGAAAAGAAATCTCTCCTTATAACTTTGTCTGGTTTGGTTATAAGGCTGTGAAGGATACTTATTTCCCTACCAAAGTAGAATTTAAAAAGTTAGCTGATGATTCAATCATTGATAACCCTGAAGAAAGACCTGAAATTTTTGTAGTAGTTCTAGGTGAAACTGCTCGCGCTCAAAACTTTAAACACAACGGTTATGACAGAGACACTACTCCTTTTACCGAGTCTTTAGATAACTTTACCAAGTTCTCTCCAGTACAAAGCTGTGGTACAGCAACAGCAGTGTCAGTGCCATGCATGTTCTCTAATATGAAGAGAACAAACTATGATGAGAATAAAGCTAAAAATTCAAGTTCTTTAGTTGATATCGTAAAGTACGCAGGCTATGACGTAGCATGGTATGACAATGATGGTGGCTGCAAAGGTGTATGCGACAGGATCCCTAATGAGAATCTTGTACCCTCAGCTCCTGAATTTAAAGGATTATGTACATCAGATTCATGCTATGACGAGGTTCTCCTAAAACGCCTGCACACTCGTGTTGCAAAAGCTGCTAAAGATAAAAAGAGCACTGTGATCTTCTTACACTTAATCGGTAGTCACGGTCCTACCTATTTCCAGAGATTACCTGATGATAAAAAGGTGTTTAAGCCTAGTTGCGAAAGAAGTGATATTGAAAACTGCTCTGTAGAACAGATTGTAAACTCATATGACAATACTCTTTACTATACAGACTACATCTTAAGTAAGGTAGTTGAAGAATTAAAACCATACGAAAAAGCTCATGGTACTGCGATGTTCTATATTTCAGATCATGGTGAATCTTTAGGAGAGAATGGCCTGTTCCTACATGGAGCTCCTTATGCCATTGCTCCAGACTACCAAAAAGAAGTTCCGATGATGACCTGGTTTGCAAACTCTTTTGTAGAAGATCATAATATGGATCTTAACTGCCTGAATAATGAAGCTAAGAATACAAAGTTCTCTCAGGATAACTTCTTCCATAGTCTTTTAGGTATTCTTGATGTGAACACATCTTTCTATGATGAAAAGATGGATCTGTTCAGCAAATGCCGTGTCTGGAACAGAACAGAAAGATAAAATCTAAACAAGAACAAACCAACCTCACAGCTTGTAAACAATCGTTTACAAGCTGTCTTTTTACCCCCTCTCCTTTATAAGTTGAACCACATACTCGGTGGATACATGGCATAGCTCACAGTATTTCCTGCTAAAAATGGTCAGTTGATAAATATATTAGCAACAAACCCAAAAAGGCCTTTATTTTCTGTGATCTAGTCTAATTATATTTTAATTTTCTTATTAGTAATAATTACTAATAGTGTATTTTCTGAATATTTTCCTTTATACTTAAGTTATAGACAGTTCTCTTATAGAACTAAAAAAGCTTACTAAAAGCTAAATACCTTTTTAGAACATCAAGTTTTTTAGAACACAGTTAAAACTAAGCTTATTAAAAAGCTGAAATTAGTTATAAAGCACTCACAGAGGACACATGCAAATGGCTGTAAAATTTTATAAATGCGAAAGCTGCGGTAATATCATTACCAAACTTAAGGACTCTTCTGTTAAGGTTGTTTGCTGCGGCGAACCAATGAAAGAGTTAGTTCCAGGTGAAGTTGATGCTGCTCAAGAAAAGCACGTACCAGCAGTAACAATTGATGGAGACAAAGTAACTGTAAAGGTAGGAGCTGCAGCACACCCTATGGTTGAAGGTCACTATATTGAGTTTATCGCCTTAGAAAGTGTGCAGGGCTTACAGATTAAATATCTACAGTCTGACTATGAAGCAGCAGAGGCTGTCTTTAGTCTAGCTGATGATGACAAGGCCGTATGTGCTTATGCTTACTGCAACTTACACGGACTTTGGAAAAAAGATTTGATCTAGTATCTTCTAAGTTAAACCTCATGAATAACAAAAAACTCTCAGAGAGTGTTTTTCTCCTTCTGAGAGTTTTCTTTTTAAAAAGAATAAACTTTAAAACAGCTTACTTTACTTCACTGTTAGGATAACAGCCTAAAACCTTTAGTGAATTGGTAAAAGGCTTAATCTCTTCTAAAATATCCTGCATTACAGGAGCATCGATATTACCCTCTAAATCGGTAAAGAAGATCTCTTCCCAGGTATCACGTGAAGCTTCAATCTTTGGACGTGAAATTAACTTGGTCATGTTAATGTTTCTCTTTGAGAACTCTGATAAGACAGAAATTAAAGAGCCAGGCTGATACTTCTGCACACTAAATGATAAAGAGGTTTTAGCGCTGATTGACTGTGGCACTGCAATCGGAGTCATAGAGATCACGATAAAACGTGTAAAGTTGTGAATATTATTGGCAATATTATCTACAATTGGTACTAAGTTATAAAAAGATGCTGCCATATGGCTGCCAATAGCAACATGAGCAGGATCTTTTAGCTTTGAAACAATCTCCATAGCCTCAGTGGTTGCCTTGGTGTAGTGAATATTAGCATGAGGCAATAAGTCCTTAATCCAGTGAGAGCACTGAGTTACTGGCTGTGGATGTGAGTAAACATCGGTGATCTTTTTTAAGTCGATGTTTTCAATACCCAATACAGCATGATCAATTGGTACAAAGATTTCACCTACAATTGAAGCTTTAGTGGTCTGCATTACATCTAAAACATCGTTAATTGAGCCTGAGCTTGAGTTTTCAATAGGCAGAACACCAAACTCACATTTACCAGTCTCAACTAGCCCTGCAATCTCAGCAAATGAACCGCACCCCTGAGCATCAAGTTTACCTTTATAACCTTCAAAATATCTGCAGGTTGCTACATGTGAATAGCTACCCTTAGTACCTAAGTAAGCAACCGAGGTATCTCTGTCAATAGAGCTCTCATTAGCTTTAGCTACAATATATTCCTGTTCTACAGAACAGGTATGACGAATGATAAGTTTATATACATCAGAGATGTATGAAGGTGGTAGTCCAAGATCTTTTGCCTTAGCTCTTAAAGTCTGTAATTTAGAATGCTCACGAACACTGTCTGTGATGCTCTGATTGTGAGCTAATTTGTAGCTTGCAATATCTGTAGCTACATCCATTCTTTCTTGTAGTAACTTTAAAATCTGTGAATCAATTCTATCGATATCATCACGGCACTGCAGTAGATCTCTCATATCTATACTTACCTTCTAATTGAACATGGCTCTATTTTACCAATTTTAAAGAATGAGTAAAAAAAGAATGAAAATCTCACAATAAAAGTGAAATTGTCTGTCCGCGCTCGTGGCGGAGTTTCTGTTACGAACAGTGTCGACGTATTGTCAAAAGTAAATGTATGAGGCTTAGAGCTTTAAGATAACAACTGTTTTAAAGCAGTCCTTTAGGAAAAAAGACAAGCAAAGTCTTTGTTTATAATAGTAAAGATGTTATAGCTAGTTTAATTTTAAAATATTTTTAGCGTTCATGTCTTAATAGACTATTATTCTGCTAAAATTACTAACAGTTTTACTAATCAAAAGAAGAGTATTACTTTTAAGTAGTTATACTCTTCAGAATACTGTTTATCATCTAACCTATATAACGAATATTTCTCAATATGGAACAATCCGATAAGTTTAAATCTTTAAGCGCCTTAGGCGAAAAGTGGTACAACTACAATTCTTGCCTAATTTCTCTTGCAACTCTCTTCTATTTAGCAAGAACAGACTCAACCAAACTTGCAAACAGCTGTTCTATTAAGGAAGATTTGCTTTTCTGTCTGCATAAAGAATACGGTGAAAAGTACACTTCTGATGAATTAAAAGAAGCAGAGATCTACATCACCAAGTATATTGAAAAGAACCACATGGATGAGCCAACCTATCAGTTGCTCAAGAGCCAGTTCTTCCAGTTATATACTCAGCGCTTTGATATGTTCAACGACAACTTAAAGCGTGTTTACTTCTTTACAGAGTTGCAGGCTGAGCTTTTAAAGACTCAGGCAGAGTTCTTTATTGAGTCTCGTTCATCTAGGGTATTTGCTGAATATGTAGCAAAGGGTGTAACTGAAGATTCTGAAGCTACCAATAAATCTGTAATGGTTTTAGATAACTTCAACCCATATGCAGAATATTCTCTTCAATTTGAAAACAACTGTAAGGTTGATGTTTTCAAGGTACCAGATAAACAGACAGGTTTTCACTACAGTTTAGATACTTATGCTGAAAAGTTATGCAGGTCATTAGTTTACAACCTAACTAATCCAATCACTGCTACAAGCTTTAGCACTCTTGAAGAAAAGAGCTTTGCAGGTGGCTACTCATTCTTAAATCTGTACCCTCAGGGTATCGCTGACTGGTTCAACCGTGCTGTAAATCATTACCAGGCTTTGAGCAAATCCGTAAAAGGTCGTTTTGTAATATTTGTGCACAACTCAGTTACCTATTTAAGCCAGTCTGAAGCTACAACCTTCAGAAAGAGAATCATTAACGAAGGTCACTTAAAGGCTGTTGTAAACTTACCTAAGTTCTTTACAAGACAGGTACCATTCCCAATGTGTGCAATGGTATTTGATACAACCACCATCAATGATGAGGTAAGCTTCTTAGACTTATCAGGAAAAGATTGTATCGACACAGTACTATCAGACAGACAGCACAATGTCTTAAACGAAAGTGCTACTACTGAATTAAAAGAAGTTTTAGCCGGTGAAAAGACCAGCCACAGCGTTTTCCTGAATGCATTTAAATTAAACGACGATCAGTGTCTTTTCGATCCTAGCTGCTATGTAGCAGGTCCTGATCACGAAGAGAGCGTAAGCTACATCGAGAAGGGCGAGCTAAAGCTTGAGAACATCGCTCAGATTTACAGAGCACAGGTATGTTCTGTAGCTGATCCTGAGGTTGTAAAAAACACCGAGATTGTTTACGAGTTAAACTTAAATGATGTACCACAGACTGGTGTTATGTCTGATGTGCAAAAGGAAATCAGAGTAAGTGCTGATGACTCTCGAGCAAAACGTAGCCGTCTGCAAAAAGGTGATATCGTACTTTCAATTAAGGGAACCATCGGTAAAGTAGGTTACTTTAATGATGACAGAACTGATGTTATCGCAGGTCAGTGCTTTGCTGTGATCAGAACTTTAAACGAAGCAAGATATCCACAGAGCTTAATCTTCTGTCAGTTAAAATCTTACGATATGCAGCGCTACCTGAAGATGAAAACTACAGGTGATAAGATTAAGGTTCTACAGAGTAAGATCTTAAAACAGCTGCCTATGTATAAGAGTTCAAAGAACCTTAAAGAGGAAGCTGATAAGATGGTAGCTAAGTTACTTGAACTTGACAGACAGCGACTTGAGATCAAGCGTTCTGTTGAAAAGAGCACCTCATTTAGAATTGAGGATGATACTTTCAAAGAGAAAGAATAAGCTTAGCTCTATCTCATAAATGATCTGTATAAATGATCTGTAAAATATGATGTTGTAAAAGATGCTGCTAAAAGCAGCATCTTTTTACTGCGTCAACGCCTTAAAAGGCACATTTAAGGATAATATAAGTGTTAGGTTTTATTGGTGCAGGTAAAGTAGGCACCTCACTTGCCAGATTCTTTTATGAATACTATGTTCATAAAGGTCTTACGTCTCTTGCGCTATCATCCATCTGTTCAAAACACCTGTCATCTGCAAACGATACCATTTCTTCAATTTCAAAGTTATCCTGTAATTTACCTGATATTGCCCTTCCAAAGGTTGCAGATACTCTTTCTTCACTTGTAGAAAAATCAGACATCATCTTTGTAACTGTGACTGATTCTGTAATCAGTGATATTGACGACAAGTTATCAAAATTAGGTAGAGATGCTTTAAAAGACAAAGTTCTTGTGCACTGCTCTGGTGTGCTCTGTGCTGAGGCTGGATTTAAAAAGTGCTCAAAACTTACTGATACCGTGTCGTTACATCCGATGTTAGCCTTTAATTCAAAAGAGACTCCTCTTGATAGCATTCAAAAAGCCTTTTTTACTTTAGAAGGATCTGATACTGGTGTTGAAAAGTTAAAAGAGCTTTTAGGTAAAACAAAACTTGCGCACACAGTATTAAGTAAAAGCGACACACCTGACAAGTTAAAAGCAAAATACCATTTAGCATCTGTTTTAGTAAGTAACTGTGTAGTAGGACTGTTCTCAATGGGACAGAATTTACTGTGTGAATGTGGTTTTACAGAAGATGAAGCTTTAAAGGCTTTAACTCCCCTCTTTATTAGCAATGCAAATAACATCGTCAAATCAGGTGTTAATGATGCACTTACAGGTCCTGTCATAAGAGATGATGCCATCACCGTGCAAAAGCATATGAGCACACTTAATGACGAGGACAAAGAGCTGTACAGACTGCTCTCTAAAAAGCTCTATGAGATTTCTAAAAACAAAAATCCTGATATGGATTATGACAACATTAAAAAACTACTTTTAACAGAGGATAAAAAATGAAAGTAACAGTAGCGACCTTTGCTAAGATGAAACAGGAAAAACAGAAAATTGCCTGTCTTACCTGCTATGATGCCTCAACTGCCAAAATCATTGATGCATCTGATGTAGATGCAATCTTAGTAGGCGACTCTCTTGGTAACGTGATCTTAGGTTATGAGGATACTCTATCTGTAACTGTTGATGACATGATAACTTTTACAGGTGCTGTTGCCCGCGGCTGTAAGAGCAAACTAATTATTGCAGACATGCCTTTTATGTCTTATCAGGTAAACGCAGAACAGGCTTTGATTAACGCAGGACGTCTGTTAAAAGAAGGCAGAGCCAATGCAGTAAAACTAGAAGGTGGCAGATCTGTTGCTGCTACCGTAAAAAGAATAGTGGACTCAGGTATTCCTGTATGTGGTCATTTAGGTATGACTCCACAGTCAGTAAATGCTTTTGGTGGTCATAAGGTCCAAGGTAAGACTGAAAAAGCAGCCAAGGACCTAATCGAGGATGCTCTTGCGTTGCAGGAAGCTGGAGCCTTTGCCATCGTACTTGAGTGTGTGCCTGCAAAATTAGCTGCCATTGTGACAGAAAAACTCTCCATTCCTACTATCGGTATCGGTGCAGGTGTTGATTGCGATGGTCAAATTCTTGTGTATCAGGATATGTTAGGCATGTATCAGGACTTCTCTCCAAAGTTTGTTAAACACTTTGCTGAAATTGGTAAAACCATGAAAGAAGCTTTTGATAACTACGCTATGGAAGTAAAAGCATCTTCATTTCCAGCAGTTGAGCATACCTTTAAGATTGATGACGAGATCTTAGAAAAGCTCTACTAAAAAACAGCTAAAAGCCTTTAGATTTTTGACTTAAATCGAAGACTTTTTCACACAGCTCTGCTCTTAGGTTCAGAGCTGTGTGAAAAGAAAATTCTCCTTTAAATTTCCTCAAAAAACCTCTCTTTTAGAAACTTTAGTGCACTAAAAACAAGCATTGTCATTTCTCTATCACGTTCTTAGTTTTTTTATCTTTAAAAGGTTATCATTACTGAATAAAGTAATGAGCAACAACTGTATTTAAAACATAGCTCAAAAGCACATACAATTCTTAACAAGATAGAATAACAACATATAGAATCACACATGCGTAAAGATTATGTAATGGGCAACAGCGCAATTGCTGCAGGCGCTTTGTGCTCTGGTGTAAAACTAGTTGCAGGTTATCCTGGAACTCCTTCAACCGAGATCATAGAATCAATTTTTCATGCACCACATGATGGTGTGCATCTTGAGTGGTCTGTAAACGAAAAAGCTGGAATGGAAGTAGCCACCAGCGCAGCTTACTCTGGTGCGCGCTCAATGGTGACCATGAAGCAGGTAGGTCTAAACGTAGCATCAGATCCTCTAATGAGTTTAGCTTACGTTGGCGTTAAAGGTGGTATGGTCATAGCAGTAGCTGATGATCCAGGTCCTATCTCATCTCAGACAGAGCAGGACACCAGACGCTTTGCTTCATTCTGCAGAATTCCGGTACTCGATCCAGCCTCACCTGAGCAGGCTTTTTACATGGTTCAGGATGCCTTTGAACTGTCAGAGAAATACCATACTCCAGTAATTCTCCGCCCTACTACTCGTGTATGTCACGGTTATGCTTCAATTGAGTTTGATGAAAACTACAAAGTAAAACCATATGAAGGCTTTGTAAAAGACTCAAGTAAATGGGTGATCTTTCCAAAGCTCTCAAACAGAAATCATGCTCTAATTGAAGAGCGTAATGTTCAGTATGGTAAGGATCTAAGCTTCTACAGATTTAATACCATAACAGGTAAAAAGGAAGGTTGCAGGAAAGCTGTCTTAGCCTCAGGCGTAAGCTATGCCTATGCTAAAGAATACCAGGTAGAACACGAGGATGTGTGTCTAATTCAGGTTGCAACACCTTATCCATTGCCTGAAGACTTCATCCTAAAGGCTGTTTCTGATCTTGATGAGGTTATCTGCCTTGAAGAGTTAAGTCCTTATCTTGAAGAAGAACTGTTGAGAGTAGCTGGTCGTCATCACTTAAAACTCAACGTAAAGGGCAAACTTACAGGTGACGTACCTCATTCAGGCGAGTTGTCTGTTCTCAAGGTATCTTCAATTTTAGATAAGTTCTACGGCATTGAGTCAAAAGAGATTAAGTTTATCGCAGAGACTCCAGAACTGCCTGTTCGTCCTCCTGTATTATGCGCTGGCTGTCCACATCGTGGCGCTTTCTATGCTGTAAAAGTTGCAATGCGTAAAAAGAAGACTTACTTCTGTGGAGATATTGGATGTTATACCTTAGGTAATGCCTCCCCATTAGATATGGTTGACACCTGTCTGTGTATGGGTGGAGGCGTAACTATGGCACAAGGCTTTAACTTTGTTGATCCTGAAGCTACCTCATTTGCCTTTATCGGCGATTCAACCTTCTTTGCCTCAGGTCTTACAGGTGTAGTCAACGCTGTTTACAACGAAGCTAATATCATTGTCTGTATTTTAGATAACTCCACTACCGCCATGACAGGCCACCAGCCTCATCCAGGTACTGGCTTTAACCTTATGGGCAACTTTGTGGACAAAGTTGATATTGAAGCAGTACTAAAAGGTATTGGCGTTAAAAAGATAGTTAAAACTGATCCTTTAAATCTTAAAGCATCAGTTGCAGCTGTAAAAGAATGCGCTGCTATCAAAGGCGTTAAAGCTATTATCTTTAAGTCACCATGTATTTCTATCGTAAAGAGCACTAAAAAGTGCACTGTGACTGAGAAGTGCAAGGACTGCAAGATCTGCATCAAGCAGTTAGGATGTCCTGCAACCATTATCAACAACGGTAAGGTAACCATTGATGAGAGCTTATGCACAGGATGCACTCTATGTTCTCAGGTATGCCCTCATAAAGCTGTTGCAAGCAATGGTGATGAAGGTTCATGTGAAGTAAAAACAGCTGAGAAAACAGATAAGAAGGTAGAACATGAATAAAGACATTCTTATATGTGGTGTAGGTGGACAAGGTACAGTTCTAGCCTCAAAACTTACAGCATCAGCTGCGATGAGAGAAGGTAATATCGTTCATTCAGCTGAAACTATAGGTATGGCACAGCGTGGTGGTTCAGTTACAAGCCATGTCAGAATCGGTGATAAGGCATTCTCACCTTTAATTCCTGATGGTAAGGCTGACTTAATCTTAGCCTTTGAGCCTGCTGAAGCTGTACGCAATTTACACTTCCTGAAAATTGGTGGAAGTGTGATTGTAAATTCTCATCCTGTAAAACCGATTACTGAATCTTTAAAAGATACCGGTTATGACGGTACAGAGATGATTGAGTTTTTAAAATCACATAAGGTTAAAACCTGTGTGGTAGATGCTGATGAAATTTGCAGACCATTTGGTTCATCCAAATTCTTTAACATCATTATTCTTGGAGTAGAAACCGGTGCTGGTCTTTTAGGTATCAGCAAAGACACCATGATTTTAGAAATCGAACAGAAAGTTAAAGCAAAGTTTGTTGAAGTTAATAAGAAAGCTTTTGCTGCAGGATTAAAAGTAGGTGAAGAATATGCTGCTCAATGAAAAACAGCTGTCACAAGTAGACAAGCAAATTAAAAGACTGATTAAATCAGACAGTTTCTATGGCAAAAAGTATCGTGAATTAGGTATTACTGAATGTAAGAACCAGGATGACTTTGACAAGATCCCTTTCTCTTGCAAAGACGATTTAAGATTTGCCTACCCTTTGGGAATTCAGGCTGTAGATGACAGCGAGATTGTAAGAATTCACTCATCATCTGGTACTACAGGTCGTCCTGTGATCATTCCTTACACAAAGAAGGACGTTGATGACTGGGCTACTATGTTTGCCCGCTGCTATGAAACTGCAGGCGTAACAAAAGAAGACAGAGTACAGATTACCCCAGGCTATGGTCTGTGGACAGCAGGTATCGGTTTTCAGGCAGGTTGTGAAAAATTAGGAGCTATGGCAGTGCCTATGGGACCAGGTAACACAGATAAGCAGTTGACCATGATGATGGACTTAAAATCAACTGTTTTATGTGCTACATCATCATATGCCCTCTTGTTATCAGAGGAAATCACCCGTCGTGGAATCCGTGATCAGATCTTTTTGAAGAAAGGTGTTATTGGCTCTGAGCGCTGGAGCGAAAAGATGCGTAACACCATCAAAAAGAACTTAGGTATTAAGCTCTATGACATCTATGGTCTAACTGAGATCTACGGTCCTGGTATCGGTATTAGCTGCGATGCTGAAAACGGTATGCACTACTGGGATGATTACGTATATATCGAGATCATTGATCCTGAAACTGGTAAGAGAGTTCCTGATGGTGAACCAGGTGAAATTGTAATCACCACTCTAGTAAAAGAAGGCGCTCCTCTATTACGCTTTAGAACTCATGATCTTTCAAGAATTATCCCTGGTGAATGCTCATGCGGAAGCAAGTTCCCTCGTCTTGATATTATTCAAGGGCGTAGTGATGATATGTTCAAGATCCACGGTGTTAACATGTTCCCAAGCCAGATTGAAGGTATTTTGGGCATGGTTGATGGTGTGGGCAGTGAATATAGAATTATTCTTGCTCGTGATGTTGATACTCACAAAGATGTTCTACACATTACAGCTGAAGCTGAAGGTAGAGTAGACTTTGGTAAGACCGCTCAGACTATCGCAAAACTTGCTAAATCAAAGTTAGGTGTAACACCTCATGTTGCTATTGCACCTGTTGGTACTTTAGCTAGAAGCGAGAAGAAGACTCGCCGAGTTGAAGATCAAAGAGATCAATAAGCAGTAGCTTCAGTCTACTAAATACGCCTAACATTGTTTTGATCATTGTTAGGCGTTTTGTTATCTGACTTGTAAGCTCTAGTTTTAAACTAGATAAGATTTACTCCCTATTTGTTGTCTCGATACAAAATCACATAGCGTGACAACACCCAATCTGTTTCATGAAACATGAAACTTTGGACATCCACAACATCCTTATCCTTCATGAAATTGTTTAATTCTGGCTCTTCAAAGCTAGGTGAATTATTGGTCTTTGGAGTTAAATAAAACTCGAAAATCTTTACTTTCATAGCCATAGTAGGTTCTCCTTACTTAGTGTTTCTGTAGGTTCTAAAAATAATGAAAAAGGTCAGCAGAACCATAATCGACATAGTTCTAAAGATTGATTGCAGGGAAAAGTGAGAGGCAATATAACCTAATAAGGCAGGTCCAAATAACACACCTGCATAGCCTAAAGTACTAACAACTGATATGGCTGTAGCTTTGTTTTTACTGTTACTTGCACAAAATGACAACAGCATTGGTACTTGAGCTGCAATAGCTACACCTAATATAGAAATGCAAACTAAGATTAAGGATACACTCTTACTTTGAGCAATGGTAAAAAGACTTACTGAAGCTACTATGACACCGATGCACAATAAACGTCTTTGTCCTAAGATGTTTACAACAAAGTTTGCACATAGTCTGAAGATACCAATTGATGATTCTAATATGATAAATAGTATTGATGCTATTGCAACATCAACATGATGAACCTGAACAACAAAGACACCTCCCCAGTCCATAATCATGCCTTCACACATATACATGACAAAGCAGACAATTCCGCATAAAAAGATCTGCGTTTTAGACAAGAAGACAATTGAGCTTTTATGATTATGATCTACCCCTGCATCTTGTGTTGGAGATGGCTTTACATCAATAAAGTTTGGTATTGCTGTAATTTGAAGCACACATCCTACAATAATCAAAGCAATCACAGCTGCAATTGATGACATGCCACTTTTCATCAATAAAGACAAGCAAACGGCTGTAACCACACAACCTAAGGTATATAAGGCATGAAACTGCGACATTAACCTAGAGTTAGTTCTGTTTTCAACTTCTGATGCATGAAGATTATTGAGCACGTCATAAATGCCAATAGAACAGCCCCAAAGAAGAATGAAAGCAATCATTCCATAGTAGTTCACTTTACATGAGGCTATCACCATCATGGAGATAAAGATAAGAACTGTAATAATCAAGACTAAAGTTTTTAAATTGACAAGTCTTGAGAGTAGCCCTGCTACAGGCATGCCTAAAAGAGCCCCCCCCGCCAAAAGTTAGCAGTAATATGGCAAAGTGACTTTCATCTATACCTGTGTTTTGCTTTACTACAGGCATTAAAGCTGCCCATGGAGCTGTAGTAATACCTGCTACAAGAAAAGCCATTCTTGAGGATCTTTTAGCTTTTGAGACTACAGGATCTATTACATTTGAAGGATTTTTAATTGAAGAAAAGAATGCTCTGCACCTTTGCAATGCAAGCACAAGCATACGGGCGGTTTGGAACATAAAACTCCCCTTTATAGTAAAACTAAAGAGAAGCTCATCCAAAGTGAGGTCCGACCACGTATTGCGTGATTTTATCAGCGGTAACCGCAGTCACCGCATATCTCTACTTCAACACCCTGTTGAAGCAAAAAGGATTATAGGCTATTGCCGTTGTTTGTCAATTTAATTCAAATGAAAGTCTTGGACTTTCACTAAATCAAATGCATACCTGCTGCACTTAACTGTTTTAAGAATACTTTTTTACCTGAATGATTAGTAATAATGTAGTCTATTAGTTTTGCTTTCTTACCATCCTGTTTGTAGATCTTGTAAAGATCAAAAAGCATAACTACCCATATTACAACGTCTCCGTAAAGACTGGTTCTTTTTGAGTTAAGCACTTGTTTAATCAGATCCTTTAAATTTACGTCGATGATAGATAAGAGATTATCATCGAAGTTATTTTTAATAGAAGTATGCTCTAACCAATGTTTTAATAACTCCTCTGAAGAAGGCTTTTTATCTACTGATTGTCTGTTCTTAAATGAAAACATAGCACCATAATTTTTAGTCATGGAAAATAAATCTGTTAATGCTGTGATAATGTAGTCAAAAGCCCGTTTAGAACAATCTTTCTTTGCTAAAAGCAGGTAGCTAAGTAATAGGCCTGTATAAGGCAAAGTGTCTTTAAAACTTTGACAATCAATATCACACTTGACGCAGTAGAAAAATTCATAAGCTCTACCATCAAGCAATCTCATCAAGTGATATCCATTCAAAGAAAATTTACCCGTCAAATCGGAGCTCAGATGTCCTCTTAAATAACCACTATCACTTACGGCTTTTCCGCTGTTTACATATGCCGTTTCGTAAATATTCTGAATTTTTGCATCGTACTTATGATAATCATCAGAATAATAGCGAAGCTTTAAATAATTTACAGGATCGGTTCTCAATGAGAATAACTCTAAGCATAAGCTCTCGAGCTTTTCCTGTTTTCTTAGCTTCAAAGCTAAGAAAATTCCTGTTTCAATCAGATTTTCTTTCTCTCCAAAATTTGAAGGAATTTTAGGAATAGACTCTAAGAGCAATGCAAATAGTGAAGCAAATTTATCGTTTTGCTTTTGCCTGTCTTTTATATTTGACGAATTTGTGATTTTATCAATCGAGTTAGTAATGAACCTTTTCATTATGCTAGGGTAGGTCTCAAGGTATTTTTTTGCCTCTAAAACTAGCAAATCTGGGGAAGAAATATTATCGACAAGCTCTTCTATAAACCTATCGGCACTATAACTCTTTTGAGTTATAAGCTCTTGGATTAGACTCTTATAAAAATCATCTTTCTCTTTTTTGTTAATATTTTTGAAGTTATTTAAAGAAGAAAAGTCAAAGAGAATATGGTATCTGCTGTTGAGCAGCATCGACAAGGTTTCTTTTACTCTATTCTCAGGATCATAATTAAAATAGATAAATGGAAGTGCATCTGCCATTACTTCTGAAATATCTGAAAAAGGTGTTACCTCATAATCAGGCAGATCCCATAAACTAAGATGATTTACACCTTCAGACTTAGACAGATCTCCCTTAATTGGGATCTCAAGATTAAAAAGTTGTCTTAATAAAGGCCAGCCTTTTTCAAATAACTCATATTCATAACACTGAAGTACTACATCACAAGCCGTATTGATATGTCCCAGAAGATCGTTGTGATCTGTAAATATATACTCACCATCATCGAATTCATCATGATGATAGTACTCGTACTCCTCGTTGTATTCGCTATCTAAATAAGATTTTTTAGGCTCTAATGTTGAAAAGTACTCTACTAGATCATCTACTTCTTCAGAAAGTTCATCTTCAACCTTCTTGTCTTCAGTTTGAGCTGTGTTTTCAATACAAGTATTTAAAATCGACAATATTTCAGGATCGATTTTTTTACTTGTTTTTGAAGATTCAATCTTTGCTGTTACAAGCCTGTTATAGAAGTCATCTCTCTTTTCTTCAGGTAAATCTCTTGCTAGCTCTCTAATGAATAAATGTAAGACATCTTTATTAACTTCAAGACATACATTATCAATTGCGGTAAGGAATGTTTTTAAATTCATGATTGGTTACTATTCTTTAACATTGATTACTAATTCTTACAGAGTTCAATACTCGTTTGAAAAGCTATGCTCTAATAACGTCTAGACCAAGCTTCAAAGTCATCTTCATATCCATCTCCTTTTGCGGATATAAGTTTAAAACCATTCTTTTGACACCACTTACCAACATAATATTCGATTTCAAAATCTTCAGTGTTAGGTGGATAATAATCATCACCTTCACAATAATCTGAAAATACGCTATCAAGGTAATCTTTAAGATCCTCTTCATAAACGTTAGCTATCTCTTCATCTGTTATAAAAGGATTGTCTTTAAGCATTCCATCTATCAATGAGGTATTAAGGCTATCTTTTAAAGGTGCTACTTTAATCTCTGCACTATAGTGACAGTCTTCTGATCCTTGAGAGCACTCCCATGTGCTGTCGCCTTCCCACGAAATATCGAGTTTCATTTCAAGAAAATAATCTAAACCTGAGTTCTTATTATCTTCCCAGTTCTTCTTATTCTCGTCTGAAAAAACTTCATGATAAACGTTGGCAAGATCATCACTGATTGCATCAGATAAACAGCAATCATCTTTAAGAATAGATGAGATCTTTTGAATGCCCTTACTTTTACCTTTTAAAAGAAGAGCTGGAACTTCTACTAGTAGTGAACTTAAAACACTTATAGCCACCTTCTTAGAACAACTCTTATTAGCTACTAAAGATAGGTATACGTCATAAGGGTTGTTCTTTAAGTAATCAAATCCATTGGTATCAATGATGCCTTTAATGGCTTTTACTAGCTTTGTTTTATTTTTGATTAAGGTATCCGATTTTTACCAGAACTTGAGGTAGATTTCGTCATATTGGTTCAATTAACTTAAGATTAAATAACTTTCACCCCTGTAATTTACCACTTATTCAGGTTGACTTTGGAGTATTTCGGAAAGGATCTTTGAACTGTCCTGCTAAATTAGAAGCGAAAAGGACTTTTTGTTTTTTTTCCTTTGTATTTTAAAACAGATTATTCAAACAGACTACACATTGATTCAGAAAAGACTGCTCTTATTTATGCACTGATAGCAGAATGCATTTTTTAGATAACTATAAGCATCCGACTTCATCACTTCTCTTAGTGAGGAAAGACTAATGTCATGTAAGAGCAAAACGAGATCTCACGCTTATTAAGCAAAAGCCCACGTTAAAGTGGGCCTGATTTGGCGTACATAAAGAAAACTATGCTCTAAAGGTGGTATAAGCAATCCACATAGTCAGAAGAAACAAACATATAGCAACAAACCAAATGATCATTTTTTCTTCTCCTTCAAAGTAATAACCAATATTACACTAAACACCAATAGACATATAATATTACCTACAATTATAGGCTCTAAAATATTTTTTCTCCAATCTGTAAATTGTATTATGTCGTCGTAATTTACATAGTAATAAGAACATATACCACATAATATCAAGAAACAAGCCTTGATTATACCAACGTAAATCTCTTTTTTATCCTCGACCTTCATTTTTCCTCTTTAGTTCATACCTAATTTATTATGCGTATCTGCTATATAGTGATCTACACATTTTCTAAAACTCAGAATAGCATGTTTTATCTTTTGGAAAATAACTTCTGTGATAAAAATTTTTATCCAATTATCAGAAGGAAGACAGATACTCAGCATAGCTGACAGGTTTTCTGTATCTCAAAAATTACAAACTAGTA
>DKDL01000048.1 GCA_002449335.1 Succinatimonas sp. UBA6849 | reverse complement strand
TTGATAACTCAAAACAACTAGAACTCTTTAAAGACACCAAGATACTAGAGGACAAAGAGTTCTGTGATAAGTTCATGGGACAGTATCCTGTTATCTACATCAATTTAAAAGAAGTTGATGGCAATAACTATGAAGAAGCCTATAGAAATTTTGCTAAGTTAGTTTGTGACTGTTCTTCTAAATATAAGTATCTGTTAAACAGTTCTAAATTAGAAGAAAGGCATAAAGAGGAATTAAGACCTATCACAGATGTAAGTTTTTTAAGCAAATTAGAGAATTCAGACTATCTTATTTGGTCTATGAGAAGCATAGCAAAATTGCTTTACTTAGAGTATGGCAAGTATCCAATTCTTCTTATTGATGAGTACGATGTACCTCTAAAAAGAGCAGCATACCATGATAACCTGAATAAGAAACTACATGAGAATGAAAAAGGATTTAGAGCTGACTACCACTATAAAATGGAAACTCTCATGAGTGGTTTCTTTGGCATTTTAAAAGATGAAGATACACTTTTCAAAGTAGTGATGACTGGTAGCTTAAGAGTTTATAAAAACAGACTTTACTCTGGAACCAATTTTACTCCAAACAGTGTAAACGAAAGAGTAGCAGCATACACAGGTATGTTTGGCTTTACTGAAGATGATACCTTAAAGCTCTTAAAAGACTATGGTCTTGATGATTGTTTCTCTAAAGTAAAAGAGCATTACGCAGGTTACAAGTTCTTTGATAAAGAGATCTTTAATCCAGTAGATGTTGTTAACTTTGTAAAAGACAGCTTTGAGCAAAAACAACATGGTTCTGAAATAAAAACAGATACCTACTGGTGTGATTTTGTTTCAGATCAAGAGTTAACTGAGTACATTGCTTATTTAACAGATCATGCAGCTCAAGTCATTCAGGACATAGTAGATGGTAAGTCAATTTGCTTTGTATTAAATAAGTCTATGGACTATGACTGCCTACCTATGATTTCATTAAATGATTTTTGGTCACTGTTACTGCACAAAGGTTATTTAACCATAGATTGGGATGCAACTAGAGCCTTAGATGAGAGCAGTAGAAGATACAATAATATTTGCGCAAAACTTCCAAATCTTGAAATTAAAGAGATCTTTGAGAAAATGATTCAAAAGAGAGTAAAAACTTAGAACATAAAAGATGCTAAACCAGTTTTAGTATTCATTGGTGCTCTGACAGTTATTCAGGTGATTTCTCGTTTTTGCAGCAGTCAATTTCAATAAGATTGTCTGACTGCTAAATTCAATGGCATCTATGGAAATTAAAAGAACTGGTCATTCACAGATGAAGATCATCACAATCAAATTAACGATATCTTGATACACAAACGACAGCTTATATCTTGCTCTATCTTCTTTAAGATCGGTTCTTATTGTTTCTTTTGATAATCCTGCTATACAAACGAAAAAGCCAGATACGATGTATCTGGCCTTAAATCTTTTGTGTTCAAAAAATGCCCCTCAAAGAGGGGCAACACGATATACGAACACGATAAACTGTTAATTACTTAACACGCTCTTTTGCTCTCTTCCAACGAGCATCTAATTTCTCTAGAGCCTTGTTGAAGTCGTCAGCAGTGATAACATCCTGGATGTAACCACCTGAGTAGAAGTCGATCTTTGACTTGTTAGCAACTTCGATGAACTTTGAAGAGTTAACAGGAGTCTGGATGATCTCTGGGTTATACTCTAAGTACTCGTGTAACTGTGGTAAGCCTGGTACACGGTTCTTAACTGTAGGAATGAAACCTGCGATCTTATCGAAATCAGAAGTCTCTAATAAGAACTTAATGTAAGCCTTAGCTGTGTCCTGGTTCTTTGATAGTTTAGATACAGCGTATGCCCAATCGTGGTTCATCTGAGCCTTTAGAACACCTGAATCGTCAGCTGGGATTGGCATGAAACCGATATCCTCTGGCTTTGCACCACGCTCGATAACCTGTGGAATTACCCAGTTACCTAAGTAGTACATTGCAGCTTCGCCCTTAGCGATAGCGTTCTTTGAATCTTCCCATGAATTGGTCATTAAATCATTTTCAACATACTTCTTGGTTACTAAGGTCTTTAAGAAGTTTAATGACTTGTAGTAAGCGCTCTCTGGATCTGAGAATGGCTTGTCCTGGTTTAACATCTTATCGTAAACGCCATCGTTACCTTCGATAACTAATGGTAATTTATCGAACTGCTGTAAAGGCCACTGAGCACCAAAGTTTACATATAAAGGAACTTTCTTTAATGCCTTGATCTTTTCGCAAGCAGCGTAGAAGTCAGTTAAAGTCTTGATAGGAGTCTCAACACCAGCTTCCTTTAGAACGTTCTTGTTGTAAACTAAACCTTCAACAGAGTTACCCATTGAGATACCGTATACATTGTCACCGCTCTTCCATGTGTCTCGGAAGTAGATGTCATCAGCACCATACATATCATTTAATGGTACGTAGAAGTTAGCATACTGCTCTGATGGAACTGAAGGTAAGATCAATACAACATCACCGTAATCGCCGGTGTTCATACGAGGACGTACACCGCCCTGATAATCAGCAAAGCCTACAACCTTAACAGAGGTTACATTTGGATATAATTTCTTGAATTCTTTTTCGTAACGGTCATAAACACCAGACTCTACTAAATCAGTACGGTTGGTGTAGAAAGTGATTGAGCCTTTTACGTTATCAGCGTTAAAGCCTTCAGCTGCCATTGCAGAGGTTGAACCTGCTGCTAAAGCTAAAGCGCTAGCTACTAATACTGCAGAAGCTGACTTTGCAAATTTTTTCATAAGTATTTAATACTCCGTATTTTGAAAATCGTTCTTAACATACTAAGAACTAACCAATACTTAAATCTTAACGTTACGGATGTTAAATTTCTATATTCACCTGCCAATATTGTGACGAGTGTCATTTTTAGAGGCTGTTTTTAGCATATATAAAAGCGTCTGTAAGTCGCATTAGATCAAGTGTTAGAGGTATTACTAAAAGGCATAAAAAAGCCATGAATAGTCTATTATCCAATATCACAATTTTCTTGATCTTTGTTGCATAATCGTAACGTTTTCGTATCAAATTTTTAAATTTTCCATAAAATAAAATTCAAGTTGCGACTTGAAATTTTTTATATAAATTATTTTTGTAATCTGATTTTTTTGTAGTCAAAGCAAAAAATAGTGAATGTAAAAATAAAAGCTCAATTAAAAGTTTATTTCAGTCGTTTTCAATTTCTTTACTAATACAAACATTAAAGGATCATGTATATGTCAATGAAGTTTACATCCACATTAACTGCATTAAGCATGGCTTTATTAGTTGCATGCTCAAGCTCATCATCTGCTACAGCTTCTAAAGTTGTTGTTCCAGAGCCTGCTGCTGTTGACAGCAATTTCGTAACCCAGCAGGGCAACAAGTTAATGTTAAATGGAAAAGAATATCGTATTGCTGGTACTAACAACTACTATATGCACTACGGTGATCTAAGCATGATCAGAGATGTTCTAGATGATGCTAAGGCAATGGGCATCAACACATTACGTGTTTGGGGCTTTATGGATGGCGTAAATCATGGTCACACCATGCAGCCAGAGCCTTACAAGTATGAGAAGTCAGGCGTTGCAAGCTCATACGATAAGTTAGACTTCACCATCGCTGAAGCTAAAAAGCGTGGTATCAGATTAGTTATCGCTTTCACCAACAACTGGGGTGACTTCGGTGGTATGCCACAGTACGTTGAGTGGTTCAAAGCAGGTCACCATGATGACTTCTATAAGAATGAGAAGATCAAGGCTTGCTTCAAGGCTTATATCAAGAACTTAGTTAACCACAAGAACAAGTACACTGGTGTAGTTAACAAAGATGAACCTACGATCATGACTTGGGAATTAGCAAACGAGCCTAGAGCTCAGTCTGATAAGTCAGGTAGAACCCTATACAACTGGGCAAAAGAGATGTCTGATTACGTAAGATCAGAAGCTCCTAACCAGTTAATCGCTTTAGGTACTGAAGGCTTCTTCGCAAGATCAGGCAGTGATGATTGGTGCTACAACGGTAACGACGGTATTGATTGGGATAAGAACATCACTTTACCTAACATCAACTACGGTACTTTACACTTATATCCAGAAACCTGGATCAAGCCAAATATTGAACAGTTCGGTACCAAGTGGATTAAAGACCATGCAGCTGCTGCTAGAAGAGCAAACAAGCCTGTTGTTCTTGAAGAGTACGGTGTAACCGCAACTGCTCCTATCGACAGAGCTTATGTTTACAAGAAGTGGACTGATGTATCTTACAATGAAGGTTTATCAGGAACCATGTTCTGGATCTTAACCTCATCAGATCCAACCAAGGGTGACAAGTTATATCCTGACTACGACGGTTTCCGTGTATTAAACGACGGTTCTTTAACTGCTCAGGTATTAACCGAGCACAACTTAAAGATGAGAGATATTCCTGTTGATGAGCCAAATCGTCTGTTCATCGCTTCACCTGTAAAGGATGCTAAGGTAACAGCAGAGCAGGTTGAGATCAAGGCATATCCTACTTCTAAGGAAGGCACCAAGGTTGAGAAAGTTACCTTACGTAACCTGTTAACTCAGGCAAACTACACCTTATCAGATACTGATGGTGATGGTACCTATGAGGCAACTATCCCTGTAACAGAGTTAGGTTACGGTGAGCAGAAGTTCCAGGCTAAGGCTAAGTTCACTGTAGGTGACGATGTAAGCACCAACTTCCAGTTTGAAACCTTACAGAAGATCGTAGGTCAGAACGCTGTATCAAGCTATGACTTCAAAGATGGCGCTCAAGGTTGGGAGAAGGAAGGTACCTGGCAGGCTGATTGGACTGGTAACGGTCTTGAGGTTTCAAATGACTTAGGTTCTCCAATGTTAAAATTATCTGCTAAGTTATCAGGTAAGAATGACTGGGAAGAGATCAAGTTCAGAAATTCTCATGTACAGGATCTTTCTAAGTGCAACAAGTTAAAGTTTACTGTTTACATTCCTACTAAGTTCACTGATGGCAAGGGTGGTGTTCGTCACTATGCTGCTTTAGGTGATGGTTGGGTAAAACTAGATACTGATAAGAACAACAAGGATCTTGAGTCATTAGAGAAGGTAACCTTAAACGGTGTTGAGTGCTACAAGCAGACACTTGAGATTAAGATTGCTAATGCTGAAAACAAGAGCCCAGATGTATTTATCTGCTTAGTTGGTAACAAGATGGCATTCGACGGTTCAATGTACGTAAGTGACATCGAGTTCTCAGAGCCAATCTTTGAAAAATAATTTCTAGATATTGATAACAATGGTTATCGAAATATAGATTAAATGAAAGCTCAATCTTTAACGAGATTGGGCTTTTTGTTTAAATATAAAAAGGATCAAAATTCAAAAGGAGTAACTATGTCTTTTCCTAAGAACTTTTTATGGGGAGCTGCAACTGCTGCTTATCAGATTGAAGGCGCTGTAAAAGAGGATGGCCGTAAACCATGTATTTGGGATACCTTGTCAAAAGGTCATGTAGTTTACGATGAAACAGGAGAGTTTGCCTGTGATCATTACCATCATTATGAAGAAGATATTAAGTTAATGAAAGAGATAGGTCTTAAGTGTTACCGATTCTCTGTAGCATGGCCTCGTATCATCCCTGATGGCACAGGTGCTGTTAATGAAAAGGGTATTGAGTTTTATGTAAAGTTAGTAAAACTCTTAAAAGATAACGGCATTGAACCTATTGTTACTTTATATCACTGGGATCTTCCATATTCATTATATTTAAAAGGCGGTTGGACCAATCCTGATATTCAAGAGTGGTTTTTAGAGTACACAAAAGTAGTAGTAAAGGCACTATCTCCATATGTAAAGTATTTCCTTACTTTTAATGAGCCACAGTGCTTTATCGGTATATCTTATGTAGGTGGTGTTCATGCTCCATTTCTAGATGAGCCTACATCCTTATTACCTGCTACAAGAAACGTGTTACTAGCTCATGGTAAGGCTGTAAAAGCTATAAGAGAGTTAGCTCCAGAGGCAAAAGTAGGTTTTGCACCAACTGGTGCTGTATATGCTCCTCATAACAAGACAGATTATGAGTACAAGAAAGCTTATGAACTTACATTCTCTGACAGAAGGGGACCATTCTCAGTTGCCTGGTGGTGTGATCCTGTATTTAAAGGATCTATTACTCCAAGAGCAGCTTCTTATATGAACATTACTCCTGAGGAGTTTATGTCTCAAGATGAGTGGAAGATTGTAACCGAGAAATTAGACTTTTTAGGTTTTAATTTCTATCAGTGCGATGGCATTCAGGAAAATGGTCAGAAGTATCCTGACAACACCTTCTGTGGTGGTCCTGTAACTGCCATGAACTGGCCTATTACCCCTGAGGGTATGTACTACGCAGTCAAGTTCTTAAATGAACGCTACAATAGACCAATTCTCATCACCGAAAACGGCATGGCAAATACTGATTTTGTAATGCTAGACGGTAAAGTTCATGATCCTCAGAGAATTGATTATGTTCACCGTTATCTTTTAGCTTTAAATAAAGCAATAGAAGAAGGTATTGAAGTTATTGGTTATAACTACTGGTCACTCATGGACAACTTTGAGTGGGCTGAAGGTTATAAATATAGATTTGGCCTAATCTATGTTGATTACAGAACTCAAAAGAGAACCTTGAAAGATTCAGCTTACTGGTACAAGAATGTTATTGCTTCAAATGGAGAAAATCTGTTTTAGCTAAGAGTTCTGAATAATGTAAAAAAAGGATTTTCAATTAAAAGAAATCTATGCAAAAAGAAGCTCAATCTTAATTTTTAAGATTGAGCTTAACTTTTACAGGATACTTACCTTTTATTTGAACTAGATTTAGTTAGTTTTAACAGTATTGATGTTACTGTAGTCAATTAGTTCAGGATCGCAAAGTACGGAATCCATGATCTTAAAACCGTTGTCATAGGTAAAGTCGTCATTTACATCTACAGGTTTACCTTGACTGATATCTTTTACCATTTGAACTACAGTGTCACATAACTCATTTGACTTATAGATGGTCATACCTTGTTCACCTTTTTGAATGTGCTCTAAAGCTACAGGAGTAGAGTCACAGCCGGTGATCTTCGGCATATTCTCAGCAGTGTAACCTCTCTTCTTAAGGGCAAAGATAATGCCATCCGCAATGCCATCGTTAGGACTCAAAATAGCATCTAATCTTTCGCCATTTGGTCCATAGCCTACTTTATCTAAGATCTCATTCATTCTCTTGTTAGCTAAATCTGGGCTCCAGTTTTTAATACCAGTATCTGCCTGTTTTACCTGACCTGACTTTACTGTTACATAACCTAAGTCGATGAATCCTCCTAACTTTCTCATTGCGCCTTCATAGAAAATCTTAGCGTTATTGTCATCAGGAGAGCCTGTAAAAATTTCAATATTCTTAATGCTGCCTGCACCTGGATGTAACTGGTCGACGATATACTTACCCTGCATCTCACCAATCATTTCACTATCAACTGAAGCATAGTAAGTAGGAGCATCAGTATTCATGATCAAACGGTCATAACTGATGATAGGGATCTTTTTATCCTGAGCAGGTTTTAAAGTATCAACTAATGAACCACCATCAATTGAAGCGATCACTAAAACGTCAACGTTAGAGTTGATCATTCTTGAGATCTGCTTTAACTGAAGACCATTATCTAAGTCACCTGCGAAGAATAACTCGGTGTTAAAACCTGCAGCCTTTAGCTTGTTGTTAAGCATAAATCCTTCAGTATACCAGCGAGAGTCATTCTGTGTTGGGAAAGCAACTCCGACAGTAAACGCATTAGCAGCAGTTGATGAGAACAATAATCCTGAGATAACTGCAGTTAATAATACCTTTGGTTTTAAAAGTGAATTTAAAATTTTCATAAATTGCATTGTCCTGAAAACTGCAACTTAAGTCTTTCCATCTGTATTCGATGGATTTAGCTTGTTGCTCTAGTTCGCCTTAATAAAAGTACGCTTTATCGTTTGTTCGTATATCGTCAGAATTTTTGCTTTTATTAAATTCTTTATATCTTTATGTTTTGTAATCTTTAAGATTTATTAAATTTTGTTATTAGTAATTATTACTGTATTAAGTATAAATGACATCATCGTTTTTTAAAGTAAACAAATAGATCAAAAGTGAAATTTGTTACGTAAATCATAAAATCTTTGATCTTTGTTTAGACTTGAAAATTATTTGCACAAACAGCATAAATAAAAGAACAATGTTCATAAAATGAACTTTTGCTGTGCGCTTTTTGAAACGATTACGGATGTGTATTATATATAATACAATTTTCAAAATGTGAGTATTGACATAGTCGTGCACAGACAGAAAAAAAGCAGTCACCGACTGCTTAAAATCTGGTGCGCCCTAGTGGACTCGAACCACCGACCCCCACCATGTCAAGGTGATGCTCTAACCAAGCTGAGCTAAGGGCGCTTACAAAACTTGCACATTATATCAAGAAAATTCAATTTTTCAACATTATGACAAAACTGAAATTGGTATCGTTACGAATTTTTGACGAAGCTTTGATTTATCAGTATGAGAACTAATTCTTCTACTTGATTTGTAAAGAAATTGTAATTTTTAGTTTTGTAAAATTAACTAAACGGTTTAATTCAGCTTGTCAAAATAAGCTTGTTAAATAAGTTGGTTTTGTAAAAGAGTTAGTGGTGAAAACAGAGTGTTTAGTTTATAAAACACTTAATGTTTAAGCAGCTCTTTATTGCTATATACCTATATATAAATGGTTATTTCTCCTATTGTTTTTTCTTAAAAATTATCCATTGCGCACATTTTCTTAAAGGGAGTATAATCCACTCTGTTTACAAGCTTAGTAACTAATTTGCATGCTTAAAATTCAATCTTTTATGGCATGTGTTTAAAAGCTTGTATGTTGTTGCTCTGTGCAAGGCCTTGTCGAGTAGTGCAAGGATAGATACAGGGGACAGTAACTTCAATTTTTTAATTATGGAGCCTTGAGATGCAAGGTATGCATCGAGGTTAGAAAATGCCAAAAATTACACTTCCAAACGGCGACATCAAAGAGTTTGATAAGCCAATTTCCATTTATGATTTAGCTTTAGCTATCGGCCCAGGTTTAGCACGTAACTGCGTTGCAGGTAAAATTGACGGTCAGTTACATGACGCATGTGATTTAATCGATCATGATGCAGAAGTCTCAATTATTACCCCTAAGGATAAAGAGGGTATTGAGATCATTCGCCATTCATGCGCTCATTTATTAGGTCATGCTATCAAGCAGTTATGGCCAAACACACAGATGGCTATCGGTCCTGTTATCGACAACGGTTTCTACTATGATGTTGATATTGACCACAAGTTAACCGCAGAAGATCTTGAAGCTCTTGATAAGAGAATGCATGAGCTAGCAAAGACTGACTACAAGGTTGTAAAGGAAGTAGTTGATTGGCAGAAAGCTTATGACACTTTTGAGTCACGCAACGAGCCATACAAGAAGTTAATTCTTGAAGAAAATATTGATAAGTCAGATAAGTCAATCGGCTTATACCACCACAATGAGTACATTGATATGTGCCGTGGTCCTCACGTTCCACGTATGGGCTTCTGCCAGTACTTCAAATTAACTCACTTTGCTGGTGCTTACTGGCGTGGTGATTCAAAGAACAAGATGTTACAGCGTATTTATGGCTGTGCATTCGCTTCAAAAGACGAATTAAAGACTTACTTAAAGCGTAGAGAAGAAGCTGCAAAGCGTGATCACCGTGTTTTAGGTAAGAAGTTAGACCTGTTCCACTTCCAGCAGGAAGCTCCAGGTTTAGTATTCTGGCACAATGACGGTTGGACAATTTACCGTATTGTTGAAAACTTCATGAGAGAGATGCTGCACAAGTATCACTACATCGAAGTTAACACCCCACAGATCATGGATAGAGTTTTGTGGGAGAGATCAGGTCACTGGGATAAATATGCTGAGAACATGTTTACCACCAAGTCAGAGAACAGAGATTACGCTATTAAGCCTATGAACTGCCCAGGTGCAATTCAGATCTTTAATTCACGTACTCGTTCATACCGTGACTTACCTATTAGAATGGCAGAGTTTGGTAAAGATCACCGTAACGAACCATCAGGCTCATTACATGGTCTATTAAGAGTAAGAGGTTTCGAGCAGGATGATGCTCATATCTTCTGTACTGACAGCCAGATCTTAGACGTAGTATCAGATTGCATTAAGATGGTTTATGACGTTTACGATGTATTTAACTTCCACAACGTTGATATCAAACTGTCAACCCGTCCCGAGAAGCGTATCGGTTCAGACGAAATCTGGGATAGAGCTGAAGAGGACTTAAAAGAGGCTTTAAGAGCAAACAATCTAGAGTTTGAGTTACAGCCAGGTGAAGGCGCTTTCTACGGTCCTAAGATTGAGTTCACATTACATGACTCATTAGGTAGAGCATGGCAGTGCGGTACTGTACAGTTAGACTTCTCATTACCAGCACGTTTAGGTGCAGCATACATTGGTGAGGATAACCAGGAGCACGTTCCTGTAATGATCCACCGTGCTATGTTAGGTTCATTAGAGCGTTTCATTGGTATTTTAACTGAGGAATATGCAGGTTCATTCCCAACATGGTTATCACCATGTCAGGTTGCTGTTATGAACATCACTGATGACCAGTGCGACTATGCAAAACAGGTTTATGAGAAACTTGATGCTGAGGGTATCCGTGCTAAGACTGATCTGCGTAATGACAAGATCGGCTTTAAGATCCGTGAGCATACCTTAATGCATGTTCCATATTTGGTTGTATGCGGTGCAAGAGAGGCTGAGCAGGGCAAAGTAGCTGTACGTACCAGAAAAGGTGCAGATTTAGGTACTATGACTGTAGAAGACTTGATTAAACTCGTAAAATCAGATATTATACAGCGCAAAACTATGCCTGATGCCGACGTTGAGATTGAAAAATCAAGACAGGAAGCTGAGGCAAACAAGAAAGATTAACGTTTCTTAATCTTCTAGGTTAAACTTTGTTAGGAGTACTTGCTATAAACAACAACAGAAAGACCGGTAAAGCTTTACAAAAGAACCGGATTAACAATGACATCAGATGTCGTGAAGTACGTGTGTTAGATGCTGACAATGAACTAGTTGGTGTTATGCCAACAGTCGATGCATTACGTATGGCTAAAGAACAGGGTGTTGATCTTGTAGAGATCAGTCCAAATGCTGAGCCTCCTGTATGCAAACTCATCGAGTATGGCAAGTATCTTTATCAGAAGAGTAAAGATCAGAAGAGCAAGAAGCAAAAAGTTGTTCAGGTTAAGGAAATCAAATTCCGTCCTGGTACAGATGAAGCGGATTATCAGGTTAAACTACGCAACCTAATCCGTTTCTTAGAAGAGGGCAACAAAGCTAAGGTAACTCTGCGCTATCGCGGTCGCGAAATGGCACATCAGTCCTTAGGTTTAGATGTCCTAAAGCGTGTAGAGAATGATCTATGCGTTGAGAAGGGAATAGCATCAGTAGAGTCTGCTTCACGTGTTGAAGGTAGACAGGCTACTATGGTGTTAGCTCCTAAAAAGAAATAGTTGCAGGGTTTAAAAGTCTTTAGGTAACTAAAGCTCCTGTACTGTGTTTAACTGCTAATAATGCGGAGTATATAAAATGGCTGGTAAAGTCAAGGTCAAAATGAAGACCGATAGAGGCGCAGCAAAGCGTTTCAAGAAAACTGGTAGTGGCAAATTTAAGTGCCGTCACCAGAACCTACGTCACATCCTGACAAAGAAGACAAGCAAGCGCAAGCGTCAGCTGCGTAGCATGGTTTCTGTTAAGCAGTGCAACTTACGCGCAGTAGCACGTATGTTACCTTACGCATAGTTTGTGGAGGATATGACAAATGGCAAGAGTTAAACGTGGTGTTACCGCACATGCTCGTCACAAGAAGGTTTTAAAGGCAGCTAAGGGCTACTATGGTGCTCGTTCACGTACTTTCCGTACTGCAGTTCAGGCTGTAACAAAGGCTGGTCAGTACGCATACCGTGATCGTCGTCAGAAGAAGCGTCAGTTCCGTGCTTTATGGATTGTTCGTATCAATGCAGCAGCACGTCAGCACGACTTAAGCTACAGCCAGTTAATCAATGGCTTAAAGAAGGCTAACATTGTTATCGATCGTAAGGTTCTTTCAGATCTTGCAATCAATGATAAGGTAGCATTCCAGGCTATTGCTGAGCAGGCAAAGGCTGCTTTAAACGCTTAATTTAAGCGTTTAATATCTTAGATCCCAGAACTCAATGAGCTCTGGGATTTTTGTTTTTATGCTCTCTTTTAATACATCTTTAAATTTCATTTGACCTCCCTTTTGCTTGTAGTATCTTTTACTCATACACAATTACAAAAATAATTCCCAATGTTTACCCAACAATAAGGATCCATTATGAAAATTCATAAGCTGGCCATTATCGGTTTAGGCCATGTAGGTTCAGAAGTACTAACAAAGGCTGTAGCATCAAATATTGCAGCTGAAATTGCTTGTATCGATATTAAAGAGAACGTAGCTTACGGTGAAGCTCTGGATATTTGTCACTCTATCTCCTCACCAATCAATCGTAATATAAAGGTTTACTCTGGTGGCTTTGACACTGTAAAAGATGCAGACGTAATTATCTGTGATGCTGGTCCTAGCATCCTGCCAGGTCAATATGAGCGCTTAAAGCTAGCTAAAGAGAATGTCAAGAACATCACTGAGATCATGACTGAGGTTGTTAAGTACAACACTGATGCAATCTTTATTATGATCACCAATCCTTTAGATGTTACTACTTATCTTGCAGCAACTAAGTTTGGTTGGAAACATGGCAGATTATTCGGTACCGGTACTACCCTAGAGACTTTAAGATTTAAGTACATCCTGTCTCGTCATTTTGGTGTAAACCCACAGGATATCCAGGGCTACATGCTAGGTGAGCATGGTAACTCAGCCTTCCCAGCATGGAGCACTGTATCAATCGGTGGTATCAGATTAAATGATCTGCATAACTATTTCCCTGAGGTTAAGTTAGACCGCGAGTTAATCCACAAGCAGGTAGTAAAGACAGCTTATGAAGTTATGGATGCTAAAGGCTGGACTAATACCGGTATTGCCTCAGGTGCTATTCGTTTAGCTCAGTCTGTGTTCTTTGATGAAAAGGCTGTTGTTCCTGTATCCGTTCCTTTAACTGGCGAGTATGGACTTACAGATGTAGCTTTATCCTTACCATCAGTAGTTGGTAAAGATGGTGTAGAGAAGAGACTTGCTCTGCCATTGCCAGATGATGAGTTAGAGCTTTTACATAAGAGCTCAGAGTGCATCAAGGAAGTTTTAAGAGCTTCAAATCTGATTTAATCTTAGTCAGTTTTTTAAACGTAACTTTCCCAAGACCC
>DKDL01000094.1 GCA_002449335.1 Succinatimonas sp. UBA6849 | reverse complement strand
TAACCGTGGAAAGTAGAGATCTTATCCCTAAAGATAAAAACTAACTTTGGCTCAACCTTGTTGAATCAACAGAAAGCTAGTCTAGCATTTTGCTCTAATACAGTCCGATTGTATAAGATCGGACTTTTTAAGACCAATTTGGCTTACAAAATAAGATAGCGTTTTTAGAGAGTTGAAAGATAAATTGCTAAAGGAGAGTATTCTCACGATTAAAAGAATAGAAAAAGTAAATTCGGTAATTAAGATTTTGTAAATTGTACCTTCTAATTTCTCCTTAAGATCCAATAAGCCACCTTCTAAGATTTACAAAAGTTGTAGAATTCATAAAAACATCAGTGCAATAACGCCCATGCAAGCTATCATACCTAGGACGAATGAGCTCACACAAAATTAGCTCATCTACCTTGTCACCTTAAGTTGTTACCATCTTAAGATTTGTTATCCTTATTAAGATCGTAAACCATAAATAAGATGGTTCCAAAAACGGATATCGTGGCAATAATAAAAAGAATTGTACAAAATATAATCACTTATTTTGTCTTCTTAAGGTTGTTAGCTTCTTATGATTTGTTATCTCTAGAAAGCTCATAAAGCATCAAGGCGATGACTCCAAAAACGGATATCGTGCTAATAATAAAAAGAATTGTACAAAATAAGATCATTCTTTCTACATTCTTATGATTTGTTCTTCTTATAAAAATCATAAACCATCAAAGAGATTATTCCCAAACAGAAAATAAACTCAAAAATAAATAGAACAGTAACAAATATCATTTATAGCTAATCCTATTTCTAAACATACAATAAGAGAGAATTTCTAGAAGATCACATACACAGTCCACTTCAAAACAGAATTGATAACAACTGATGTTTTGTACTAGTGCATGGGGCATAACCAATTAACTTAATTATTTTGAACAAGACACCTTATTCTTTTATGCACAAGATCTTCTACTGTACAAAATAAACTCATCTCCCTTGTAACCTTAAATTGTTACCATCTTAAGATTTGTTATTCTTATTAAGATCATAAACCATAAATAAGATAGTTCCAAAAACGGATATCGTGGCAATAATAAAAAGAATTGAACAAAATAAAATCATTTCTAATTTCTCCTTGTTCTATATATATAGAAAGAGATGAATGAAAGTAAAATAGCAGTTGAAATCATAATTGAAAACTCCAGACCTCTAATGTTCAGAAACATCGTTGTAAAGGTCAATTGTTCACTAAAAAGCGCACCTTCTTCTTTAGAAACTAAAATATCATCAAAGAAAAATAAAAAATCATATCCCCAAACAGTAAACATTGAAGCAACGACAACTGGGAACAAAAGGTCCAACAGTTTTGCCTCTCTTAGCTTATTTTCGATATTTTCCACTCTTGCTTTGAGTTTAGAGTTTTCTTCCTTTAAACGCAAGTTTTCCTTTTTTATCAGAAAAATGCCGGGGTCTAACGACTTTTTCATTTAGTTAATCCGCAAAACATACTTATACCTATGACTCTAAGACAATAGCCTTAGCTCAAATAAATGCTCTACAGTAACTGCAGAGCTTTTCATTCTTGTACTACTTAATCCACATCACGTTTATCTATCTACATCATCTTTATCTGTTGAGTTTTTACTGCGTCGTCTCGATTTCTTCTCTACCTTGACTTCTTTAGAGTCACTTTCAGCATCTGGTAAGTTTTCTTCATTTTTCTCACTTTCCTCAAGATCACTGCCTAAATCGCTTTTCTGCGTAACTTTTAAGGTTTGCTTTTCATGGCCAAAGATGTCGTTGCAAAGACGCATTACATATTCATGCTCTACATCAGGAAGTCGTAGCGCAAAACACATCTTGATGATCTTGTGGACTGTATAAGGAGTCTCAACAGACAATAAAGCTGCAATTTTCAACAGGGTTCTTGTCGAAAAAGGAGCAGAGATCTGCCTTACACCATTCTCCAAGCCCTGTTCAACAACGTTTCTTAAATCATGTGCAAAGTGTAATAACTTTTTGCTCATCTCAATCCCAAGATCAGGAAAATTACTCTTTAGCATTTCAAGCTCTACGATAGGCTTAGGGTAGCTCATTTCGATAAAACGCCATCTATCTAAGAAAGCCTGATTTAACAATCTGGCGCCATTGTAAAAGCCTGTCATATCGCCAAAGCCTTTGGTATTAGCTGTTGCAATAACTCTAAATTGAGGATGAGGTTTAATGATCTCTCCGTTATTTGCAAGAATTGTAAGAGGCTTACCTTCTAAGACATCATTTAAGACTGATAAGTCACCAGGCGACATCAGATCGATCTCGTTTAGGATAAGGATCTCACCGTAGAGCATTGCTCTGGTTAAAGGACCATATTCATAAACTAGTTCACCTCTTTTTAAGGTGGTGTGTCCTATAAGATCCAATGACTCACACTTATTAGATAAAGTGATCTGCTCTACTCCCCAGTTAAGTCTGGCTGCAATTTGTAGGATCAAAGTAGTCTTACCACAACCAGACGGTCCACTAATATAAAGGCAGTCTTTAAATGGATAGATTAGATAGAGCAGAACTTCATTGAGAACATTAAGCTCAAAGACATAGTTCTTATCTAAATTCGGGATATGATCAATAAGATTGCTAGGTTCTAACTCACACTCTTCAATAGCGATCTTGTCGGAGTTAAACACCTTTTTTAAATTAACATTAAACATCATTTATTTTTCCTAGTTGTGATTTAAATTATCTTTATGAACCTAATTTGATTTCTCTTGCTAGAACTTTGCTGGTTACAGCTACCTTTCCTAGAGAATCAGTAATTCTGAAATTGCGTAACTGTCCTGATACGCAAACTCGGTTTCCGCATCTGACAATTTGGGCCAGTCTTTTTTGTTCAGCATCATCTTTTTGCTTGAACAAATACACTTCATGGTAATCAGCATATAAAGATGAATTAGGAGAGCTCTTAGCATCGTTTTTTAAATTACCCTCATCTTGTGATACTGAATTTTCCCATTCAGTTTTCAGACTGAATTTCAATTTGAAGGAGTTTCTTTGAGCTCTATAGGACACAGAGCTTACGGTTCCAGTTAAATAAACTTTATTGATATCCATAATTCACTTTTGCGGTCTTTGTTTTCTCTATAAGCACTAAGTTCATAAACTTAAGCTTGTGAAGGCAATTTCAATTGAGTACGCAGAATTTGAAAAACTAATTTACTCAAATTGCGATCACAAATTGTACAAAGACAATTTTGGTGACTTGAAAATTTACTGACAAAAAGTGAAATTTCTAGAAAAATTTGAAGTGAATTTATTGATTTTAAAGAAAAATAAAAATAGCACTTTTGAGTTTTTTGGGAAGTTTAAAGAAAACTAAAAGTGCTATTGAGGACAGAATTAGGCATCTACAGATAAACGTGAAGGACCGCGAGCTGTAGCATAGCCTTTAGCTGTATAGGTCATGTTACGAGTTACAACATCACGTACACCTAACAGTACTGCCTGTAATTTATTTGCTGACTTCATACACATTGTGATGAGCTTGCCGTTTATCTCATTTCTGAACTGACATTTTTTCATCATGTTCTTAATGATAGCAACCTCTGGTAAAAACTCTGTATGTAGTTTTGCTACCTCAGGATGAAGTTTTATTCTCTGATCATTTGACTGCAACTTTAGCATCAGATCTGATTTCATCTCTGATAAAGGCTTCAAATTCTCAAGATGTCTATCTCTTAAAGACTCATACTCAGCCTGAATTACTTTTTCAAGCTTTTCTAAAATCTCTCTTTGACCATCTAAATAGTCTTTTAGAGGACGTACTGTGTTTTGTGGAGTAGTTTTATTAAAAACAAATCTTGAGGTATTCATAATTCTCTCCTACATCGCACCACGCATCTGATAAAGATCGTAAATTACCCTGGTATCAAGCTCGAGCTCGGTGGCGTAGGTATCCCCTACTGCATACTGTCTTATAACTCGTGCACCATGTACAAAACCGTCAACTTCTGACTTTACAGAGTTGGAGGTTTCAACATTGCTTGAATTTAGAGTATCGGTGGCTCTGATATAAATTCCGTTAACCTGTTCAGATAATTCTCTGTAAGCTTCAATCTTTGATGCTCTCATAGCTTTAATTTGCTTGATAGCAGCAGTAGCACCAGGTTGACGAGAAATTGACGCATAACCGGTTGCTCTTAAGACTGGATACTCAGATGGCTTGTGTACGCCATCATCTGTCATGGTTAAATTCTTCATGAAAGATACAGAGGAACATGAGCACAAAGCCATTGGCAGCAGCATTGCCACTGCAAAAGTTGTAATCAATCTTCTAAGTCTCATAGATCCTCCTAATCATTAGTACGTGAGTACTGACTCTGGTCATGCACATCTCGTACCAACTTTTCCTGATACATGTAAGTATCAGCAGGATAAATTACTGTAGACTTTCCAGAATTTCCAAAACCTAAGAAGGAATGCTCCTTGTTATACATATAGTGCTCATAGTTACCTGATGAGGTAGCAGGAACCTTAGCACCTTTGACGTAATACTTTGAATTAAACTCATCTGAGTCTGTTCTGTAGTAGTTGTCTTTAAACTGTTGTTCCTGTCTCTTACGACGCTCTTTGTCTGTCATGGCATAAACAGGAGTATCTGTTGTTGAAGCTGAAGCTCTTACAGAGGTTTTAGTTACAGTTCTTTTAACTACAGTATCAGTTACATTGCCATTACCAGTGATGGTACCTGGCTCATATAAATATGAGGTAACACCGTTTATAGAACAATCTTTCTTACCTGTTCTATAGCAGTAAGGTAATCTCTCATATGGAATGAAACCGGTAGCTGAACCTACTACAGTCTGAGTTGACATATTTATGACACGACCTACTACTACGATACCTGAATCATTACGAGTTAAGGTACCAGCAAAGATATGTCTTACCATTGCCTGACGGGCAACTTTCTTCCAATCTCTTGAGAAGACAAACTCACCGTCTTTAGTAATTGAAATAGCACCTGTAAGCTTATACTCAAAAACGCTGATTCCACGTCTGTCTAACTCATGGACGAACATCTCAGCCATAGCACGACCTAAATAGCCGGCGTTTTCATAAGTATCAGTATCTACAAATGAGGTTACGGCAACCTTTGGTAATGATGAATAAGTTACAGTCTTACCATCACTGTCAGTTACAGTTGTCTTTGATGACTCATCTTTTGACAGATCGTTCATCATTGTCTGATACAAAATATCAGACATGTTTGAAACAATCTTGCTGATCTCCATGCCTTTTTGGTCATAGACACTGCTTTTTGTAGGTACAACACTAGCTTGTTGTGTCTTGCCACCTTGGGCAGGATTTGCCGAACAGCCTGCAATTACTAGGCAAACTGTAAGGCTTAGCATTTTAAGTAATTTTCTCTCCATCCTGACCTTCTTTTATTTGTATAATCAATAAGCCGTGAATTATAAAACGCTAAATTTTTAACGTTTTTGTCAATCTTGGTGTGAATAATGCAAATTCAATGCCATGTGACAAAATTCAATCACAAAGGTGATTTATGAAAATAAGATTATTAATTCAAATTGTATGCTTTTTAGTATTTTCAGTAATAAGCTCTAATGCCTTTGCTACCTGGTATACCGCTAATGGTACAGGTGCAGACAGAAACGATGCTGTAAATGATGCTATTCGTAATGTCATGTTACAGGCAGGAGCTGACGTTAGAATCGAGCAAAACTATAAAAACGGTGTTCTACAAAGTGATAACGTCAATATTATGAGCAGATCGCCTATCAAAAAGTTAGTGGTGATGTCAGAACAGACTACCTTTAGTAAGGTAACAGTCACCATCAAAGCTTTTATTGATGAAAGATTTGCCAAAGCAAGATGCTCTGGTGCTGCTGTGCATAAAGCAGTATTACCTGTGTCATTTAGATTTGCTGACTCTCAGGCTTACCAAGGAAGTATCGGTATTGAAGGCATCAGTAAAGAGCTTGATAAGCTGATTATGGAGAACCTTTACAATACCTCTTCATTTGTAACCAGACCTTTAGTAAAGGCTAATTTGAATACCTCTAATTCACCTAATATGTCTAATGACTTCCAGGTATCTAACCTTTCAAGTCTGGCTAGTCGTTATGGCAGTCAGTACATTATCTTTGGTACGATAAATTCTGTAAGTACCTCTGAGGTAGGCGACAATGTCTTTACCAAGTTAATGTACATTCCTACAAGAACCATCAATTTTGATATTGATGTCTATGATGCAATCAATGAGCAGATCATTTTTCACAGAAATTACACTGCAGAAGCTGACTGGCCTTTTAAACAAAGTGAATACATTGATTTAAGATCAGACAGATTTAAGAGCTCAGCTTATGGTCAGAGAGTTTATGGTCTTGCAGCTCAGGTTTCAAAAGATCTTGTATCAGAACTTCAGTGTAAACCTGCTAATGCAAAGATCATCGATCTTGATGGGGATGATGTAGTTATCAATGTAGGTAGAGAGAACGGCATCAGCCCTAATATGAAGTTTACCTTAGTTCAGGCTGCTTCAATGTCAGGTCCTAATGGCGATAATTACAGTGCTTATGAGAAGAGCAACAGTGTCTATAAAGTAGTATCTGTTTACCCTCATGCTGCAAAGTTACATCCTGTTGATTTACAGAACAATACTTTAAATGTAAACGTCAACGATGTAGTAACCTTACAATAACAAAAACGGTATTGTATCAAGTAAATATGCTGATATAATACCGTTGGTTTTGGCCCCATAGTTAAATGGATATAACAAGCCCCTCCTAAGGGCTAGTTGCAGGTTCGATTCCTACTGGGGCTGCCACTCTTCATAGAAAAACTTCTACTTTTTTGCCTTAAGATTTTTTACTGCTAAAGAGCAATCTTTCTTGCAGAAAGCTATACCATAAGCATAGATATCAGTGATCTTTGCAATCTTAGTAAAAGGCTCAGCATAGTTCTTCTCTTCAATCTGACTTAGAGCTTTTGTAGCTAATTCATCCATTTCTTCAGCTTTTGAGGTAGCTTTAATCTCAATAATTACAGCTTTGGTATTACGCTCAGCTTTAAAGGTAATATCAGGATAACCATTACCTGCTTCATAGTTAGAATGGTATTCAGAGACAAGTTTTTCACAACTTGTAAAGATGCCATTGATAAAACCATGATAGTAGTTCTCTAAAGGAGCTTTAGTAGCAGTATCTCTGATTGAGACATATTTTTGTAACATGTCAAAGAGGATATTAGCAATATCTTGTTGCTGTCCTTTTACTAAAGCATTTACAAACTTACCTGGCAACTCTAGATTTACAAAGACATCTTTAAATCTCTTTTGAATATTCTTAGTAAA
>DKDL01000059.1 GCA_002449335.1 Succinatimonas sp. UBA6849 | reverse complement strand
CAACGGTGGTTTGCCATCTATCTTAGTAAACTATTTAAAAACTCATGAGCTGAATGTTTTTGAATACTTAAATAAAGAAAATACTGTATCAATTCCCGTTAATGATTTTATGAATCCTACTGCACTAACTACCATCAATCAGAATGTACTGATGTGTCAGACTGGTTACTTAACCTTACGTTCAGCACTGGCTAGTGGTGATCTTACAGTAGATTTAGGCATTCCAAATGGTGAAATCTATAAAGCTTTAAATAGATTGCTTGCAATTAACTTTTATAAAGAAGGTATTTACTCTTTAGCAAAGGGTGTTAGAGAGCTATTAGATACAGGTGAGATGAAAAATATCATAGATAGATTTAACTCAGTTATAAATTCTGTACCTTATGATCACTTCCCTATTAACAGTGAATCTGTGGTTCAGAACTACTTACACCTATTCTTAATAGGAGCTGGTATTGAATCATCAACTGAAAGCCACTCTTCAAAAGGACGAGCAGATTTAATTATCGAAACTAAAAACAGACGCATTGTTTTTGAGTTGAAGTATGCTCAAAACGATACTGAAGCTAAGTTAAAGCTTAATGAGGCTGTAGAACAGATTAAGTCACGAGACTACGGTAATACAGAGCCTAGAAAAAAGGAGCTGTTAAGAATTGCAGCTGTCTTTAATGCAGATCCAAAGGTAAGAGCCTTTACTGAGTATCAAGAAGTAGTATAGCTAGTGACAATATATTATCTAAAGTCCTTACCTGTATGGTAAGGATGCAGGTCTACTATACTGAACCTTACCATTCAAAGTCATACGTTGATTTTGTTTTTGAATAAGATCTGCTAAGAACTTAAGCTACGCTACTGAGCTTTCTTTAAAATGTAACTTTGGATTTGAAAGCAGAGTTTAGCTTTTCTTTTACTCATTTATCAGAGCCTTTAGCTCTGATAAAGAAACATCACCAGTAAATGAGCCTTTAATTTTTCCATTCTCATCTATTAAAGCTACAAAAGGAACACCTACAATGGATAACTTTTTAGCTAGCTTTAAATTGTCATTTGTATCTGGTTTTGTAAAATCAAAACGTATCAGTTTTAAATCTTTTGTAGCCTCTTTAAACTCACTAGTTGAATAGATTTTTTTATCCAGTTCATGACAATTTGAGCACCAGTCAGCTGATACTGTAATTAAGATCTTTTGCCCTTTATATGAGGATAAACTCTCATAAGATTGCTCATAGGTAAAAGGTAACTTTTGAGTAGTACCTGCAATAAAGAAGATGCAGCTGAAGATTACAAAGAAAGTTGCAAGAGATGAGGTAAGAATAATAGAGAGCTTGCGTGAGTGCAGTAAGATGCCCACAGCATAGGCAGTGCACAGAGCATAAACTAAAGGTTCAATATACTCATCTAAAGAACCGAAAAGGTGTTTTACGATAAAGTAAGATCCAAGAATTAAAGGTATAGCTAAAAGGTTCTTAACTACATTACCTTTACCTCTAAAGAAATTTAAAAAGCGTGAGCCAAAGGTGCCAATGATAAGTAGTGGTACGCCCATACCAATACCTATAAATAAGAACATCAGCATGCCTTTTACAATAGAGCTAGTGCTGATTACATAAATAAGAGCTCCTGCTAAAGGAGCACTGGTACACGGTGTAGCAATCAGTGCACTTAGTGCACCAAACACAAAAGCCTTTTTCAAAGTTCCGCTTTTTTGTCTGCTAATTGTCTTTTCAAGTTTTGCATTTAAGCATGATGGGACTTTTAAATGAATAGCTCCCATACAGTCAAAGGCAAAGATTAAGAGTAATGATGCCATGACGATTAGACTTAATGGATGCTGCAGAACACCATGAGCTGCAACACCTACCTGAGCAAAGATAAGACCTAAAACACAGTAGGTAAGAGCTAAGCCTAATAAATAACTTAGGTTCTGCTTAAATGCGTGAGCTGTATTTTCAAATCTTCCGCCTAGGATGGTTGCAGAGTAAATAGAAAGCATTGGCAGTACACAAGGAGTTAAATCAAGTGCTGCACCAAAGATTAGGCATAAAAATAAAATTAAAAAAAAGCTATCTGACTTATTAAATAAAGAGTGCTGATTCTGTGCATTATTGTTATCAGTTGCACTCAATGCCATAGCACCAGCTGATGACAGAATGCGGTCAGTTTTATTTTCAGGAGCGTAAGCTTGTTCTGATACGTTGCCAGATAGATTAGAGCCTAAAATATTATCAGTAGACTCTGATTTGTTTCTGTTTCCTGCATTTAAAAGATCATTTTCGTTAGCATCAATATCTTTTGCAATTACAAAGTTGGTTTTCTGTTCTGGGTAGCAGATACCTGCGCTGTCGCAACCTCTGTATAAAAGAGAAATTACATTCTCTTTTGATGCCTTTAAAAGGGTAATTTTAACTTCAAAAGACTTATCGATGATTTTGCTGTTGCCATTAAGATCGGTGTGATCAATACCATCAGGAAGTGATGATAAGATTGCCTTAGCGTCAGATGATACTACCTGTACAGAATCTTTATAGATATAAGCGCCTTCATTTAAAGTGAGCTTACATTTAATTTTATAGCTATCCTCATAAGCACAGGTACTTGTAAAAGGTACTGTAGCTTCATTATGAGTCTTAGTTTTAACCTCAGGCATGTTAAAGAGTGCATCAAATGAATCATCAGCTGACGCTGCATTTGAGGTTAAAAAACAGCTTAAAAGTAGTGATATTAAAAATGTAAATAGTGATCTGAACATAGTCGGTTACTTAATCTCAATCTATATCTTTTGAATCTGTAAGTGTAAGAGACATCTCTTAAAGCACAAGTTAAAGCATTTATTTTCATTCTTAATTGTCAAATGAAAATGCTCCTCCTCGATATAACTTTTCTAAATTATGTCCTCTGCGAAGCTCTTTATCAGTTGCGTTATTGGCATTAACAATCTTGGTTTTAGAGCAGAGAAAATAACAGTCAGGACGAAGTAAATCATTTGAGAAGTTACTGGTATTGTAAGTTGTGAGTATTACCTGAGAATTGTAGCTTTTGAATTTATTAACGATGAAATAAGATAGCTCAAAACTGAAGATAGCATCAATGTTATCAATGCAAACAAATGAAGGTCTTTTATCCTGATTAAGTTTGTTTTCAAGATAGTAGTAAACAAGCAATAATGCCTTCATGCCATTTGATGCAGCATCGTTAAAGTCTAAGCACTTATCATCATACTGTATAAAGAGGTTATATTCGCCTAGACTATTCTTTTTATAGGTTAATTTGTCTGTAAATCCAGCCTCTAAAAAGAACTGTTGCAACTTTTCAAAATTGTTGTTTTCAATAATCTTTTTTACAAGATTGTCTTTTGGTGGTTTTTTATAACCAATGAAACAGCTTTGATCAAAAGAGCAAATCATCAGCATGTTCTCAACAAATTCAAAGAACTTTTGAAAAATTGAGTTTTCAAGATTGTTTTTTAAAAGGGCATTATTCTTGATGAATCTGCAAAGAGAGATATTTAGTTTATCTGAGGAGACTTTTAGAGTTTCTGCCCCTTCAAGATTTACTGCTATATCTTGAGCTACAAGATCTTTTTTGTAACTGAAGATCTGCTTTTGATTGATTATAAGCTCTTCACTTATAAGAGTGCTTTGATCTGACTTTGAATATTTGTAGATAACCTCATTGTTATCAAACTTGAATTCATATTCAAATTTAGTTGCCTCATCTTGATGAAGAATGTGCTTGTAAGGCTTATAGACATCATGGCAAACATACTTGTCTGTAAGAACTTCTACAATATCAAATAAGGCAAAGCATAAGGATGATTTGCCACTAGCGTTTTTACCGTACAGTAAAGCTGTTTTGCAAATACCATTACTAATACATTCTTTGTTGAACTCATAATTGCCAATAGAAGACAAGTCTAAAGTGACTTTATCTTCAAAAGCTTTAAAGTTCTTAACAGAGAATCTTTTTAGCATGCCTTTCTCCTCTTACAAGGCTCTATTATACGGAAAATAAGCAATAAGTTGTGATTTGGCGTAAAAGAATTACGGCTATTCCTACTGCAATTTCATCTTCTATTTTTAGTAATGAATGTCTTACTGAGTAATGAACAATATGTAACGTTTTCAAATATTGATAACTTATTGAATTTTAAGAATATAAAAAATGAGGAAATTTTCAACTTAAATTTTAGTCATATAAATATATATATGTATTTGGATGAAAATGTGAAATTTTATAAATACATATGTAGGCACAATTCCGTGTCAATATTTAAATTGGAGAAATAAAATGACTAAAAATTTAAAAAATCAAATATTCGAAAATTGTAAATTGATCAAAAAAGATCCTTTATTAGACAATCAAATACATCTAGAAAGTACACAAAGACGACTTTTTCTAAATATTTCATCTAACTTTGAATTAGCATTAAACAACCTAGAATGGAACAACAGAGTAGAAGTTTTAATGGATCCTGATAAGTCTCCTGACTTTGATATCAAGTTAGAGCAAAGTTTGCTTCACGTGAGATTTGATTTTTACTTAAAAGCATTTGTGGTAAGTGAAGAACAGCGAAAATTAGGAATTTCATGTCATAACACTTATTGTAATTGGTTACTAAGTTTTGATGAGAACAATCAAAAAAGGTGGAACAGATTAATGAAAAAAATGCTCAACCTCGATGAACTAATAAGAGAAGTGAAAAAAAGAAAATTCATATTCAATAAGAGAAAATTCAATACGTTGCTTACGGAGTACGTGCTTGAAAATCAAACTAGTAGATATTTTTATAACTGTAATATAGATGAATTAATTGGCGCTATAAATATCGAGTATTGTAAGAATTCAATGAGTTTTTTTGAAAATTACAACGAGATTTCATCATGTGCTCATGATGAAAAAAGAAATGAGATCTTTTCAGATCGTATTGAAAAAATGAGGCAGAGTATTACTGATATATTTGAACTAATAACTTTGTTTTACGATATAAAGACAAAACTACCAGAAAAACAAAGTTCAATCGGTAGTTAATCAAAATCGAATTTGAAATAGCAAAGAACATTAACGATTTTGAGTCTAAGATGATTGATTCATAAGTTTGTAAAAAGATCTGTCAACGACAAATAGGCAGATCTTTCTTAGAAATCTTCTCAGCATAAAATTATTGCCGAAGATCTAAAATAGAGCTATCTGTTTTATTTTTATATATTTTTTTTGAATATAATAAAAGGACGATTCCTAAAAAAAAGACTGTCAAATTAAGAAAGGTTGAATATGATCCGATTAGCAGACTATGTAATGTCAAGATTAGCAGAGTATGGCATTGAACATTTATTCTATGTGCCTGGCGGTCAATGTGTATACCTTACTGACGCTTTAAGAAGAAGCGAAAACATCAAAGGTATTAGCATGCATCACGAGCAGGCTGTGGCAATGGCTGCTCTTTCTTATGCAACCATGAATGAAAAGTTAGGTGCTGGCCTTGTAACTACAGGTTGTGCAGGTACCAATACCATGACAGGTATCTTACATGCTTATCAGGATAGTATTCCTTTAATCATCATCTCAGGTCAGCAAAACTATAGTGATACTGTAAAAGCATCAGGACTGCCTTTGCGTCAGGTAGGTATTCAGGAAGCTGACATTGAAACTATCATGAAGCCTATTACTAAATATGCAGTAACAGTAGACAGACCTGAAGAAATTGCTTGGCACCTTGATAAAGCCATTCATTTAGCAACTACTGGCAGAAAAGGCCCTGTTTGGATCGATCTGCCATTGAATGTCCAAAATACAATTATCAATGAAGAGCATCTTCAAAGATATATTGCAACAGAACCAAAATCTGAAATTAGTGAAAGTGATCTTTTATTTATTAAAGAGAATTTCTCTAAATCTAAAAGACCAGTTCTGTTAATTGGTAATGGTGTAAGAAGTGCCGGCGCTAAAGCACAATTAAAAGAATTAGCTCACAAGATAAAGTGTCCTGTGGTCTTTTCAAGATTGGCCTCTGACATCCTGCCTTTTGACGATGAATGTAATTTCGGTTTAATCGGAGGTGTGGCAGGTGCCAACCGTTATGCTAACTTCATTGTTCAAAACTCAGATTTTGTGTTAGCAATTGGCTCAAGATTATCAATTGAGGTTACAGGTTCTGCTCGTCAGGACTTTGCTCGTGAAGCTGTAAAAGTTGTAGTTGATGTTGACAGAATCGAGCATTTAAAAAACGGCATTCATATTGACAGATTTATCCATGCTGATGCTAAAGATTTTATAGACTCTCTGTTAGAGACAGAGCTAAAAATAACTGACGATTTCTGGTATGAAAAGTGTCGTCATTGGAAAGAGATCTTCGCATATCCAATGGAGCAACATGAGGACAAACCTCTTGATATGAAGATCTTCATGACTCTATTATCAGAAATGGCTCCTAAAAATGTTACCTACATTTCTGATGCTGGTCTTACAGGTGCAGCATCTCCTGCAGCTACCAAATTAAAAGAAGGTGACAGATTCGTTTTAGCTTTATCTCAAGGTGAGATGGGCTATGCACTACCAGGTTCTTGTGGTGTAGCAACTTTTAGTGATGGTCCTGTAGTTTCCTACAACGGCGATGGTTCTGTGATGATGAATCTGCAGGAACTCCAAACTGTGGTTAGAAATCACTTTAATATCAAGATTGTCATCATCAACAATGATGGCTATTCAGGAGTACGTCACGGACAAAAGGCTCACTTTAGAGGAAAATCCATAGGTACCGATGAGTCAAATGGTCTTACCTTACCTTCATTTGAAAAGTTAGCTGTAGCTTTTGGTATAAAGTATTTAAAGATCTCAACTTACAGCGAAATTAAAGACAAAGTAAGCGAGATGTTCTCAAATAATGAGCCTTGTATCTTAGAAGTTATTTGTGATCCTGAACAGTTTGACTTACATAATGGTCTTGTTATGTACGGAAAGCGTAAGTTTGGCTTTAGACCAATTGAGGATCAGTCTCCATATTTAGATAGAGACTTATTCTTTAAAGAAATGATTGTAAAGCCAATGGACACAAGTTACGGTAAGCCAGTTTAAGGTAGTTTATGGGACAGTTTTCAGAAAAGACAGTATTACTTACAGGAGCTAATCGAGGTATTGGAAAAGCCTTATTAGAGGCTTTTTCAAAAGAAGGTGCTACGGTAATTGCGCTTGTCCGTAATGCTAAAGATGAGTCGTACTTAAACTATATAAAGTCTTTACAGGATAAGTATGAAGCATCAGTGTCAACTCATGAAATCGATCTTACTGATAGCGAAAAACTTACAAAGCTTTTAAAAGAAATTATAAAAACAACTCCTCAAATTGATGTAGTTATAAACAATGCTGGCATTGCTTATGGAGCACCATTTGTAATGACCTCTTATGATAAGTTAAAAAAAGTTTTTGAGGTAAACTTCTTTGCGCCTGTAACCATTATGCAACTTATGGCTCGAAAGATGATAAAGCAGGGCTCAGGCTCAATCATCAATATGGCATCAGTAGGTGGTATTGAGGTAAATCCAGGATACCTAGCCTATGGCTCAAGTAAATCATCACTAATCTTTGCAACAGAATGTTTATCAAAAGAAGTAGGCCTTTATGGAGTAAGAGTTAATGCTGTAGCTCCTGGTCTTATTGATACTTCAATGGGACACTACAAGAATGAAACTGAGCTTAATAAAGTAATCGACAGAACCTCTTTACGAAAAATGGGAACTGTCGATGATGTAGTATCAATCTGTCTTTATCTTGCCTCTGATAAAGCAAAATTTATTACAGGACAGACTATAAGAGTCGATGGAGGTCGCTAATGAGAGATTTTAAAGTATCTAAAGAGTTAGCTTCTTCTTTAAAAGCTATGTCAAAAAGAATGCGCCTAAACGGTCTTGATATGGCAAAAGCAACCGGTGAAAAAGGTGCTCATTTAGGTGGTAGCTTTTCTTGTATCGAAATTTTAGCTGTGCTTTATGGAGCTGTATTAGAGTACAACGTAAATGATCCTCAGAATAAAGCGCGTGACAGATTCTTACCTAGTAAAAATCATTGTACTTTAGCTCATTTTCCTGCTCTGTATGAAGCTGGTTTTATTAAAAAAGAAGAACTTATAGAATTCCAAAAAGATGGTGGTAGGTTAACAGGTTATCCTAAAAATCTTGAGGTGGGACTTGAGTACTCTGGTGGTTCTCTAGGTCAGGCAATAGGGGTTGGTATTGGCATGGCTCTCTCTATGCGTGAAGAGAATTTGTCTCAAAAGGTTTTTGTGCTAATGGGCGATGGGGAACTTAATGAAGGCTCTGTGTGGGAATCGTTTATGTTTGCCTCTCACTACAAATTAGACAATCTGGTGGTGATAATTGACAGAAACCATCTTTCTTATGACGGTGACACTGAAGATGTTATGAAATTAGAACCATTAGCTGAAAAGTTAAAAGCATTTAATTGGAACGTCATAAAGTGTAATGGGCATGATACTTATGAATTATTGCAGGCTTTTGACAAAGTAAAGCCATCTAATGGAAAAAATAGTAACGGACAACCTTACATTATTATTGCCGATACCATCAAAGGTAAAGGGGTGTCATTTATTGAGAACCATCGAGAATGGCATCATCATGCTCTAACTCTAGAACAGTATGAGTGTGCTAAATCTGAAATAGAAAATGCTTAGAGGAGTTTTTCTTTTATGAAAGTCTCTCCAGGAAATTTAAGAGCTTGGGAAAAGCTAGGACAAAAGGGAAGTATCTTTAATTACGGACTTTTAGATCTTGTCAAAGAAAATCCTAATGTAAAGGTGTTGTCCGCTGATCTTTCACTATTATCAGGTTTAGACAGATTTATAAGAAAGTATCCTGATAAATTCATCCAGACAGGTATTGCTGAGCAAAACATGATGACTATTGCAGCAGGTTATGCTATGGAAGGTCATATGTCCATTGCTACAACCTATTCATCATTTATTGCTGTAAGAAGTTTAGAGCAAATAAGACAGAATGTTTCTAATACCAATGCTAATGTAAAAATAATTGGAACCTTTGCTGGAGTCGTGGCTGCAAAGTCAGGAGTTTCTCATTGGGCAACAGAGGATTTAGCTTTTATGAGAGCTCTGCCAAATCTTACAGTGCTGTCGCCTGCTGACAGTCTTGAGGCTTTAAAGTGTTTTGAAACTGCGACAAAACTTGATACTCCTGTGTATTTAAGATTATCAGGCGGTATTAACTGTCCATCTGTTTATACTGAAGACTATGACTATAAGTTAGGTAAATTTGTAAAGTTAAAAGAAGGCGATGATGTTGCCATCATCGCTACAGGACTTATGGTAAATGAAGCTCTTCAAGCTTCTTTAATATTGGCCGATAAAAGTATTAAGGCATCTGTATATGATGCTCATACCATAAAACCATTAGATACAGTTGCACTAGATGAAATCTTTAGCTCTTCAAAGTTAATCGTGACTGTAGAAGAGCATAACATCATAGGTGGTTTAGGTTCAGCAGTAGCTGAATATAAAGCAACTAAAGCGAATACCCCAAGACAGGTATTCTTAGGCTTTAATGCCTTTACTAAGGCTGGCTCTCAAAAATATATTTGGGATACAGTAGGCATTACTAAAGAAAAGATTTCTATAAGAATTGAGCAAGAGATAAATCATGGACAATAAAAAAATTGAGCTTTTAGATTGTACTTTACGTGACGGAGCATATATCAATGCATCTATCTTTGGTAAAGATACAATCAGAGGCATGATCAAAAGACTGCAAAACGCAAAAGTTGAGATCATTGAATGTGGTTGGCTCAAAGATGCTCCACATGAGAATGCCGACAGCTCATTTTTCCATGTACCAGATGATTTAATTCCTTATATTGAAAATAAAGATCCTAATGTTACCTATGTGGCAATGATTGATTTTGACAGATACAATTTAGATAACCTGCCAGTAAACAACGGTAAATCAATTGATGCCATACGTGTTGTTTTCCCCCGAGGAAAAGCCAAAGAAGGTTTAGAAGTAGCTACAAAGATCAGAGAAAAAGGCTACAGGATCTTTTGTCAGGCAGCAAATACCTTAGGTTATACAGATTATGAATTGCTAGATCTTATCTCAAGAGTAAATGAAGTAAGACCTGAATGTATCTCTATTGTGGATACCTTCGGTGCGATGCTTCCTGAAGATCTTGAGAGAATACTCTCTATCTTTTCCCATAATCTGCATCCTTCAGTAAAGATAGGTTTCCATTCACACAACAATCAGCAGTTATCCTTTGCTCTTACTATTGAATTTGTAAGAAAAATGACAGAGCAGGGTAGAGATATTATCGTTGATTCAAGCTTATGCGGTATGGGACGAGGAGCAGGTAACACTACCACAGAGTTAATAACCAGTTTCTTAAATAAAAGATACTATGGCAATTATGATTTAGATCTAATTATGGATACCATTGATATGTACATGGTTCCATTCCAGGAAAAATACACATGGGGTTATTCAATTCCTACTTACATTGCAGGTATGTACTGCTCTCATGTCAATAACATCGATTATCTTTTAAAGAAGCATAGAGCTAATGCTAAAGAGATCCGCTCTGTGATCTCATCATTAAATCCTGAAGACAGAGTTAAATATGACTATGATCTTTTAGAAGAAAAGTATGTTGAGAGTCAGAACAATGAAGTTGATGATGAACGAACTTTAGAAACATTAACCAATCTTTTAAAAGATAGGAAAGTACTTTTAGTAGCTCCAGGTAAATCGTCAATTGATGAGCTAGACAAGGTAAAAGCATACATAAAGGAACATAATCCTGTTGTGATAGGTGTAAATGCAATCTTAAAGCAATACTCATATGACTATGTCTTTTTAATGAGTAAAGTAAGATATGACTATGCTAAAGAGTCATATAAAGACATCTTTAACTCAACTAAAAAGATCCTATTATCTAATGTAAAGACAAAATCTTTAGAAAATGAGTACATCATCAGATATGAAAGAGCAATAAAAAGAGGTTGGTCGCATTTTGATAATCCAGTTATCTGTATGCTAAGACTATTGAATAAGTTACATGTAAAAAATGTGGCTATAGCAGGATTTGATGCTTTCTCTGATAAATATAACGAAAGTTATGCTGATCCTAAACTTCCAACTGTACATGGTGTTGAAGACTGGGATAAGTTTAATGAAGAGTTAAGAGAGATTGCTTTAGATTTGATTAACAGAACTAAATCAACGATGAGCATAACTGGTGTTACCTCTAAAACTGTGCTCTATTTGTAAGTAAAAATGGGCTCAACTTTGAGTTACTTGTAATGAAATAACTATATCTTCAGCGAGAAAATAGAGTGAATGTTTTTTATGTTTGGGACTTATGTCTTTTGCAAGTAATTTCTTTTAGATTGAGAATGAAATGGGCACGAAACAAGTGTTTATAAGAAAACTGCATTTTCCATTGTGCTACTAATAAAATCAATTCTGAGTGAGAATAATATGAATAACAAAGTATTTGATGCTGTCAAATTGCTAAACAGGCAATTATTTGAGCAATGCGCAAATAGATATCTTAAATATCAGAATAGAGACATTGTTATTTGGGGGACCGGTAAATACGGAAAGTTTATATGCAATTTGTTGCAATGCATAGCGGTTATTGTACAGTTAGTT
>DKDL01000100.1:1911-12431 GCA_002449335.1 Succinatimonas sp. UBA6849 | reverse complement strand
CTTTAATCTTCTTGTAAACATATTCGCCAAAGACTTCTGATCCTCTTAAATTAGTGTGTCCTCCATCGGCATACAAAATGTCATTATTCATAATTGCATGACAATTCTGGTTATCACACAGAAGATTGGATAGATCAATGTATTGTACATTAGAATTTGTTGATGCTATCTCTTTTACTGCTTGGTTATATGTTTTGTATGCCTCATTATTATCATAAATATCTCGTTTAAAAGAGCAATTACGATTGGTTAAAGAAAATGGTCTCTTCATACATGAGTTTGGTTCAAAAGGTAATGGAGGATTGTCAAGAACAAATAGAACTTTCTTGCCATGTGATGTTAAAAAATCAACAGTTCTTTTCATTCCTGTTCTGTATTTATCAAGCGGTGATTTTGAATTAGTGTTGTCATCTAACTTGTCAGTCATATCTCCGTATGAAACAATTGGAGTATGACCTAAAACAAACAGTTTAATATTCGGATTTAATGCCTCAGTGTTATATGCTCTAAACATAAGATCACTGCCCTTAACCCAAATCTGCCCATTTTCTCTATGAGTCTGGGACATAAATCCATACAAAGGGATGGTCATTGACCACTGATAAGAATCAAAACCAATATTGGTGTTTTCAGTTAGCTTTTGTAAGCCATATACCAAGTTACCAGCATGTGAATCTCCAATTAAAACAAACTTAACTTTGTTTCGATCTGATTCCATGTAGCATCTATGATCAAAAGAATTCCAATCTGGATAATCCTTTATACAGGTATCAACTTTGGTCCAAAGATTGTTAACTGTTTTCTTTAGTTTGTCATCCTTAAAATGACTAAATGATGAGTTGAACATATCTTTATTCCAAATCATATATGTTCTAAATTCATATGGAAATGCATTAAATCTAGCTGGAAATCCGTTATTTCTAAATATAAAAAGACCAAAACCACCAACAACAAGTAAGGTGACAAACAGACCAACAGCTTTAGTCTTAGAATGACTGCCATATCTTAATGGAGGCTCAATTACAAAGTAAGTTAAAGTTGCAAGAACAATTGCAATTACAACAGCAACAACTCTGATCCATGCGACAGGCATCTGACCTTCGCAGATATAAGCTAATGATAGCAATGGCCAGTGCCACAGGTACAATGGATAACTGATAAGTCCTAAAAATACCATTACCCTATTAGAGAGAATGTATTTGTTTATTACTGCAGTTTTGCCTGCTCCAATAATCATTAGCGCACCAAATACAGGAATTAATGCTTTGGTACCTGGGAAGGTAATATCATTATTGATGGTAGCGATACCGTAGATGATAGTAACAAGACCTGTAATTGAGATTAAGTTGTTAACTAAATTGCGTCTTAAATCGTCATTACTATTTCTGAAAATAAACTTGGATATAGTATCTGCAACAACATTATCCGTAATTAGAGTTTTTGTTTTTTCTACAAGCTCTTTATGGTAATTAACTGTATAGGCTAAGATGGCACCGATACTTAACTCCCAGAATCTGCACCAAGGTAGGTAGAATGCAGATGTTTGCTGATTATGGTTAACTCCGTTTCTGTTTAATGCAAAAGAAACTACTGTAAACACAGTTAAGCACAGTACAAAGTTTAAATTTGTCTTATAGACTAACCATAAGATTATAGGAAAAATTAAGTAGAACTGTTCTTCAACACCTAATGACCATAAGTGTAATAATGGCTTGGCATTAGATGCTGCATTAAAGTAATCACCTGACTCTTTGTAGAGCATGAAATTATTGATGTATGTTGCACCTCCTAATGTATGTTTACCTAATAACTTGTATTCTTCAGGTAATAATACAAACCAACCTAAGATTAAAGAGGTAATTAAAACAGCAAGTAATGCCGGAAAGATACGTCTTACACGTCTGATGTAGAAATCAACAATGTTGACTCTACCTGGAGCATCTGCATTAAAGAGATTTCTATAAAGAATAGATGAAATTAAGAAGCCAGAGATGACAAAGAAAATATCAACACCGACAAAACCGCCTTTAAGGTAATTTGGAAAGGCATGAAAGATTACAACTGCAAGGCAAGCTATGGCCCTTAAGCCATCGATATCGGAGCGGTAACCGTGTTTTACCCCCCCCCAGGCAGAATATTAAATATACTGTTACTCATTTTTTAAACCTACAAAGATTAAGTGAAAATATAATAAACTAACTGCATTTCATTCGCAATTAAGAAATATCTTTGTTAAGAGCAAACATTATTTTTAAACTGAAATGGCAACCTTTTAAGGGTCTTATATTGTGCAAATAGCTACATACTACGTTTTGCTCGATTTGATGATATATAATCGATGCACTCAATGAATAAGGCTCATAACAAAATGTTTGAATTAAGACAGTATCTATTACTTTTCATTACCGCTACAATCTGGGGCTCAGGTTTTGTAGGACAAAAGCTTGGTATCAGCCACATTTCCCCTTTTGCATTTACCTTTTTTAGAACCTTAATCGGAGGTTTATTTTTAATACCGGTAATTTACTCTTTAAATAAGATTAACTTAAAGCTAGGTAAAGCACCTAAAAAGAACTCTCCAAAGATGCTGTTGTTAGGCTCTATCTGCTGCGGTTTCTTTTTAATCTTATCAGAATCATTTCAGCAGTTTGGACTTGTTTATACAGATGTAAATAAGGCAAGTTTTATTACCTCTTTATATATGGTATTTGTACCTATCATAGGTATCTTTGCAGGTCACAAATTAACTGTAAAAATTGCCATCTCTGTAATCGTATCCTGTGTTGGTCTGTACTTGCTGTGCATGCATGGAAGCTTCAGTCTGCAATTGGGTGATACCTTAGTTATTCTTTGTGCTATAGGCTTTGCATTCCATATCTTAGTAATTTCATACTTTGTAAATTATGTAGACGGTGTGATGTTATCCTGTGGTCAGTTCTTTTCTGCATCCTTTATGGGGCTTATCATGATGTTAATTACAGGAGTTCCTACTCTTGATAACCTGTATTTAGCCCTACCTGCTCTACTCTATGTAGGCATCATGTCAAACGGCGTTGCCTATACACTTCAGGTTGTAGGTCAAAGAGGGATTAACCCTTCTATTGCCTCTTTAATTATGTCATTGGAATCTGTAATGGGTGCTGTTTTTGGTGTTTTATTCTTAAAAGAAGTTATGACACAAAGAGAAGTACTTGGTGCTATTTTAATGTTTATTGCTGTAATCATGACGCAGATTAGTTTAAAAAAGAAAAGAAGCTGATTGCAAAAGACATTAAAGAAAACAACGATTATCAATTACCTTTCTTTGCACAAAATAGTCAGAACATTACTTAACGACTATTTTTAGTTTTACAAAGGTTATAAATGCGCAATAAAGCTATAAATATAGTAAAATATTGCGCATTGATTTTTTTTAAGGTCTTTATTTGTAGATAGTTTTCTTAGGAATTATCCAATTTAAGACTAAAAATTGGCAAATAGATTTAAGGCAATTTATTCAATCCCCTTAAAAAAGCCTTTGCAGACTGTATGGTTACTTTACCTAGTTAAGACTAATGTAAGTTCCAACAATTAACTGCACATATACAAGTTCATAGTTTTATATATCCAGAGGGTAAAATGACAAAGAACAAGACCCTGTTTGTTACTAACGCACTGCCATATGCTAATGGTCCTATTCACTTAGGTCACATGTTAGAGCACATCCAATCTGATATTTTCGTACGCTTTAACAGAGCAATTGGCAACAAAGTATTCTATGTTTGTGGTGATGACTGCCACGGCACACCTGTAATGATTAAAGCAGGTCAGATGGGTATTACCCCTGAGCAGATGATTGAAATTACCTCAAAAGATCATGCTGAGGATTTAAAAGGTTTCTTAGTTAATTACGATAATTACTATAGAACACATTCTAAAGAGAATCATGAGATCTCTTCATACATGTATGAAAAAGCTAAAGAGAATGGTTACATTAAGACAGAGACCATCTCTCAGTTATACGATCCTGAAAAGAATATGTTCTTGCCAGACAGATTCGTTAAAGGTACCTGCCCTAAGTGTGGTGCTAAAGATCAGTATGGTGACAACTGTGAAGTTTGCGGTGCAACCTACTCACCTACTGAGTTAAAGGATGCTTACTCTGTAGTATCAGGTGCTAAGCCAGTTTTAAAAGAATCATTACACTATTTCTTTGATCTGCCAAAAGCTAAAGAGTTCTTACACGATTACATCAAGAATTCAGGTGTAATTCAGACAGAGATGGCTAATAAGCTAGAAGAGTGGTTTTCACAGGGCTTAAAGCCATGGGATATTTCTCGTGATGCTCCATACTTTGGATTTAAGATCCCAGGTACTGATGACAAGTACTTCTATGTATGGATGGATGCACCTATGGGCTACTTGGCATCATTAAAGAACTTTTGCGAAAAGACTGGCGATAACTACGAAGATTTCGTAAAAGAAGGTTCTGAAATTGAGATGGATCATTTCATTGGTAAAGACATTCTTTACTTCCACTCTCTATTCTGGCCTGCAACTTTAAAAGCAGCTCAGATGCGTTTACCTTCACACATCTACGTTCATGGCTATGTAACAGTAAATGGCGCTAAGATGTCAAAGTCTAAAGGTACCTTCATTAAGGCAAAGACTTTCTTAAAATTCTTAAAGCCTGAAACTTTACGTTATTACTTTGCTTCAAAGATGAACTCATCAGCTGTTGATATCGATCTTTCATTAGATGATTTCATGGCAAAGGTAAACTCAGATATCGTAGGTAAGGTTGTAAATCTTGCATCACGTACTGCAGGTTTCATTGCAAAGCGTTTTGACGGTAAGTTATCTTCAGTTCCATATAATGCAGAGATCTTAAAGAAAGCTACTGCAATTCGTGAAGACGTAATCAAAGGTTATGAGAGCCGCAACTATGCTGAAGCAATCAGAACTATTATGGCATTAGCTGATGAAGCTAACCGCTACATCGATGCTGAAGCTCCATGGGTTATTGCAAAGCAGGAAGGTCAGGAAGATAAGTTACAGAAGGTTTGCTCTGACGGCATCAACCTCTTTAGAGCTTTAATCACCTACTTACAGCCTGTTCTACCTGAAGTTGCAGCTCATGCTGAAGAGTTCTTAAATACAAAACTTGACTTCTTTGCCCTTGATAATCCTTTAGTAGATCATCAGATCAACAAGTTCAAGCCTCTATTCAATCGTATTGAGAAGACTCAGATCGATGCAATGATTGAGACTTCAAAAGAGGATTTAAAGCAAGCTCAGGCACAGGCTAAAAAGTCCGATGAGAAGAAAGCTGACGACAGAATCGAGCCTTTAGCTCCTGAAATCACTATTGATGATTTTGCTAAGATCGACCTTCGTGTGGGTACCATTGTTGAAGCTGAAGAAGTTAAGGAAGCTAGAAAGCTTCTAAAGCTAAAGGTTGATATCGGCTTTGAAACTAGACAGGTATTTGCAGGTCTTAAGCAGGCTTACCCTGATGCTAAGTCTTTAATTGGCAGAAAGGTGGTTTTAGTTGCTAACTTAAAGCCTCGTCAGATGAAGTTTGGTTTATCTGAAGGTATGGTAACAGCAGCAGGTCCTGGTGCTACTGAGGTATTCTTACTTAGCGTAGATTCAGGCGCTCAAAACGGTGACCGTATTCATTAACTTATAAATAAGTTTATAGAGCCGGTCTTAGGACCGGCTTTGTTGTCTTTGGTAAGATAAATGTCTATTCTAAAATTTTTACAGTCAGTAGCTTACAAAAAGGAATTACGCAGTCAATTAAGACTTTTTATTCCATTTTTATTAGGTCAATTATGTGCTACCGGCATGGGTACAGTGGATACGGTGATGGCAGGTTTAGCTGGTACTACTGAGATCTCAGGTGTGGCTATTGGCTGTTCATTTTACTGGCCTGCATACCTGTTCTTAGCCGGTATGGCATACGCAGTAACCCCTACTGTATCTCATATTCTACCTAGCAAAAATTTTACCCTGATGGAAAAGAGCCTGTTTAATGCGTTCTTATTCTGTACCGTAGTTGGTGTGCTTGTAGCTGTATTATTGGCTTTATCTCATCTTATCTTTGCTTATGTGCCTTCAGATGAGAAGATGATTGAAGTTGCAACTGGCTATCTTTACTTTGTGTCATTATCACTGCCTGCAACAGTAATCTATAACATTTTAAGATCTTATGCTGAAGGTTTAGGCTACACCAAGCCTACCATGTACTTTGGTATCTTAATGTTAGTTTTAGATATTCCTCTAAACTACATTTTTATCTTTGGTAAATTTGGCATGCCTGCCATGGGTGGTGTCGGTTGTGGCGCTACTAGCTGTTTTATCAATATCTTATGTGCAATTCTACTGTATGTTTATATCAAAAAAGGTAAGTTCTTTAAGAGTTTTAAGCCAAAAGAGCATTTATCATCACGTTTTGATTACAAGTTGTTAAAGCAGTTTGCAAAGTTATCATTACCAATTGGTATCTCAAGAACTATTGAGGTAGCCTGTTTCTCTGTTGCAGCTGTTATTCTAAGTCCATTTGGTCCTACTGTGGTTGCAGCTCACTCAATTACCCTGAATGTATCTGGTCTTATTTTTATGATACCTATGTGTTTAGGTATGACTATTACCATAAGATCTGCCTTTTGCATGGGCACAAAGAACTGGTCTAAAGCATATATCTCAATTAAGACTGCCCTTACATTGAACCTGTCTTTATTTATTATCTATGCAACTTTAGTGTTTATCTTTAGAAGGAATATTTCTTCACTATATACAAATGATCCTTTGGTTCTTGCAATGGCATCAAATCTTATGATCTTAAATTGTATCTATATGTTGCCTGATTCCTTACAGTGTTTCTTTTTAGGTGTTCTACAGGGATTTAAAGACTCTAAGGTGATCTTTATAGGAACAATAGTTTCCTATTGGGTAGTTGGTATTCCTATAGGATTTGCCTTAGCTTGGGGATTGTTTACAACAAAACTTGAAGCTTATGGCATTTGGATTGGCTTTATTTTTGCACTTTTGAGTGCATGCCTTATTTATTCAACAAGAGTAAGACATCTATTTAAGCATAAGAAGTTTCCAAAGCTTTTGGCTCAAAGTTATATGTAATTTAATACCATACATATATGATTGAATCAAATTATGCTATACAATCAAGATAATAATATCTGAGGTTAATAGACATGAAAGATATCAGCTCTACTGGTTCATTTAAAAATTTTTATCGAAATAATTGTATTTACGTAGATAAAACCAAATATATCTTTGAGCTCATTAAATTAGAAAGAGTTTTTATCTCTCGTCCAAGACGTTTTGGCAAGTCACTTACCTTGGATACTATTGGCACTTTATTTGAAACAGGAGTAGATCCTTATTTTAAGGGAACCTATATTTATGACAAATGGAATGAGCCTACCTATCCTGTTTTAAGACTAAATTTTTTGAAATTTGATAAGAAATCAGTTGAAGCATTCAAAAATAAACTTAATTCCAAAATCACAGAATTTGCTAAACGCATAGACGTCAAAAACTATATAGAAAAAGCTGAACCTGAGGACTCTATAGATCATCTTTTAGAACTATTGTCTTTAGAAGATCGTCAAATCGTGATCTTGATTGATGAATACGATTGTCAGATGACTGCTAACATCAACAATGAAACTCTTTATAAAGAATTTCAAGAAAAGATCAAAAGCTTTTATGCAAATATCAAAGATCAAGATTCTATAAGGTTCTTAGGCATTACAGGAGTCACTAGATTAAAGGATGTTTCAATTTTTTCTGTAGGATCTAACATCAAGGACATAACCAATTACAATGCCTATTCTCAGATGATTGGTTTTACACGTGATGAAATTAAAGATTACTACCAAGATTACCTAAAATTAGCTGTAGCCTATGAGAGTAACTGTGATGTCAAGAGTGTCACTGATACCCAAATTGAAGCGATGCTTGATAAATTGGCTCAAAACTATGACGGCTACTGTTTTGATGAATTCTATAAAAAGAAAGTCTTCTGTACATGGTCTGTAAATAATTTCTTTCAGAGCATTGTAGATAATCACTTTGTGTACTTTGGTGAGTATTGGTATGACAATGGTGGTTTACCATCCATATTAGCCAACTACCTTCAAACTCATAAGCTAAATGCGTTTGATTACCTTGATAAAGATAATCTCATCAATGTTCCAACTAATGATTTTATCAATCCAACTTCATTAACATCTATCAATCAGAACGTATTGATGTGTCAGACAGGATACTTAACCTTACGTTCTGAGCTAAAAGTACTAAAACCACGAGTATATCTAGGAATACCAAATGGAGAGATCCACAAAGCTATAACCCATTTATTAGCTTTAAAAGTCTTTAATAATGACATCAATGTTGACAATGAAAAAGGTCAAAACCTTTTTGAAATTGGTTCATTTGAAGACATCATTACTCTTCTAAACGCCATTATGCATTCAGTACCTTATGATAATTATCCTATTGTATCTGAAGCTGCTGTGCAGAACTCCATAAGACTGTATTTAGCAGGCGCTGGTATGGAGACCAAAAGTGAAGTTCATGAAGCTAAAGGTCGCGCCGATTTAATTGTAGATACAGACCACAGAAGAATCGTATTTGAATTAAAGTATGCTAAAAATGCTGACGAATCCAAGACAAAGCTAAAAGAAGCTGTAGAGCAGATTAAGTCTCGAGATTATGGAAATATTATACCTGTAAAATCTGAACTAATTAGAATCGCAGCTGTCTTTAATTCAGATCCAAAGGTAAGAGCTTTTAGCTTGTATGAAACTGTATAGTATAACTAAGTCTGGTGTCAGAATCTGTTGTCAGAATTGAGTGTATTATTTATCTAATTCTGAATTAATCTTACTTATCCAATCACAGTTATCATCCTCTAGATATTTTAATAAAGTCGAAAAATTAGAACTTCCTAAGATAGAATCATCTTTAGGAAGTTTGATAACTCTATTTTTCATTTCAGCATAATTAGTTGATGTTATGCAAGTCATAATTTGATCTATTTGGTCTTACCTTCCTTTATAATTTTTTACCTTAGTACATTTTTCTATTCGAACTGAATTAAGCTTTTTAGCTGGAGATTTTAAATTATCATCAACCCAATGCTTTGATATAATTTGCATCGTACAAGGATTACCAAAAAATATAACTAAAGAAGATGCAGTATCAATACCATGTATAAAGTTAATTTTTCTTTTTATATCCTTATACTGTTCATTAGACTTCTTTTCTGTATCGCAAAAAATTAGAACAATTTCGTATGAACCATTCTGATACAAGTCTTGATATCTAGCTGGAATATTACCATTACCTTCTGCATTAACTAAGGATATTTTATAGGAATTACTCCATACTTTAAGATCTATAAGTCTATTAAGATATTTGTATTCTTCGTTTCCTTCGCAAACTATACAAATTTTATGGGCAGATAAAAATAAAGGAAGTTTTCTTTTAGAGCTCATATCTATTCCTTGTTCTTTTCTTTGCTAATCTCTAACAAGGAATTGATAAGTTCTGGCTCTCGAAGCGCTCCTAGAGTTCCTTTTTTGTATTTGTCGACAATATCAGAGGTGTCTCTTACACCATCTTGAGCAGTAAAATCAGCTAAAGAATACAAATAAATGCCTTGATTGTCCTTATGCACAAACCATATTTGTTCTTTTCTAAACAATCTTTTGCAGTCCATTAAATTGATATCATGAACGGTAAAAATCATTTGAGCTTTATCATTGAGTTCATTATTAAACATAGATACGATAGCTCTAGTTAATTTAAAATGAATACTACTATCTAGCTCATCAACAATAAGTATTCTTCCTTTTCCTAAAGCTTCAATAACATAGCTTGATAGTGCTGCAATCTTTTTTGTTCCTGTTGAATCAAAGATTATACTTGGAACGTGAATTCCTTTATATGTTGAAACAAGACTTAGTTGATCTACTAATTTAGACGGAATATCAAGAGCTTTTTCTTCTGGACTGTTAACTTTTTGAATATCGATTTTATCCGGAGTTACATACTCAAAATTATCTAAATAAAGATCTGCATTTTTAATAAAATCAACGATTTTATGTTGCAAACGATCTTTATTCTTTAGGAGATCAATAGTATGCTGAATGGGAATATTGTTCATATTTACGATGTCAATTTTGTTGGCAAATTCTTGAACAATTTCTTTCACCTTATAGATTAGTTCAAATTTGCTAGAATCAATTGAATAAATCAGCAAATTTGTTTGTGATACATATTGAATGATCTTTTCAACATCAGGATCTGAACTGTGGTACTCAGTATTTTCAGAATCGCGTTTAAAAAGACAAATCTCCTTTTCATTATTGTATTTATCTTTTTGAATTTCTGAGAAATACTCATAAGGGTATTCTTCTTTTTTGCTGTCATATTTGAAACAGTAAAAATACTCTTTGCCAAAAGATAGAAATTTAATTGAGAGTTGGCAGATAGGATCATTAGAAAAC
>DKDL01000100.1:0-1855 GCA_002449335.1 Succinatimonas sp. UBA6849 | reverse complement strand
TGGCATCAAATCAATTTTCTGATTTAAAAGTGCATATTTGATTGCCCTGATGCACTTAATTAAACAAGTCTTACCTGAGTTATTAGGACCGTATATACCAGCTGTTTTTAAAACATTGAAATTGCTTTCTTTATGAACATTTGCACCATTCTTTTTATTTCTCATATCAGCTTTTAATGAGAAGATAACTTCATCTTCAAAAGCAAAGCAATTTCTTACTGTAATTTCAATAATCATGATAATAGGTCCTCAACATGAGGATATTGTAGTACTTATTTTTAATGTAAAATAATTGCATTAAAAATAATTCGCTCTGTTGTAGAAAATAGTTGATATAACCTTTCTAACAGATTATAATATTTATAGAAAGTTAGAGAGGTTGATTACTATGGATCAAATATCAATCATTACTCAGATGTTTGAAAACTTATCAGACCATGAAAAATCTGAGTTCCTCAAATACCTCAAAGCTGATAAACCTAATCAAAAGATTAAATCCTCAGATACTCAAAATGAGATAGTTTTAAAACATTCTAAAAATCCTTTACCTGATAGACCAGATTGCCCTCATTGCCAAAGTCATAACGTAGTTAAATATGGCAGAAATGGCAATGTTCAGAAGTTTAAGTGTAAGGATTGTGGAAAAATCTTTAGTGTTTCAACCAATACCATACTGTTTTCAACGAAAAAAGATTTGGAAACTTGGAAACTGTTTTGTGAATGTATGATCAATAAATTTTCTCTAAGGAAATGCGCTGAAGTCTGTGAAATAAATCTGCATACTGCATTCAATTGGAGACATAAGATCTTAGATGCCTTACAGAACATGCAGTCAGAAGTTACCCTAAAGGGGATAGTTGAGAGTGATGAAACATTCTTTGATCTTTCCTTTAAAGGAACTAAGAAAGAAAATTTTAGCATTCCTCGTACAGTACATAAACGTGGTCATTCAATTTCTGTACGAGGTTTATCATGCGAACAAGTATGTGTACCATCATCAGTAGATCTTGATCATCATTCAATCGGATTAGCAACAAATTTAGGAAAACCTTGTATACAAGACGTTTCTAAGGTTTTAGATCAGAGAGTTCAAGAGGGATCGATCCTTGTAACCGATAGCTACAAAGAATATCAGAAAGTTGCATTTGAAAATGGTTTAACCCATGTGAGAATTCCTAGAGGTAAGCATAAGTCTGGCTCATTTAATATAAATACTGTAAACAGTTATCATTCAGAACTGAAAAGACTTGTCGATCATTATTTCAAAGGTGTGGCAACTAAATATCTTAACAATTACATTGTGTACAATAATTTTGTTAATTTTGCGAGAGATACCTATTCTAATAAACTCAGTATTCTGCAAGACTTTGTTTTCAGTACAACATGTATGACTAGAGGTTATGCAATTAAAGATCGCCCAGCATTGCCTTTTTAAAGGAAATTTTGGAATAACTTATGAAAAATAAGGCATTAATTATGCAATCAATCAATCAATCAATCGTAGTCTACCCTTTTCTGTTCTTAGAGCAAGTCTATTTTCAAAGAATAAATACTGCGTTTTCTTTTGTAATAGAGGTGCAGTAAATGTCTGAACAAATGATTCAAAATGGGCTGTATTCATCACCAGTTCAATTCGGTAAATATACATGTAGAAGCTTAGGTGCAACAACAATACAATCTCTTGTAAAGAATAAAGAAATACGAGGGATCAATCTTAAGGAATGTAAAGGAATAAAAGCGAACAAACCTGATGTCTTAATTCTTAATAAAAACAAAGAGATTGTTGTTTTTATTGAGATGAAACAACCAGATGAATTCAATTCAGATAAATTAACTTGACTTTCTCACTTGAGAA
>DKDL01000107.1 GCA_002449335.1 Succinatimonas sp. UBA6849 | reverse complement strand
GTCAGACTGTTTAGCCATATTAAATCTTGTGAATAATACTATGACATGTCTTGAAGTTATGGTCATTGTGTTATCATTACCCGTTAATAAAATTCAGTCTTTTACATAATTTTGGGATTTGATATGACTACTATTGTTGGTAAGGATGCACCTTTAGAACAGAGTATTGCTCACTTTCAGGAAATATTAAAAAAGTTAAAAATCGTTGTTAGAGAAAGTAACTGGCTTAATCCTTTAAACGATGTTTACTCTGTACATTTAGACATTGAGTCATGTCCATGCATCTATTCAAATGGTAAAGGTTCATCAAGACTTGCTGCCAGAGCTTCAGCTTATGGCGAACTTTTTGAACGCTTATCAACCCATATGTCATTTTCAGACTATTATTTAGGTTTAGATAACTCAAATGCTCCTTATGTTCATTTTAAAGACGAAAAATGGACTGTCATCGATCAGAATGATCCGCAAATTCCTAGTGATGTTTTAAACTCATCATTACGTAAATTCTACTCTGAAGGTACTGATTTAAATCTTGAAGATCTGGTGGACTTACAGTCATCAGCATTCTCACGTGGTGTCTGCTCTATTCCATTTACTAATGCAAGAAATGGTGAAGTTGTTTACTTCCCTGTAAACCTTTTGGATAACCTGTACGGCTCTAACGGTATGTCTGAAGGTAATACTGAGTATGAAGCTCTTGTACAAGGTCTTTCAGAAATCATTGAGCGTTATGTAAAAAAAGAAATTATTAAAAGAGGTTTAGCCCTTCCTGTAATTCCTGATGAAATCCTGCAAAAGTATACAAAGTCATATAACTCATTGAAGACCTTACAGGGCGATAACTTAAAAGTTATCGCTTATGATGCATCTTTAGGTGGTAAGTTTCCTGTTGTCTGCGTAGTTTTATTCAATCAGAGTAACGGTACTTGCTTTGCATCATTCGGTGCTCATCCTATTTTTGAGGTTGCACTTGACAGAACCATTACAGAGTTAATGCAGGGTCGCACCTTTAGTGATTTAGATAACTTTGATGAGCCTGATTTTGATTTAGAGAGAACCTCTGACATCGTAAATCTTGAGAGTCACTTTGTAGACTCTACAGGAATTCTGCCAATGCAGATGTTCAGAAAGATCCCTGACTATAAGTTTGTAGCTTGGGATTTCTCAGGTAACACTCAAGAACAGTACAAAGCTCTGCGTTACATGATTGCAAAACTAGGTTTTGATATTTATGTACGCTCATACAATGAACTAGGTGTTTGTGTTTACAGAACCATTGTTCCTGGTATGTCTGAAATCTACCCAGTAGATGATCTTGTATATAACAATACCAACAGTGGTATTGATTTTCAGGATGCTCTTCTCTCCTTACCAGGTTCTGAAGAGACTGTTGAGACTTATGCTGACTATCTTGATGAACTTGAAAGTGAAGACATCGATAACGATGTCTTAGTATGTCAGCTCTTAGGTATTCTGCCAGATCCTAAATCAAAATGGGCAAGTTTAAGAATGGGTGAATTAAGATGCTTAATTGCTCTTGCCGCCAAGGTTTACCCTTCAGCTTTAACCTATGCTATCTGGACTGTAAGATACAATCAAAATGACTTTTCACTAGATAAGTTATCTTTCTATCAGTGCTTAATTAAAGTTTTACAGTGCAAGACAGAAGGCTCTTTAAATGAAGAGGATTATCTTGAAGGCTTTGAGCTTTTATATGGTAAGAAGACTCTTCAGAATGTTTTAGATCATGTAAATGGTAATGCTCGCTTTAACGGTCTTACAGCTTCAGATTTAAATCTCAAAGGCTTTAAATCTCATCAGGAGTTAATCAGGATCTACAACATCATTAAAGATGCACAGGAAAAAGATCTCAAAAACGAAATTCCTTTAGCATCTGATGAAATTAAAGATGATACAAAAGAGAATTAGTAAAGGAGTTAACTGTGAATAGACTTAATTTGAAGAAGCTAATAACCGTCGCAACTACAGTTTCAATGTTAACTCTGTTAAATGCTTGTTCTACTACTAGCTCAAATGAGGAGTTTTCAAAACTTTCAAGACAGGAGCAATTAGCTCAGTTAAACAATATCAATGAGCTAGAAGAGAACGGTAAGATTGCTTTAATCTCTCGCTATAAAAAAGCAAGATTTGCAGTTAACTGTACCTATCATTACAAAAAGAATTACTTCTCATTAGAGTTTACAGGCCCTATGGGTATGCAGTATGCCATGTTAGAAGTTTATGCCAATGGCACTACCTTCTTAAAGGCCCAAGGCAAAGTTAACAAGGGGGATAGCGCAAGAGAGCTTTTAAAGACTCAGTTTGGACTTGATATTCCTGTTGAAGACCTACCTGCCATCATGATAGGTGCTCCTAAAGGTGAGCTTACTTATGATGAACAGGGATTTGTAAAAACTGCAAAGCAGGGTGAAGAATACCTTGTAACTTACAAGCAGTATCAGGCTCAAAGAAGAGGCTTACCTCTTCCTACTAACTTTGAGATCCTAACTCCATTTACTCAGGTAAAAGTAAACATCAATAACGTCTTAAGGCTCAATTAACCATGAAATTTGAAGTCATCAGTCCATGTAAGTTAAACCTGTTTTTATACATTACAGGTAAAAGACCTGACGGTTACCACAATCTGCAGACTCTGTTTGTGATCTTAGATCATGGTGACGAGATGACCTTTGAAACTAGTGATGAGAATGATGAAGTAAAACTGCTTACAGACTTTGGTTTTCCTGTTGAGAAAAACTTAATCTATAAAGCTGCTATGCTTTTAAAGCAGGAAACTAACTGTAAGAAGGGAGTTAATATTTCCATTGATAAAGTACTGCCTCAAGGCGGTGGTTTAGGTGGAGGTTCTGGCAATGCTGCGACTACCCTCTCAGTCCTAAACAAGTTATGGGATTTAAACTTACCTGAAGACAAGTTAATAAAACTTGGAACATCTTTAGGTGCTGATGTACCTATCTTTATTAAAGGTACAACTTGTTTTGCTCAAGGTATTGGTGAAATTTTAGAGCCTGTTGATATAGAGAATAAGTACTATTTAGTTGCAACTCCTGATTGCTCTGTACCGACTAAAGTTTTATTTGCATCTGACAAATTAAAAAAGGATTCTCCTGTAAGAACTTTTGATGAACTGATGCATACCAGATTTGATAATTGCTTTACACCTGTCGTTGTAAACGAATATCCTAAGGTTAATGAGTTATTAGATACCTTATCAGAGTTTGGTACTGCTTCAATGTCAGGCAGTGGCTCATCCTGTTTTGTAGCTTTTGACAGTTATGATCACGCAAAGTGTGCACAAAAGAAAATTGATGCACTAAATATAAATAGTTTTATTGCCAAATCTGTAAGCAAATCTCCTGTACTTACAAAGCTTGAAAGCCTATAAATACTTAAGACTTGCGTAGTCTTTACTATGCAAGTCTTACTGTTCCTTCATTGCAACATATCCGTAAAAAGCTAAATTATCCCTTTATCGATGTGATTAAAAGTTTTAAAATACGCCTAGCTTTAAGAAGCACTTAAAGCTCAATTTCTTTTTATGTCAAATCAATCAGGATCACTCATCTTATGGCTGATATGAAGCTGTTTGCCGGAAATGCAACACCGGACTTAGCTAAAAAAATCGCTGACCGTCTATACACTAGACTTGGCAATGCAACTGTTGACCGTTTTTCTGATGGAGAAGTTCACGTACAGATCAATGAGAACGTACGTGGTTGCGATATCTTCGTCATCCAGTCTACCTGTGCACCTACAAATGACAATTTAATGGAGCTTATCGTTATGATCGATGCTCTACGTCGTGCATCTGCAGGTCGTATTACCGCTGTAATTCCTTACTTCGGTTATGCTCGTCAGGACAGACGTCTTCGTTCAGCTCGTGTACCTATCACTGCTAAGGTAGTAGCTGACTTCTTATCATCAGTTGGTGTTGACCGTGTATTAACAGTTGATCTTCATGCTGAACAGATCCAGGGCTTCTTTGATGTACCTGTAGATAACTGCTTCTCAAGCCAGATCTTCGTTGAAGACATGTTAACCTTAAACTTAAAGAATCCTTGCGTTGTATCACCTGATATGGGTGGTGTGGTTCGCGCTCGTGCAATTGCTAAGTTATTAAATAACGCTGACATTGCAATCATTGATAAGCGTCGTCCACGCCCTAACGTATCTGAGGTTATGAACCTAATTGGTGAAGTAAAGGACAGAGATTGTATTATCGTTGATGACATCATCGATACTGGTGGAACCTTATGTAAGGCAGCCGCTGCTCTAAAAGAGCGTGGTGCTAAGTCTGTTACCGCTTATGGTACTCACGCTGTACTATCAGGTGATGCTTATAAGAACGTATCAGAGTCAGCTTTAGATCATTTAGTAGTATCTGACTCAGTTCCAGCTCGTGACAACTTCAAGAAGTTAAAGAGCTTCCGTCAGTTAACTCTAGCTCCTATGTTAGCTGAAGCAATTCGTCGTATTAACAACGAAGAGTCTATCTCAGCAATGTTTCAATAAGTTGTATTGCATAATGAATAGTATATTGAATATCTTACCGGGGGGGGTAAAGCACGGTTACCGCTCCGATATAGATGGCTTAAGAGCCATAGCCTGTCTTGCAGTAGTAATCTTCCATGCCTTTCCTAATCATCTTAAAGGCGGATTTGTCGGTGTTGATATCTTCTTTGTCATCTCTGGTTTCTTAATTTCATCTATTCTTTATAGAAATCTCTTTAATGCAGATGCTCCTGGTAGAGTCAATATTGTTGATTTTTACATCAGACGTGTAAGGCGTATCTTTCCGGCGTTACTTGCTGTTTTGATTACAACTTTAATCTTAGGTTGGTTTGTATTATTACCTGAAGAATACAAGTTATTAGGTAAACATACATTAGGTGGAGCAACTTACATCAACAACTTTATGCTCTACAAAGAATCAGGTGATTACTTCAATGCTGCATCTAATGCTAAGCCATTATTACATTTATGGTCATTAGGTGTTGAAGAGCAGTTCTACTTAATTTTTCCTATAATCTTATGGTTAGTATATAAGACCAATTTAAACTTTGTACTGTGCCTAACAGTGTTTACAGTAGTTTCTTTTGCTTTAAACAGAAACGGAGTTAACCATAATCAGCAAACATCTGCATTCTATTTACCTTGGTGCAGATTCTGGGAATTAAGTATTGGAGCTATCTTAGCCTATATTGTTAATTACCATAAAGAGCTTGTAGAAAAGACTAAGACTCTAATTACGGATAATGTTGTTGCAGATATTATATCCAAATTTATTTTCAGAAATAGTAATGACGATTTTAGACGCAACTTAGTTAACAATCTAATCTCAATTGTAGGTCTTGTTACTATCATCTACGGCATTACTACCATCAATAATGACATTACCTTCCCTGGAACTAAAGCTCTAATTCCTGTATTTGGTGCCCTAATGATTATTGGAGCAGGCAAAACAGCAGTAATAAACAAATACATACTCTCTAATAGGGTAATGGTATTTTTAGGACTCATTAGTTACCCATTGTACCTATGGCACTGGCCACTACTATCATTAGCTTATATCTGCGAAGGTCAGATGCCTGTCGCATGGATCAGGGGAGTTGCAGTTGTAATTGCTATTGTTCTAGCAACATTAACTTACTTCTTAATTGAACCTCCTTTAAGATATGGTAGCCACTCTAAGACTAAAGCTGTTGGTCTTTTTATCACTTTACTTGTTGTTGGTGGTCTAGGTCTTTTGATCAATAGAAACAACGGATTTCCTACAAGATTTAACGCTTTTCCATATGAATTTCATACTTTTAGATTATGGGATAAAAAAGCTGTAATGTCAGCTTTTTCACACTATAATGATAAAATAGTCAATACAACTTTAAATGATTTATGGATTAAAGTTGATAATTGTTTGATAGATTTTCCGGAATGGTTGACTGCAGATCATAGGTGCTACATGGAATCAGATCGAAACAAGGTTAAGTTTGTTTTAATTGGAGATTCACATGCTGGTAACTTGGTTTATGGCTTACAAAAGCTAACACAAAACACCAATGTAGGTTTTGATTCTTACCAATGGTCTAGAGCTATTCCTTTGTATGGTTTTATGTCTTTTACCCATCATGAGCACGGTCAGTACAATGAAAAAGGAAGTGACCTCTTATTTAAAGCATATAATTATGAGGTAAATAATCAAAATATTAAGCTATTTGTGCTTGCTCATCAACCAATAGCTTCATATTGGGATATGACTGACAAGTTAGATTACAGCACTAATTCAAAATCACCTCTTGATAAATACAGAATAGGAATGAAAAGAACAGTGGATTTTTTAACTTCACATGGGAAGAAAGTTCTATTTGTTCTTGACAATCCACTATTACCTTTTGAACCTAACTCCTGTATGAAGAGACCATTCTCATTAACCAATCATAATTGCTCTTTCAATCGAGATATTTATGATAAAAATGAAGCTTACAAAGCCTACAACCAAGCGGTAAAAGAGATAGCTTCTACATATTCTAATGTGCAATACATTGATCTATCAAATCTTCTTTGTGATGACAAGAATTGTCATGCAATCATGAATAATGACATCTTGTATGCCGATAGCGGACACACTAATTTAAGAGGATCTGAAGTCTTTGGCGAGTATGTTTACAAGAAGATTAAAGAAATGTTAGATAAATAAGATGCCTCCTTTATATGAAGGTTAATTTTATAGTTTTCTTGTTATTTTTGTGGTATGCTGAGCTTTGGCTTTCTTAATACTTTTTCATACCCAAGACCTTAAGCAA
>DKDL01000052.1 GCA_002449335.1 Succinatimonas sp. UBA6849 | reverse complement strand
CTGATGATAAACGCTTGTAAGTTGTATCCAAAGAGTTAGTTGCTTTGGTTAACTTGTTTGTGGTGTTTAATGAGGTAACGTTAGTATTTACATAAATTGACATTTTGTTTTCCTCCTGCGGAAAATCTTTTTTAAATGGGCTTTCCTGCCCGGATACTTAATTAACGTCTTTATGTAATTTCTCTTTAGTGTTTTTTAGATCTTTTCTTAAAAAAACACTTATCTTACTGAATTGTAATGATTTAATCTTTTAATAATTTTGCTTGATGATATAGAAATGATGTTTTTAGAAGATTAGATTTTGCTTAAAGACTGCGCTGTAGAACACAGCGCAGTTGAAGGATCGATCAAATATTAGCCGATGATCTGACGTAACATGCAACGTAAAGGCTCTGCAGCACCCCATAACAGCTGATCACCTACGGTGAATGCTGAAACAAAGTTCTCGCCCATGTTCATCTTACGTAGACGACCGATAGGTACATATAATGAACCTGATACCTTAGCTGGAGTTAATTCCTTTAAGGTTACTTCCTTATGATTAGGAATTACACGTACCCACTCGTTATCAGCTACAATCTCTTTTTCAATGTCTTCAATTGACATATTCTGCTTTAACTTAATGGTTAAAGCCTGGCTGTGACAACGCATTGAGCTGATACGTACACAGTTACCGTCGATTGGTAGAGTGCCTGGAGCATAACCTAAGATCTTGTTAGCTTCAGCTTGGCTCTTCCACTCTTCACGGCTCTGACCATTATCTAACTCTTTATCAATCCAAGGTAGAGCAGAACCTGCTAAAGGAGCACCAAAGTTCTGAGTTGGGAATGAAGCATCATTCATCTTAGTGCGAACTTTTCTTTCGATGTCTAGAATTGAGCTGTGAGGATCTGCTAATTCAGAATTTACGCAATCATATAATGCGCCCATCTGACATAACAGCTCACGCATGTTCTTAGCACCAGCACCTGAAGCTGCCTGATAAGTCTGAGTAGAAATCCACTCTACGTTACCAGTCTTAATTAAACCTGCTAAAGCGATTAACAGTAAACTTACGGTGCAGTTACCACCAATGTATGACTTGATGCCGTCATTTAAAGCTTTATCTAATACATCATGGTTTACAGGATCTAAGATGATCTTTGTATCGTCTTCCATACGCAGTGTTGATGCTGCATCGATCCAGTAACCGTTCCAACCTGACTGACGTAAGGCTTTATACATCTTAGTTGTATAATCGCCACCCTGAGCAGTAATAATGATGTCCATAGCTTTTAATGCATCTAAATTGTATGCATCCTGTAGCACACCATAATCTTTACCGTTGAATGATGGAGCTTTCTGACCTGCCTGTGATGTTGAGAAGAACACAGCATCAATCAGAGCAAAATCATTCTCCTGCTGCATACGCTCCATTAAAACGGAGCCAACCATACCACGCCAGCCGATTAAACCAACTTTTTGCATTATATCCTCACAAAAATTTGCAAAATTTTTAAAAATTACATTTCTTAATCAATCTTATTTATCGCAGTGCGAAACTACAAACTCTTTATTAAAAGAATTGTCATCAGCCTTTAAAAGTACTGATATTCTTCTGCCTTTTTTAATCATATCGGAAAAAAGCGGAATTTTACAGAAATTTGAAGATGCACTCTGAATGTACACATTAAGTGCACTATCAAGATCTTTTATTTCCTGAAAAGATTCTTTTGACTTTATTACTTCAAGATTTAAAGAATTGTCATCTAAGGACACCTTTTGTAAGGTGGTGTAAGTATCAAGCTTTATGGGTAATTTAGCTTGAAGTGCAGAAACCGAAAGTTCTTCGTCACTGCGAGTATACACGTTGTAAGCATAGTAGCCTGCGAATGCTACTATTATAATAAGAAATAGCTTAAAGTTTTTACTAATTTTAGCTAATACTGCTTTTTTTTCATTATTCATACGATTTACATGTTGCATAGCCTTTTTATAGAATAGGCTATCATCAATTTTATTACCTACTTTACTACCTACTTTACTACCTATACGAATGTCCTTAAATGATTTGTATCTTTGAAGATCTAAATTATGAATCTTTTCATTCTCTATGTAAGATCGATCATTCTCTCCTAGCTCATCTTGAAAATTTGAATTGTCATCTGAAGGATTTTTATTGGCAGATGATTTTTCTTTTTCAAACTCTTCTTCAAGAGCTTTTGCCCGCTCTTTGACATCATCTGGTAGAAATCTAACTTTTAAAGGTTTGGAGATTGGTTTTGAACCATTAAGACGCCTTACATGATCTAAAGCTTCATAAATTAAAGAAGGCCCTGCTAGATTCTCATAAGGATTTTCTTTTTTATGCTGCTCTTTATTTGAATCGTCACTTACTAAAGCATCATTATCTTTTAAGAGATCTTTTGAAGCTGCAGATTCACTACCATCACTATCTAAATCTGAGTTATTACTCTGAACAAGATCCCTTATAAGATCCTTTTGCTCATCTTGGTTAAGTTGTCTTTTTGTTTCCATGTTTTTATTTAAATACTAACAGTATCTTCAAGTTTTACACCAGATAACGATGATTACAAAGGTAAGTCTTTTTTAGAAAAGAGCTCTTAGATCAAATTGTCTTTTTATATCAGCCCCAACAGAATTTTCATTACTGTAAACAAGTATCAAAGTCTAATGAAGACATTCTTTGAGTTAATTCTACAAACGATAGCTCAAGACAAAACAGGCAACATTTGTCCTGAAAAGCTATAAGCAAAAACAAGAGATTATTACTGTTTAGATTTCATAACCTTGCAGACAAGTGCACAGTTCTTTCCTGAAAAGGCTATACCGTAAGCATAGATGCTTTGAATCATTCTGTTACTCATAAAAGGTTCAGAGTAATTTTTTTCTTCAATTTGAGACAGTGCTGTTTCACTTAAGGTAACTAAATCAGAACCTACAGGCGCTGATTTAATCTCAATAATTGCAACCTTTCTACAGTCAATATCTTTAAAGAGAATATCAGGATAACCATCACCTGATTCAATATTAGAATGATATTCTCCTAGATTATCTTTACAGTTAGTAAAGATACCATTTAAGAAACCGTGGTAGTAATTCTCGTGAGGTGCTTTGGTAGCTGTATCTCTTACGGATACAAAAGAACGTAAAAGAGGTCCTAACTTAGCCTGTACAAAATCAACATTACCTTCTAATAAGGCATTAGCTATATTCAAGGCAAGGTTGTCTTTCTTTACTACACTAGAAAATCTTGCTTTAATGTTTGTATCAAAACAATTTAATATTTCAAGATTAGGAATTCTTGCAAAGACCTCTTTATTGGTTTTACCGTCTTTAGATAACTCATCTTTTTTAGTCTGTTTCCAGTCAATAGTTAGATAGCCAGTATGTAAAAGTAGCGACCAGAAATCATCAGAGTTGTGTTCTGATAAAGTGTCATAGTTCATGGATTCATTTAGCTTAAA
>DKDL01000004.1 GCA_002449335.1 Succinatimonas sp. UBA6849 | reverse complement strand
TTAGTTGCAGGTCAGAACTCATTAGTAGCTGTAAGTGACACTTTAGATGAGAACAGTGCAGCAGTTCTTGCTAAATCTACATTATCAGAAAACGGTACTACCGCTTTAGGTTATGTAGGTAAAGACATCACTGTAGCAGCTAATGGCTCTATTACCATTGACGGCAGTCTAACCTCAGCTCCTGCTACTGTAGAGGACAATACAGTAACTGTAGCTAATAAGAGTGCTTTAGTACTTGCTAATAACTCAAAGGTAAGCTTTGAAAGTGCTGATGGTAAGGTAACTAACAACGGTACTATCGTAGTAAGTTCTGATACCTTAGCTAATAACTCAAAGATTACAGCTTTCTCTGGTGAGAATGTATCAGTATCAGGTAACGGTTCATTTGATGTTTCATCTGCCCTCTTTAGTGCAAACTCAAATGGTGATGGTACCTTGACTGTAAACTATGATGAGAACAAAGCTAACAGTGCTTTATATGGTACTGAAGCTAATGTAGCTCAGTCTATTAAGACAGCTGTTGCATCTGGTGTTGCTGTAAACAAAGGCACTATCTTAGGTGATTTGGTAAATGCTGGTAACTCATCTACTACCGCATCTACCTTAAGTCAGTTAACAAGACTTGGTACCTTAGCAGGCTCTGTTGCTAATGCAAAACTGGCATCAGACACTACAGCTAATGCTATTGGCTCACGTCTAGGCTCATCTGGTGTTAAGACAAATACTCAGGCTACAGCACAGAGCAACAAACTTACTGTTTGGGTTCAGCCTGTCTTCTCAAGACAGTCTTCAAGCTCTCTTGATGCAGGGAATACTGAGTATGGTATTAAGACTAACCTTCGTGGTGGTGTAGCAGGTCTTGATGTTACCTTGTCTGATAACTTTGTACAGGGTGCTGCTATTACTGTAGGCTCTGGTAACTCATCTTCTAAGAACATTAAGAGTGTATCTGGTGACTTTGATTACTATGGCTTTAACCTCTATGGTGCCTATGTAAACGATGCTCTAAAGCTCTCTTATGACTTAGGTTATACCAAGGTATCTAATGATGCTACTGCCTACAACTCTTTAGGTAAGTTCACATCTGATATCGATACTAAGGTATTTACCTTGGGTATTAAGGGTGCTTACACCTTTAACACCTCAGTTATGGATATCACTCCTCACTTAGGTGTTCGTTATGCAAAATATGACTCTGATGACTATACTGCAACATCTGGTCTTTACTCTGTAAATAACGAAGGTGCTTCAAGCTCACTTGTTTCCTTCCCTGTTGGTGTATCTTTCTCTAAAGATATATCTCTGTCATCTTGGACTGTTGTTCCTACAGTTAACCTAGAGGTTATCCCTGTAACCGGTGACAAGGATGTGGATACCAAGTCAGCTTTTGACGGTGTTGTAACTTCTGTTAATACCAAACTCCATGACGGTATCAACTACTCTACCTTCGTAGGTCTTGATGCTCTTTATGGAGAGAACTTCTCTATGGGTATTAACTACAACTACACTGGCTCTAAGAATGTTGATGACCACAGTGTTAATGCATCACTACGTTATACCTTCTAAGAGAAGCTAAACTAACCTTTGGTTAGTCTTAACAGGTAAATTAGAATGTTAACCTAGTCAACAAAAGCCCTTGAGATTTCTCAGGGGCTTTTTGTTTGAGCATCAGAAAGCTAGAGATTGACCAGTAAGCAGATCTTAAGATAAAGATCGTGTCGATCTGCAAAAATATGATTTTGGGGATCATATGATAAGAACGAACTTAGAGATCTGTTTTCAGAACCTTAATGTCTCAAAACTAATTTTTCTGCAAAGTTAACCACACCTTAATCGATTACTTTCTTATCTTCACCTTCGAGCCTATACTTTCTTAAAAAATATTCTAATTATGACCGTATATGAGGCGCAGGTTGACCGAGTAGATGTCGTAAATATAAGCAGATCCCTTTAACAATTTAAAATCTCCTGTAATGCTTAAATTGCACTCAGGCAAGCATAAAGAGCTCTCTCTATGAAGTTATCATAAAAGGAAATAAGAACTCTCTGTGTGAGTGTTTATGAAGGTCCTAAAGGCATTTAGGATTTCAGGTAATTGGATTTGAAAAGTTAAACATTACTGCTCTAAATGAAATTCAAAGCAGTAAGTTAATTAAAGATCAGCGTAAACTGCGCTGTTTGAATCAAACTCCGGAGCTATTTCAGATTCAATTCTTGTTTTATTGAACTCTTGAACGAATTCTAGGAACTTGTCTTCTTTTACAGGTTTAGAGTAATGATAGCCCTGTAAGAACTCAACACCATTTGTTGCCAGAACTTCAGCCTGTTCAGCTGTTTCTACACCTTCGGCTACAACAGAAATACCTAAGGTATGGAACATCTTAATACAAGCTATCATGATGGTTCTTGCCTGCTCATTATTAGGCTCAAATGCAGGCCAAATTAAAGACTTATCCATCTTCACAAGATCATACTTAACAGCAGCCACCTGAGACAGATTAGAATAACCAGTACCGAAGTCATCCATAGAAAACTTATAGCCAAATGACTTTAACTTCTCCATATTGTCTAAAGCAACCTTACCGCTACGTACTAAAGCTGTTTCTGTCACCTCAAGATTGATCATCTTAGGATCAAGACCATAGCTCTTTACGGTCTGATGTAATCTAAAAGGGATGGTAGGATCTGCTATCTGAATACCTGAGAGGTTGACCTCGATATACTTGATACCAAGTTTTTCAACTTCATTATCTTTAATAAACTGACATACCTTTGAGAAGACTTGATCACCAATCATACTGATTAGTCCACGTCTTTCTGCTACAGGAATGAAGACCTCTGGTGAGATAAAACCAAATGACTTGGTATCTTTTAATCTTACTAAAGCTTCAGCTGACTCACAGCGATTAGTCTTGGTATTGATAATAGGCTGATATACAACATAGAAACCATCTTCATCTACTGCTCTTTGAATCAGTCTTTCAACAGAAAGAATATAGTTTCTCTTATCAGCAATTTCTTTATCAACGATTAAAACTGAGTGGTCATTCTGCGCTTCATAATGAGACTGACAGAATGAAATAAGTGAGAATAAAGACTCAGCATTATCAGCACTGGTAGGGCATTCTACTGCACTTACAATATAAGTAGGCTGAATCGAACTATCCTCAATTAAGAGAGCCTTATCTGATACTTTATATCGAGCACTCCAATCGGTTAACTCTTCTTTTGAGAAGAGGATGAAACCAAAGCTGAATTCTGAAATTCTAAAGATATTACGGTTACTAAAATCAGGAATTGATTTTACTGATTTAGCAATACAATCTAAACAGGTTGATAAGCTGTAGGTTGAACGTAGTGAAGTGGTGTTCTGCATTGAAAAACAGATCACATAGAAGTTCTTATTCTCACCAAAGAGCTCATCGATTACCATCTCAAAAGCATTGCGAGATAATAAAGAGTGAATATCCTTATCCTCATTCTCTTTTGAGTTCTCAAAGGAGATGTATACAAACATCACGATAAGAGCAATAGCTAAACTTATTAATGATGCTGTTGGTACCAAATACTGATAAATAGCAATGAACAGCCATGCAGCAAAGCAGAAAATAAAGTCATATTTAATTACTAAGTGTCTGTTTTTTACAGCATAAGCTAAAGCAGCAATTGCCATTACGCAGTAGGTAGCCGACATGACATAAACTATGTTTACTAAGGTGCCGTATGAGTATGAACCCTTTACAGAAACACTGTAGTTAATATCACCAAACAGAATACCTAAAATTGCAATTATCAGAGGAATGGCTCTTAATAGAAGTTCTAGTGTTGAATAGTTTTTGACCTTTCTTCCGCGTAAATCAATATAGATAAATACATAAAAGGCCACCAAAGACAAAGAAGCAAAAAAGAATTGATGAATAACTCTATTTATCAGAATTGAAAAATATTGAGGATGAAATGAGGCATATATACAACCAATGTCGCATACAATGCAGAAAATAGATAAGCCTAAGAAACCTTCAAATAATTCGGTTGAAAGTAACTTTACTCTTCTATATTGAAAAAATTCTATTGTAACTACTAGTACTACGCATAAGGCAACTAGTTGTGTGCCATAATCCATAGCTTTCTCCGATAATTTATTGTTCTAACTCATTCTACAATATGGAAAAATTTTTAACACTAGCAGTGCAAATTTAAATCGAGGCTATCACAAAAATTTTGATAATTAAGCGAATTTTGTATAAAAAATCCTCAGTGGAACATGTTATTGCATGAATTTTCTCCACTGAGGATCTTTATATCTAACTGCTTGAAAGCGCTGTTAATAAACCTAACAGCAAAAAAGCTTACAGTTAATTTTAAAGATTATCTAGCATTCTTATCTTCAAAGTATTTTTCTTCATTACCCCATGAAGCAACACCACTTTGATCTTTCATTAAAGAAGCTGTAAATACAGGCTCTTTGATGCCCAGTTTCTTCTGAGAAATGTAGTTATCAAATGCATAGAATGCGTACTTACCTAGGCGAACGATAGCATAAAGGTTGGTTAATGCTAATAGAGCCATACATAAGTCAGCTAAATCCCATACTACTGACAGTGAAGCATATGAACCGAAGAATACCATTGCAACAACTAAGATTCTGAAGACAGTCATTACATAGGTGTTCTTAGTTAAGTACATGATGTTAACTTCACCATAGTAGTAGTTACCAATGATTGAGCTGAAGGCAAATAAGGTAATGGTAAATGACATGAAGTATCTGCACCACTCACCTAACTGAGATGATAGAGATTCCTGAACTAGAGCAATACCAGTTACATCACCGCCGATTTCATATTTACCTGATAGTAAAACAATCACTGCTGAAGCTGAGCAGATAAATAAGGTATCAACGAATACACCGAAAGCCTGGATTAAGCCCTGCTTTACAGGATGAGATGTGGTAGCACAAGCAGCTGCATTTGGAACAGAACCTTCACCAGCTTCGTTAGAGAACAGACCACGCTTAATACCAGTCATGATCACTGCAGCAAAACCGCCAGCTACAGCTGACTGAGGAGCAAAAGCATCATGGAAGATTAAGTAGAACATCTCAGGTACTGCTGATAAGTTCTTGAAGAAGATAACTAAAGCTACAATCAGGTATAAAGTTGCCATGATTGGAACTAAGAACTCAGTTACTTTTGCAATACGGTGAGCACCACCAAAGATCACCATTGAGGTTAAGATACATAGAACTAAACCGGTGATGATGGTGTCAAAGCCCATACTGTCATTTAATGCCATAGCAATGGTATTTGACTGTACTGAGTTATAGCTTAGAGCAAAAGTAATGGTAATTAAAACAGCAAATAAAGCAGCAACAGCAGGCTGTTTTAAAGCATTGCGGATGTAGTAAGCAGGACCACCGTGGTAACCACCCTCACGGAATGGAACCTTGTAGATCTGAGCTAAGGTACTCTCAACGAAGCCTGTAGCTGAACCGATTAAAGCGATGACCCACATCCAGAAGATTGCACCTGGACCACCTAAGGTTACTGCAATTGCGATACCTGCAATGTTACCTACACCTACACGTGAAGCTGTACTGATACAGAATGCCTGGAAAGAGCTGATCTCCTTACCCTTGGTTTTATGACCAACGATACCGTGTCTTAAAACACGAACCATTTCACCAACGTAGAAGATCTGAACGAACTTGGTTTTGATAGTGAAATATATGCCTAAACCAATCAAAACAACGATTAAGACATAAGACCACAGAACGCCATTAACAGCATTAATGGCTGAATCTAAAGTGTCTAGCATTTGAGTTATATCCAGTTAAGTAAAAAATTCAGTGACTATCTATTTTCAGTGACATTTTATGTTGTTGCGCTTTTTAAGACGCAGGAACTTAATTTTTCATTAAATTTCTAGTCAAAGATCGTAAAAATCAAGTTATTGTCCCACAAAAAGCCTTTTTTACAAAGAGAGATATGAACTGCGCCGTTTTTGTTCATGCATTTTGTACACTTCAATTTACAAAATGCATGTGGTAACAGATTTTGGTGAGTGGTTAAATGAGGTTATGTTGAAAATAGGAGTTACTCTCTTAGCTATGCTGTACGTAACAACTTTTTCCTAAGATTTATATAGCTCAGAGTCATTAAGACTACACTTACAGCCCACGACACAGGATAAACTAAAAGCACACCTTCAAAATTATTGAGTACAGGTAGCGCAAATAGGATCCATAAAATTCTGAAGATACAGAATGAGAACAGCAATACCACCATTGGAACTAAACTCTTACCCGCACCTCTTATTGCTCCTGCAAAGACCTGAGTAAAGCCTAACATGCCATAGAATGGGCAGAAATACAGCATTGCAAGATATGCATAGTGGATAGCTTCTCTATCTGAGGTAAACAAGCTTAGAATCGGATTGTGGAAGACAAGCATGATAATGCCGATACCTGCTGTATAGGTAACTCCTATGATAAGACCACAAATGACACCTTTTTTAACGCGCTCAATACAGCCAGCGCCATAGTTTTGTCCTACAAAGGTTGCCATTGCAAGAGAAATACTTAACAAAGGCAAAATATCAAAACCGTCTATCTTAAGATAGATACCATAACCTGCGATGGTCTCGTAGCCAAAGACATTAACGCTTGACTGAATTAGCACATTTGAAAAACAGATCACGGTGTTCTGCATTCCAGCAGGAATGCCCATACGAAGAATTCTCACTAACATCTGCCTATGGAAACGGATTGCTTTTAAATAGACTCTGCATTCATTTTTTGTAGTCATGACGTAGTGTAATGAGAAGGTACAGGCTAAAAGCTGACTGATGTTAGTGGCTATAGCAGCTCCTGCTACTCCCATATCAAAGACAACAATAAACAGTAAATCTAAAACTACATTGATAACTGAAGCATAAGCTAAATAGAGTAAAGATCTTTTGGAATTACCAGAGGCATTTAAAATGCCTGCAATCATGTTGTAGAAGATGGTGAAAATAAGACCAAAAGAGTAGATAAATAAGTAGGTAACAGAGTCATCTAAAATATCTTTTGGAGTATTCATTGACTCTACCATAGGCCTTGTTAACAGCGCACACAGCACGGTTAAAACCACACCCAAAACTAGTGAAAAAGCTAAAGAGGTATGCACTGATCTGAAGACATTACGTCTGTTTTTAGCACCTAAACATTGAGCAATAACAACACCTGCGCCAACTGCTATACCCTGACAACCTGAAATAATTACTGTCACTATCATGGAGGTTGAAGATACTGCTGCTAATGCCTGTGATCCTACGTAGTTACCTACGATAATTGAATCAACAGTTGAATACATCTGTTGCAGGAAATTGCCTAAGATCAGAGGAATAGAAAAGAAAAGCAAGATCTTAAAGATATTGCCTTCTGTCATGAGTGTGATTTTGCTTTTTTGCTTGTCAGTCATAGTCTTAAATAATCTTTTTTTGCTTATTGTATGCCAATTTGCAAAATAGTCACTAGTAGGGCACTAATGATCAAGGATTAGACTTGAGACAACATGTATTGAGTGAGGTTAGTTTGAAATGTTTTCAGTATTATCTTGAGAGAGATGTTCTAATATTTCATTAGAAGATTGCTTAAATTTCTCCTCATCATCGACCATAGCACTTAATGAGGCTGTTAACTTTTCAATTTCATCAAGATCTTCTGACAACATTGGATGAGTATTCTTCAATTGATTTATATATACAGTCCAGTCATCAAAGATTAGAACTCCTATCTTTAATCATGTACTCTTTTTCTTTACTGAAAGTTTATCATAAAGCATCAAGATTTCATTTTATGAATATACTGTAACTATGTAGAAGGCACAAATTGTATAAGTTCTTGAAAAGTTGACATTTATCTTCTCCGTGAAATAATTACGGCACAAAATACAACCTAAAAGCTAAGAAATTACCATGCAGACAGATTTAACCAATGGAAGTGTTTTAAAGAACATTGCCTTATTCTCACTTCCTTTCTTTTTATCTTATTTCTTACAAACTCTTTATGGTTTAGCTGATCTTTTCATCATAGGTCAGTTCGATGGAGTAGATAGCATTACAGCTGTATCAATTGGTTCACAGATCATGCATATGATAACTGTCATGATTGTAGGTTTATCTATGGGCGCTACTGTATGTATTGCTCAGTCTGTAGGAGCTAAAGATAAAGAGAAGTTAAGATACTGCATTGGTAATACTATCACCGTATTTTTTATTGTATCTTTGATCCTTACAGGATTGTTACTGTTCTTTACTGACTTTATTGTAGGTGTAGTAAAAACTCCAACTGAAGCTGTAGCAGGCACCAAAGAGTACCTTATCATCTGCTTTATCGGTATTCCTTTAATCACTGCTTATAACATCGTAAGTTCTATTCTAAGAGGCATGGGTGATTCAAAATCCCCTATGTACTTTATTGCTATAGCTTGTGTTGCCAATATCATTTTAGACTATGTATTTATCGGCTATTTTAAGTTAGGAGCAGTAGGTGCAGCCTTAGGTACTACTTTATCTCAGGGCATTAGTGTTATCTGTGCCCTCACCTATATCAAGAGGAATAACTCAAGCGACTCATTCTCTTTTGCCTATTTAAAATTAAAAGGCAACATTGCCAAAAGATTATTACGCATTGGTATTCCTATCTGCGCTCAGGACGGATTTATTCAGGTAGCCTTCATGGTGATAACCGTCATTGCCAATATGCGTGGTTTAACAGATGCTGCAGCTGTTGGTATTGTTGAAAAGCTCATAAGCTTTATCTTCCTGGTACCATCTTCTATGCTCTCTACAGTATCAGCTATGGGTGCTCAGAATATTGGTGCAGGTAAAATTGACAGAGCTAAACAGACCTTACGCTATGCTATCTACATTACCTTTATCTTTGGTGTGATTGTAGGAATTCTCTTCCAGTTTATCGCTGAAAACGCCCTTGAACTGTTCACTGAAAATCATTCTGTAATCGTCTCAGGTGGTAAGTACTTACAGGGTTATATTTGGGACTGTATGTTCGCAGGTATTGCCTTTAGCTTCAGTGGTTTCTTCTGTGCTTTAGGTAAATCAGAAATTTCTTTCTTGCATAACTTAATTTCGATTGTAACTTTAAGAGTTCCCGGTGCTTATGTAGCATCAATCATGTACCCTACAACCCTGCTGCCAATGGGGCTTGCTACAGCTAGTGGCTCCTTGCTTTCTGCAATTATCTGTACCATTGCTTATAAGGTTATAGCAAAGAAACTCTAATCTTAAGCGCATATTGATTTAGTAAAATTTTTTACTATTACAGGTAATCGTATGTGACTCGTGAAATCGTCAATGAGATAAATTCTCTTTAAAATCAGAGCACCTATCTTTATGCGCAATATGCGCAAGAGAACAGAATCTCATATGTAGAGATGATGGTGCTTTATGCCCTCTTAAATACAGATGCTCCTCTTACTCAAATAGAACTGGGTGCTTACTATGTCATCTCTAAGCAAAGCATAAACTCTGCTGTAAAAAAATACAAAACAGAAGGTTTCATCCTTACTGTTCAGGGTGAAAAAGATAAAAGACAAAAGTATTTAAAACTTACGACTTCAGGTGAAAACTACGCACACTCTGTTTTGGACAAAATGATGAAAATTGAGGATGAAGTCAATGCTATTTTAGGAGATAAGAACAAAGCCATCATAGATGGACTTGAAATGTACAACATGCTGTTTGAGAAGAGACTTAACAAGAAGGATCAATAATCTTATGTTTCAAGGTTACGATTTAAAACACTTCTTTAAATTCATCATTCCATCAATTCTTGCCTTTACCATTTTAGGCATTTACTCCGTTGTTGATGGATTCTTCGTGGGCAATGCTCTAGGTGATGCTGGTGTTTCTGCTATTAACATTGTCTTCCATGCTGTAGCATTAACCTTTGCTCTAGGCTCAGGTATTGTTTTAGGTGGTGCTGTAATTTGGTCTATTGAATCAGGACGTGGCAATTTAGAAAAAGCCTATAAGAGTTTAAAAGTTGCCTTAATCTTACTGGCTCACGTCTCTTTAATTATCACCATCGCGCCTTTTGTATGGATGGACGAAATTCTTGATGTATTAGGAGCTAGAGGTGATGTTGCATCTTATGGCAAGATTTACTTATGGTACATGTTTGGTGCTACCATTATTCAGTTATCAGGCTCAGTCTTTGTACCCTATGAGAGAAACAATGGTGGTGTAACCTATGCAACTTACTTCATGGTCATTGGTTTTATCATGAACATTGTTCTAGACTATGTACTCATCATGATCTTTCCTTTTGGAATTCATGGTGCTGCCATCGCAACTTTATTAAGCCAGGCAGTTACTATAGTTGGTTGCATATATTACGTTAAAAAACACCAGATGCTAAAGCTTTCAAAGCCTGTAAATGTACAGAAAACCTCACTTAAGATCATGAAAATTGGTATTGCGCAGTTTGGTATCAATATGTCACCTATGGTCTCTATCTTTTTTATGAACGCTATTCACTTTATTATGGCGGAGCTTTAGCGGTATCAACCATTTCTTGTATTGAATTCATACTCTTCTTTGTATACTGCGTTCTTCAAGGCGTAGGCGCAGGTGCTCAGCCTTTGATGAGTAGATTCTATGGAGAAAGGAGATTTACTGACTACGCAATTACAAGACGCCTGTCCTTGTTCACAGCGCTGTTTTTAGCAGCTGTAAGTATCGTCATCATTTTTGTTGCAAGAGATAATTTAGGCAATTTATTTGGTACTTCTGATGAGGCAGCACTTGAGATTGCAATTGCAACTCCAGTGTTCTTAGTAGGTATGTTCTTTTATGCTTACAGCAGGATCTGCTCAAGTGCCTTTTATTCAACTGAGCGTGAAACCATATCTTAGGTCTGCATTTATGCCGAACCTATCATGCTAATCGTTTTACTTTTGATTATTCCAAGATTCTACTCACTTACAGGTGTATGGTGGTGTATGGTGTTATCGCAAATTCTTACAGCATGTATCAGCTTTTATCTAAGTAAAAAGACCCATGTAAAAAGAGATAGGAGCAAAGGAGAATAAAACAGTAGAGCTTAAAGGAAAGTTTTAATAAGAACTGATAATTACTACAAGGCCAAGCAATATAGCCTGACCTTGTGATTAAATTACTTTAATTGAGAAATCTTTTACTTTAATAGATTGTCATCTGTAAAGTAATCAATACGCATTGCGTGCTTTACTTCACTTAAAGTCTGAGCTGCAGTTTCACGTGCTTTAGCTGTACCCTGCTTTAAGATCTCATAAACATCAGGAAGTCTCTTTTCCCAATCATTGCGTCTTTCACGAATTGGGCGAAGTTCTGTCTGGATAACATTGTTTAAGAACTTCTTAACTACCATGTCACCTAAACCGCCACGCTGATAATGAGCTTTTAACTCATCTAGGTTCTTGTAGTCAGGTAAGTACTCAGCAAAATACTCATCCTTGCAGAATGCATCAAGATAAGTAAATACAGGGTTACCTTCAACATGACCTGGATCTTCTCTACGCAGGTGAGTAGGATCTGTGAACATAGACATAACTTTCTTTTTGGTGTCTTCTTCAGTGTCTGATAAGTAGATGCAGTTACCTAATGACTTACTCATCTTAGCTTTACCATCGATACCAGGTAATCTTAAGCATGATTTATTAGTAGGTAATACAATCTTTGGCTCAACTAAGGTCTCACCGTAAACTTCGTTGAACTTTCTTACAATTTCACAGCACTGCTCAATCATTGGCATCTGATCTTCACCTGCAGGAACTGTAGTTGCCTTAAAGGCGGTGATATCTGATGCCTGGCTTACTGGATAGCAGAAAAAGCCTAATGGCAGACTTGTTTCAAAATTCTTTTGCTTAATCTCTGCTTTTACAGTTGGGTTACGCTGAACACGAGATACAGTTACTAAGTTCATGTAGTAAACAGTAAGCTCAGCTAACTCAGGGATCATTGACTGAATAAAGATATTTGACTTGGTAGGGTCAATACCGCAGCTTAAATAATCTAAAGCTACCTGCATTACATTCTGGCGAACTTTTTCAGGATTATCAGCATTGTCAGTTAAAGCCTGAGCATCTGCGACCATGATATAAACTTCATCGTACTCGCCTGAATTTTGCAGACTAACGCGCTCTTTTAATGAACCTACATAATGACCTACATGTAGGCGGCCAGTTGGTCTGTCACCTGTCAAAATAATCTTTTTCACAATAATCTCCGTTTATTTATTCTTTTGAAAGTTGAATTCAACTTTGAATACGACTTAACCAGATCTTAAATAAGAGGCTGTTTCTGTGTACTATTTTACTAATACAAAAAGGAGTGGTAAACACTTATCAAAAACAGCCCATTATTATGCATGATCTTTAGGAAAGATCAGAATATTAAGCACTGACTGACATGATAAGTGTGAACTCAGAAACAAAAAGATGTAATTAGTAAGAAATAACTAATTATGATTATTCTGTTTAATAATGGCTGAATGTGTAGTACCTGTAATCCCATATGTTCCATTAAAACATCCAGAATCGGACTCTTTTATAAAGTTTTTCATTTGAGGATTGTACATATCAGCTCAAATTATTAAATCATCAGTAAACTTAGCACATTGCTATTCAGATTCTATCTCTCTTAATGATTTTCCTTTTATATTTTTCCATACTGCAGGTCCGCTGACACTGTATCCGGTTACGAAATCAGCAGCTGCAGAAGAACTTGAAAATAATATATCCTCAGTCGTAATGTGCTCTTCGTTGACAAGTCCTGATGCTATATGTTTTTCACGAATAGACTTCATGCCTTTTGACAGGGATTTCCCAAACGTCTTCTCGTTAATTTTCGATCCTTTTAGAACGACAAATCCTTCTGAAGTTATTTCTCCAACGGCATCAGCAGTACCGGTCTTAAGATAAAGAAGATTTTCATTTCTGTCATGCTGTTGCGAACTGTCATGGCGTAAAGGTTCTAATACTTTGTATCCCATAGCGTTAACAAGAACCTTTATATTGTCCAGAAACTCTTCCATTGCAGCAATCTGAGATTCCTTTAAAACAGTATTCTTATATGTGATTTTTGTAAGAACTTCGTAGCGCCTACTGTTTTTTGCTATCTCAACAAGCCTGTTCTCAAGATATCTAATCAGGGCCTTGTTAAGGTCACGACCTGTAAAAATGACTGCTGTATTCCAGTAATATTTTTCTTTTTCTGTAGCCGCATCTCTAAGATGCTGCAAAAGACGTTCTTTGACGTTCTCAGCTTCACCTATATAAACTGAGTCTTCATCGTTTTCCTCATCTTTACAGAATAAAAAATACACTCCAGGTTCCTGAATATCGTCTCTTTTGCAGTCGGAAACTTCTATTCTTGGAATTTTTATTGCCTTGCCGTTCCAGTTGGATAATTCGGCTGTAACGATGCTGTCAGCTGATCCGTTGACAAGAAAAAGTTCTATTGATTTTCCGTGCATAACAGTGTTCACCTACTCTATAGTTTGAAAACTCAGATTTATCCTTTTTTTGACATCAGCACCACAGTCTCCACATGCAAGGAGGAAATAGATTCCATATCAAATAGTTATTTTTTGCACATAAAAAAGTGTACACAAACATCTCAACTACAAGTTAATATGGTGTCATAGTGAACATATCTGCTGTTTTTAACGTCCATCAGATATTGCAGATTCAGTTTTGGCACATGCGTGTGCCAAATTACCCCATCAACGTAAACTGCTACAAAAAAGATCAATTCGGAACGCACTGCGTTCCAAGTTGGAAAAACGGCATAAAACTTACGCATATTTCTCAGTCTCAGAAACAGCTACGACTATTTCAGTCGGAAATAACATGTATTTTTTCCGGTACCCTCGCGCTTTAATTCACCCGATGCAACCATATTTCTAAGAGCACTTTCAACTGAGCTTATACTTAATGAAGGACATTGTTCTCTGATATCCTGTTTTGTAAATCGGCCAATTTTATTCTGAGTTGCCATTCTTACCTTTTCTATGGCTGAATGTTTTGTTTCAACAATGGCAAATCTGTCAGCAAAATCTCTATAAGCTGAAAGAATAGTACCAAGAAGGTATTTCACAAACGGAATAGGATCGTCTTGTCCTTCATGCCAGCCATTCTGCGATGCAGCAAGTGCATCATAATAGAGATCTTTATTCTTGGCTATTTTGGCCTCTAATGAAATATACTTGCCAACGTAAAATCCGCTCCTGTAAAGAAGAAGCGTTGTCAGAAGTCTGCTCATTCTGCCATTACCGTCATTAAAAGGATGAATGCACAGGAAGTCATGAATAAAAATCGGTATAGCAATTAACGGCTCCAGTTCCATATTTCCGATGACGCGATTATACTCTTCGCAGATACGATCCAGAGCCTCCGGTGTTTCATAAGGAGCAAGAGGTATAAATAGTGTTTCTGTATGTCCGTCAGGATATGTTGCACTAATATAATTCTGTACCGTTTTTGTTCTTCCTGCTATAGGGTTATTCATATGGCTGTACAGGATTTTGTGCAGTTGCAGAATGTAATTTCTGGTAATGGGGATTGCATCAAAGCTTTCATGGATAATTCCCAAAACATCTCTGTATCCGGCTATTTCCTGTTCATCACGATTTTTAGGAGTAGTTTTTTCTTCGACAAGCTGTCTGATGCGGGTACTGGTGGTTACTATTCCTTCTATGGCATTTGACGCTTCTGTACTTTGAATTTTCGCTATTTCTACCAGTTTTTCCAGCTCTTGAGGGCGTTGTTTCAGATACATTTCCTGCTTTCCGGCTTCACGATATATAGCCGCAATTAATCCAAGAAGCTCAGAATCCCACTTTTGGTCTTTGATCAATGAATAATTAAACTGTCGCATTCCCCTACCCCTTTCCCTTAAATTATAGTATAAAAAAAGGGAATAGCGTAAGTAATAAGGGAATAAACCAAACTTTTCAAAAAAAGTCTTACACAAGATCTTTAGCTAAACGCCGAAGATCTTATTTAAAATTAATGAGTTATTTTAAAGCTCTAAGTTATTAATCGTAAAGATTAGTAGCCTTGAGTTAAGATCTTTAAAAATTTGATATACAAAACAATAAGATAGTTTGGACCACTGGTTAAAAAGGTCTGATTTAAGGCTTAATTTTCCAGAAAACTGGACGATTGAAGAGAAATGGCAGATAAGTTAGTTAACTTGCTGATTTAGATAATAAAAATTTGACTTTCCGTGATATAATTAACCCGTATTTTGTAGATCTAGCTACATAACGAAATAAAATTTAAGGAAGTACCGCATAAAAACGGGCTTACTTCTTTTTTTGTGGTGTCATAGTTACATATTATGTAACTATATTGAGTAATGTTATGGCTGTTATAGAAGTTCCTCAATTACCACCTTTGTTGTTCAATAAGAATGGCAAGTACACTTATGTATGTACTTATAAGAACCATTGGGATCCTAAGTTAGGACGTTCTGTTAGAACCAAAGGAGAGAATGTTACTGTTGGCAAGATATTAGTTGGTGAGCTTACAGGCAGGATCATCTGGGCTGAAGACTTTATAAAACAGTTTCCCATACTTTCTGTGTTAAAGACAGAAAGAGTCGTTGATAAATTTGTAAATGGTAAGAAGTAATTT
>DKDL01000064.1 GCA_002449335.1 Succinatimonas sp. UBA6849 | reverse complement strand
ACAATTACAGCAAAGATTATGTGAATAATATGAAGGATTATCCTTCATACAAACAGGCAATAATTAACTTATCCTGTTTATGCCAATACTTTGATGAAACTATTCCAGATGATTACAAGATCATTAAAGCAAGAGCTATTAGGTTACGCATGCAATCAATTCTCTGCTTGGTATCATTATTTTTAGGTGTAATTTGTTTTCTTGTTCTTAATATAGGAGGTTAAAATTACAAATAAAAAACAATCTCAAAGACCTATACCTATACTTCCAAGTATGCCAACACTGCCAAGTAAAGGTTTAGGTCCTGTTAGAGATAATACAAATAAAGACGCAAGATAAGTTATATGCATCGCTCTAATAAAGCGGTGCATTTTATTGCAACGCTCTATACTTCTTACTTAGCTCATTCCGCTCAACTGCAATCTCATCACACTTAGCTGAGAGCTTAAGTGCATACTCTGCAAGAGTTTTTCGGTCTTGTCTAAGTTGTCCACATTCACAGGTTGTTTTAGCTTCTCTGGTAGAGGTGGTATTTGTGGACAATGTTGTTCTATTGGCACTGCCACTGTCTGTGTGCAAGCTGTTAGCATGCAACTTAGACATAGCAGCATTGTACTTATCTTTAATCTTGTTAATCTCATCTGTAGCCTCTTTATCAGCATGTTCCTGTTTAGCTTGCCATTCATGTTCTATATTAAGTTGCTTAACTAAAGCATCCTGTTCTGTCTTTATAGCCTCTGCCTGAAGATTGATAATCTCAGCTCTGTAATGCTTAGCTGTAACAGTGATACCAAAGCAGGAACCAATAACTGCTGACATGGTAGCTACAATTAAAAGTAATTTAAGATCCATAAACAATATAAGAAATTAAACCAATTAACATTGCAAGCAGTACAAGATAGCTTGCAACCTGAGAATGAAACTCTTTCTTTGAATACTTCTTATAGTCAATTGAGAGCTTTACAACTCCTAAAAGAAAGAAGCCAAAGAACATCAGATAAATGATTAAGAATGTTATTTCTAGAGAAGTCATGAAAACGAATAAGCAATAAAAAAGCCTTTGTATTTCTACAAAGGCCTTATTCAAAATCTTTATAAATTATTTTTTAAAAAGTCTTGTTAAGATAATTGCTATTGGAAAGAAACAAGTTCCTAGAGCAGATAACTCTCTCCCCATTGTTCCCAATATAATTGTAACAACAAGACATGAAACAGTAATTATTCCAACAGTCCATCTGTTTTTACTAGATTCAGATTTAAAAAATTCAAATTGTTCTGACTCTAATTTATGTCTGTATTCTGTCTCCTTTAAAGCAGCAGCGACTACCTTATCAACAAGATCTGGTCTAAAACTATGAAGTCTTTCTAATTGTTCGACAGGTGGAAGAGGATTATTGTCTTCTTGAGAAACAATTTCTACCTGATTATTCTGACCATTTTTATTTGTTTGGGACGTTCTTAATCCGCTCTTTTTGCTCAATTTTATTCATCCCTTTTCTTAAATCAGAATTAAACATATTGAAGTCTCTTTCTAAAGATTGCTTGTCTTTAGCAAAGCCTTTTCCAAATGATGGATATTTTGGAAACAGGCTATCTGCCATGGCGACAAAGCCATCTGTAAAGGACATTACAAAGCTCATTTTATTCTCCAAAATATGTATTTGAATATATTATAGCTTATCAAATGCCCAAAATTAGGAATTACTAAAAATAAATATGTAGAGAATGCAATTCTTCAATTCATTACTCATGTTTAGCTACAAAGCTCAACAAGCCATCTAGATGGTCAACTTTTAAATATACCTGAGCATCGATAGTCTGCTGTCCGGTGTTTTTTAGCATGATATTGTTGGCTCGTCTGATACGGACGTATTCAAGCACAAGATCATTACCTTCATGCCAATCCGCACCTTCAAACAAGTAAATTTCAGCAACTCGTCTGCGTAAGAGACCTGCTAAATACTTACCACCTTGTGATTTGTATTGTAAAAACAAATCAGAGTTAGGAACACCACTCTTTAACGAGTTCCATAAGCTTGAATTAGTTAATCGAGTAATGCCACAGTTGTAAGTAAAGCTTAAAAGCGCATCAAACTGATTCTGATTAACCTCAATCTCATCTGAGTCAAGCGCTGCAACAAGAGCCTTTTCAAACTTTTTTAGATCTTGAGAGAATACAGCCTCTGCTTTAGCAAGTGACCACTTATCACTTGCTTTTACATCCGAGCCATAATGACCATAACCGATGGTGTAGTACTTCTCATTATCTGTAGCTTTGTAAGCCTTTTCTGAGTAAGTTTCAAAGCTCTTGATTAAATCCTTACAATTATCACTTGCTTGCATACTCATAGCCTAGATACTCACATATAGATTGAATAGCTTCGTCAGCGCCATAAGCGATGACAACCTTATAACCAATTCTTGCTAAACGCTCATGCCATACCTTTTGTTCATCAGAAACATGAGACATACTTTTAATTGATCTCTTCATCTCAATAAAGAGCCCTGCATACCCCTGCTTGGGAACTGCAAACATAAGATCAGGAACACCTGCTCTTACGCCTTCACGTTTCATGCGATAGGCTTCTTGAGAAAACTTTGCTGTAGTTTTACGTCTTGAACCACCATTCGGGATAGCAAATAAGAATTGACCGATAGTGTCATTTCCTAGCTTTTGATGATCTGCCCATGCAACAACTCTCTGTTGTTCAACTGTCTCTAAAGGGCAAACTTTCATTACCGTCTCCAAAGACAAATGCAGACAAAGCAGATCACACTTATGATTGCATATACCATTGGCACGCCAGCAATAGCTGCTAATAAAGCAAAACCAAATTCAAAAGCATAAGCTCCAAAGTGCAACAAGTTATTTCTCATTTTGTTGCTCCTTTAAGGTATTTCTTGGAGATAAGCTCAAAGATATGACCAGAGCCTAAGAAACCAAGTGGAATTGCATACGCTATTGCATCTTTGTAGTTAAACTTCTCGGTGCCAAATCTCCATGCAAGCCATGTAATAGATAAAGTACCGGCACCACATAATATGGCATCTAATACGCGCTCTTTGGTTGTAGGAGGATATTGCTGTAGAGTAGAACGAAGAAAGGCTATTAGTGCGCCTGTAATTCCTGCAAGAATAAAATGGAAATAAGGCAACTGCAATATATCATCCAACATTTGCCTTTCTCCATATACGAAAAAACCTGCCAAAAGGCAGGTTTTTCACACTAAATTATCTCGTATGTAATACATTGAATCAGTGTTTTTACCCTGTAATCACACTAATCCACTGTATTGTTTATAAGTCTATTTCATAAAAACGATCCGTTAACGATCCGTTTTATAAAAATTTACTAACTTATTGAATTTTAATAAATTAAAGTTTGATATTTTTACTTGTTTGCTATGATTTAGGGCAAAAATATAAAAAAAATGTGAACTAGTTAACTAAATCTTACCCTATCTGGCTTTTGTAGACTTTGACAATATGTCTAACATCTCTAAGCACTAACCACAAGTTCAC
>DKDL01000054.1:293-3839 GCA_002449335.1 Succinatimonas sp. UBA6849 | reverse complement strand
GGAAAAATTTATTTACAGACCAGGTACTGAATACTTTCTTTTTATAGAATTCATCAAAACAGTAGCCATCATAGTTCTTGGCAAGTCTATCTAACAAAGATTCAATCTGAATGTCGGTTACATCATCAACACTACAGTTATTCTCATAGGATACAGCTAACTTTAAATAATCAATGTAGTACTTTTTAATCTCATCACGGGTAAAACCTATCAGCTGAGAATAGGCACTGTCATTAGTAATGTCGTTAATATCAGAACCTACTGAAAATATTGATACGTCTTTTAATCTGGTAACTCCAGTTATTCCTAAGAACTTAATGGCAAACTTATCTTTGATGTTGGCATAAAAGCTTTTGATTTTTTCCTGAAATTGCTTATATAGAGGCTCATTATTGATGTTTGCTGTCATCTGACAGTCATACTCATCAATTAAAATTACAATTTGACGATTCTCCAATCTTAATTGTTCCAAAAGATTGTCGATTGAGTCTTCTGCATCAGCTTTCTCTTCATAACTTGATACTTTATTAAGTTTTGCAAATTCGGTAATTTTAGAATTAAGTTTATTATTAAATTTCTCTAATGAGTATTTATCAAAATTTAAAAAATTCAGTCTTAATACTGGATAGGTAGGCTCTGTCCACTTGTCATAAATCCAAGTACCTTTAAAATAAGGTTCAACACCTTTTTCAAATAAAGTACCTATCGTATCTAAGGTAAGAGATTTACCAAAACGACGAGGACGGGAGATGAAAATACGGTTAGGAAGAGAGACCAAACTATAGATAAGCTCAGTTTTATCTACATAAATCGCATTGTACATGCTAAAAGTTTCAAATGAACCTGTTTGACAAATTGCTTTCATATTTACTTATCCTAAAACATCTCGTCGTCAATTATATAGTGAATTGCAACATTTGTCATATAAAAACTATATTATATATTTTTAAATTTAATTTTCTGAAAATTCAAATAAAAAACTACTTTTCTAAAATAAAAAAGCCAGAGCTTTCGCTCTGGCAATAATGTTAACAAAGATTATTAAGCAAATGGGTTCTCTGTTGGATACAGAACGCCTGCAGGCTGATTGTAATTGATTGTCTCAATACCTAGCATGCTGAATACATTGAATAGAGCCTTACCAACATGACTGAATGCAACAGCACCATGGTGTGGATAGCGCTTCTCAATTAAAACATGACGGTAGAAACGGCCCATCTCAGGGATTGCGAAGATACCAATACCACCGAATGAACGAGTACCTACTGGTAGAACCTCACCTTCAGCTACATATGCCTGTAACTTGGTATCAGGTGTAGTCTGTAATCTAAAGAAGGTAATAGGACCTGCAGTTAAATCACCCTCTAAGGTACCACGAGTAAAGTCTGGCTGTGAACCTGCTGGCTCTAATAGACGGTGCTGAATGATCTGGTAATTGATCTTACCTAACTTCATATTGCAGCTTGTAGTATCAGTTAGCTTGCATAATGGAGTATTACCGCAGTGGAAGCCCATAAAGGTATCAGTTAACTTGTACTGAGGGAACTTAGGCTTGATGTCTTCAGCAAATAAGTCTGCTGGTACTGAGTTGTTGATATCAAGTAAGGTTACTGCATCATAAGTTACGCATGCACCGATGTACTCTGATAGAGCACCGAAGATATCAACCTCACAAGCTACTGGCATACCGCGTGAAGCTAAACGTGAGTTTACATAGCAAGGCTCGAAACCGAATTCCTCTGGGAAAGCAGGCCAGCACTTGTCAGCAAATACTACATACTTGCGAGCACCTTTATGTTGCTCAGCCCAATCAGTTAAAGTAAGCTCGAACTGAGCCATACGCTCTAACATATCAGGATAGGTGTTACCTGCACCTAGTTCTTTAGCCATATCTGCTGCGATGTCCTTAATACGTGGATCACCAGCATGCTTACGATATGCTACTAATAAATCTAACTCTGAGTTTTCTTCGATCTCAACACCGATGTCATATAAGCCCTTAATAGGAGCATTACATGCAAAGAAGTCCTGAGGACGTGGTCCGAAAGTTATGATCTTTAATGATGATAAACCGATTAAGGTACGAGCAACTGGTACAAAATCCTTAACCATTGAAGCGATATCTTCAGCAGTACCTACTGGATACTCTGGGATAAAGCCCTTTAGCTTACGTAAACCTAAGTTGTATGAGCAATTTAACATACCGCAGTATGCATCACCACGACCGTCAACTAAGTCTTTACCAGTCTCTTCAGCTGCTGCTACGAACATGCAAGGACCGTCAAAGAACTTTTTAATTAAGGTCTCAGGTGTTTCAGGACCGAAGTTACCTAAGAAAACAACTAAAGCATTGCAACCTGCCTGCTTTGCTTCCTCTACAGCTTTAACAGCATCATTCTCATTTTCAACTGTTACTTTGATTTCGTTTACATTGATACCAGCTGCTGCGCAAGCTTTTACAACTGCAGCACGACGGCGCTCTGATAATGATCTGATGAAACAGTCTCTTGATACAGCGATAACGCCAAGATTAACTGTAGGAATATTAGGTAGCATGTTGTTCTCCTTAAAGGTAAAACTTGATTATTGTTACTGCTTAGAGTTTGTTTTTTACATCCCCTCTAAGTTTTTATCTGTATATATTTATAATGCAGAATTTAATTTTTTGCAAAGAAATCGTAAACGTTTACGTAAAATTAGTTTAATTATGTCATTAAGATCACATAATTCGCTATAGTAAGGGATATTTGTATATTATATTAAAGAGAAACACGTCACAAAATTCGCAAACCACACCTCTATAATTCGCAAGTCCGTAAATAGATTTACAATAAATATAAGCCAAAGGAATTTGTGTATAGAGGTGTTAAATACGCCCTACTCTTGGTAAGGCGTATCAGATTGAAAAGTTAATAGAAAAGCAATTAGAGCAGCTTGCTGATATTCGAGTTATCAATAAGTTCAGGCTTGCATAAGAAACTCTTCATATCCATTACACCGTTGTTATAGGTAGTAGTGTCGTTTACTGGAGCTTCTTTACCTTCACTTATGGCTTTGATCATCTCAACTACAGCCTTCTGCAGTTCTTTACCATCTTTAAAGATGGTCATTGCCTGATAACCTTGTTGAATATTCTGCAAAGCTTCTTTTGTTGAGTCCTGTCCTGTAATTACTGGAATGTTATCTGTTGTATAGCCTCGCTTTTTTAAGGTAAAGATAATACCAGTACTGATACAGTCAGCAGGAGACAAGATACCGTCTAATTTCTCTCCATCAGGGCCATAGCCTATTTTATCGATGAGATCATCCATTCTCTTGCTTGCAAGATCGGTTCTCCAAGCATGGATTTCAGTATCCTCAGGTTTAATTTGACCTGACTTTACCACTAAAGCGCCACTATCAATGTAAGGTTGTAAGATCTTCATGGCTTCGCCATAGAAGAACACTGCATTGTTATCATCTAAAGATCCGTGGAAGATCTCGATGTTCTTAGGATGTTCAACGGTAGGTTTTAACTTGTCAATTAAAAACTGACCTTGTATTTGA
>DKDL01000054.1:0-242 GCA_002449335.1 Succinatimonas sp. UBA6849 | reverse complement strand
TTACAGCATCAGTTCCTGTAATCAGTCTGTCGTAGCTTATAACAGGAATTCTTTTACTCTTGGTGATTTTTAAAACCTTAGTTAAAGCATTACCATCAATTGAGCCAATCACTAAAGCATCAATGTTGCTTTTTGACAGTCTTTCAACCTGTCTTTGCTGAAGCTCAACATCAATATCTCCGCCAAAGAAAAGCTCGACGTTAAAACCGCTGTTTTGTAGCATGTGCTCAACACCAAAGCCT
>DKDL01000126.1 GCA_002449335.1 Succinatimonas sp. UBA6849 | reverse complement strand
GGCTTTTCAGGATTGATTTTCAAAAATGAGTCAAACATGCTTATGAGCAGAGTCTTACCAAAACGTCTTGGACGGGTAAACAACATTACAGCTGATTGATCTGTAAATACTGTCTTAAGATAAGGAGTCTTGTCGACAAAGTAACATTTTCCTTCTCTTAATTGAGAAAAGTCATCTTTACCAGTTGGTAATTCTAAGAATTGCTTGTTGCTCATCAGAAGATCCTGTTTTATAAAATTTCTTTTTATTCAATCTAAAGTATAACGTAATAGTATTTCAAAATACGGTTTTTAGTGACAAAAAGTGCCACAAATGAAAAAAAAGCGCTAAGTTTTTTAGGACTTAGCGCTTGTCTTTTTTAGAGATTATCTTTTCTTTTAAATCGTCTCAATTAGATTGTCTTTGAAGCAATCTTTAAAGCGGTCTGTGGCTTTGCATCTGGTCTGAACAGCAAGTATAAGAATGCTGCTAGAACAATGAATGCTGCAACTGTAAATACGCTGAATGGAACTAAACCAGTAATCAAACCACCGATCTGGAAGATTACTAATGCTAAGCAGTATGCCCAAACAGTCATATAAGTGATTGCAAAAATCCACCACTTGGTTGAACCTAACTGTCTCTTCATAGCACCTAAAGCAGCAGCACATGGAGTTGACCATAAGTTGAAGCTTAAGAAGCTTAAACCTACTAAGCTCATTAACATTGGGCTTGGGGTTAAACCTGAAACCTGTGAGAAGTAGTTTGTTAAAGCAGCAGTTAAATCTGACTCACCACCTTCGTACTCACCATCTAAGCCTAGAACAACAGCTAGAGTACCTACAACGTTCTCTTTAGCTAGTAAGCCGTTGAATACAGCAACTGTTGCCTGCCATGAACCGAAACCTACTGGTACAAATAAGAAGCAGATAGCACCACCGATTGCAGCTAAGATTGAGTCATCTACGTTCTCAACCATGCCAAAGCCGTCTGTGAAGCCGAAGTTTGCTAAGAACCATACAACTACTACAACGGTGAAGATGATGGTACCAGCCTTGATTACGAATGCTCTGCAACGCTCGTATACAGCCTTTAAGATGTTACCGATGGTTGGCATGTGGTAATCAGGGATTTCCATAACGAATGGAGAAACCTCTTCTTTGAATGCGCTGTTCTTCTTTAAGATGATACCGGTGCAAACAATTGAGAAGATTGAGATTGCATATACGAATGGAGCAAACCACCAAGCGCCATCAAAGCATGAAGCAAAGATCATAGTCATGATAGGTAACTTTGCTGAGCATGGGATGAAGGTAGTGGTGATCAAACCAATACGTCTTTCATTGATGTTATCAATGGTCTTGTTAGCCATTAGAGCTGGAACACCGCAACCTGTTGCGATAACCATTGGAATGAAGTTACGACCTGATAGACCGAAGTGACGGAAGATTCTGTCTAGAACGAATGCAACACGGGTCATGTAACCTGACTGCTCTAAGAATGATAAGAACAGGAATAAGAATGCAATCTGTGGTAAGAAGCCTAAAACAGCACCAACACCACCTACAACACCATCAACTGCTAATGACTGTAACCACTCAGGAGCACCTGCGCTCTCGCATAATGCGGTAACAGCATCGGTTACGATACCACCGAACAGATTATCGTTAACCCAGTCAGTGATGGTTGCAAACTCAGTCTCACCGTCATCATTGGTAAATGGAATTAACTCAAGATATGAGGTGAAGTACATAGCACCGAAGTAAACTAAACTTACAACGATTAAGAAGATAGGTAGAGCTAAGATCTTGTTTAGAACTAGCTTATCAATTGCAGCAGTGATTGCTGAAGCAGATTTAACTTCTTTCTTGCAGCTGTTTAGGATCTCTTCGATTACCTGATAACGGCGCTTAGGGAAGTAAGCCTGAGCATCAGTATCATAAGCCTGCTCAATTTCAGCGCAGCCACGAGCAACTTCTGATAAAACGTCCTGCTTATCTTTGTACTCTTCTAAATAAATTTCATCGCTCTGTAATAAAGCAGTTGCAATAAAGGTACGAGCACCTTCATTTAAAGATGAATCTAACTTTGAAGCTACGTTGTTAATTGCAACATTGGCAGCATCTTCAAAGAAAGACTTAACTTTAGGAGCTTCTGCAACTTCTAGAGCAGCAATTAACTTATCAATACCCTGTTTGTTTGATGCTGAAATATCAACAACCTTTACGCCTAACTTTTCAGACAGCTTCTCAACATCGATGGTGATACCGGTCTTCTTTACGATATCCATCATGTTTAAAGCTACAACCATAGGCTTGTTGAATGCTGCAACTTCTAAGGTTAATGACAGTGATCTGTCTAAGTGTGAAGCATCAACGATGTTTAAAATTACATCATAATCATCAGATAACAAGAAATTACGTGAAACGATTTCTTCAGGTGAATATGGTGATAATGAGTAAAGACCTGGAAGATCAACGATATCCCAGTCTTTTGATGAAACTTTACCGATAACCTTATCAACAGTTACGCCAGGCCAGTTACCAACGTACTGATTTGAACCTGTTAGAACGTTAAATAAGGTTGTCTTACCGCAGTTCTGATTACCAATTAAGGCAAAAGTTTTCTTAGACATTACATAACCTCCACTAATGCGGCATCGCTCTTGCGCAGGGTAAGAGAATAACCTCTTACGTTAAGCTCAATTGGATCACCTAAAGGAGCGCTTCTAACAAAAGTTACCTTGGTATTAGGGGTAATACCCATATCAAGCAGTCTTCTTCGTAATGATGAGCCTTCACCGTGAACTTTTACAACTTCAACAGTCTGACCCACTTTGATGTTATCTAGTGTGGACATATTCTTCACTATTATGTAGTTAAAGGTTAATAAATTTTTCTCGCTAACCGTAATACTAAGCTAACACTTATTAGCTTTAAGTAATCGGAATTATCAATGATTAAAACTGGTTACTGTTGATTTATTCAAATTGCATACAACTAAACCAAGTTATCATTATTTAACGTCCGTAACTATATGCTAACTGTAATTAAAATTCAACTGGATTTTTGTAAAAAACAAAATTTGTTCTACGTCACATTTTCTTGGTGCATGCGTGAATAAAAAATACGATCACTTATAATGAACAAAATTTTCGAAACGTTACTTTTGTAACTTTTATTTGAGTAACTATTTCAATTGTTTTAGATCAATTGCTTCTGATTTAAAGCATTAAAACCGCTACTACAAATAACAGCTACAGGTAACCTAACTTATAAATTGGAGCCCATTATGATCCACGCTGTTGATCCACATGGAAGTTTCTTTAGATTCTTCAACAGGATCCCTTTCATTATGCAAATTGTTCTAGGTATGATTTTTGGTATCATCCTAGCCTACCTAGTTCCACAGGGACAGAGCTTTATCACCATGTTAGGTGATCTGTTTGTATCAGGCTTAAAAGCAATTGCTCCTTTACTTGTCTTTGTTCTGGTTTCAGCATCTATTGCTCGTCATAAGCAGGGCGCAGATGCTAAATTAAAGCCAATTTTAGTGCTGTATGTTTTAGCAATGGCACTGTCTGCTGCAACAGCTTTAGTTATGACCAGGATCTTCCCTAGCACATTCTCTGTATTAGCAACTCAAGCAGTAGCAGATGCACCACAGGATGTTTCAACCGTGTTAGTAGGTTGCATTAAGAAAGCTGTTGATAACCCTGTTAATGCTTTAATCTCAGGAAACTATCTGGCAATCCTATTATGGGGTATCTTATTTGGTATTCTCTTCCGTAAGGCAAATGATGCAACCAAAGCTGTTTTATCAGACTTTGCTTCAATTGTAAGTGGTGTTGTAAGAATCGTTATCAGATTTGCTCCATTAGGCGTTTTAGGCTTAGTTTACTCATCATGCACTCAGGAAGGCGGTTTTTCTAACCTGTTAAGCTATGTTCATGTTGTAGCAGTACTAGTTGCAACTATGCTTATCATTGCTCTGGTAATTAACCCATTATTAGTATTCTTAACAACCTTTAAGAATCCTTACCCTCTGGTTATCACCTCAATTCTGCATTCAGGTATTACAGCATTCTTCACAAGATCATCAGCTGCTAACATTCCTGTAAACATCGCTTTATGTGAAAGATTAGGTGTACCACGTGAGTCATACTCAATCTCAATTCCATTAGGTTGCACCATCAACATGTCAGGTGCTGCAGTTACCATCGTTGTTATGACAATGGCTGCTGTTAATACCTTAGGTATTGAAGTTAACTTCGGTACTTCATTCTTAATGTGTGTTGCTGCTGTAGTTTGTGCTTGTGGTACTTCAGGTATCGCAGGTGGATCTTTAATGCTAATTCCTCTAGCCTGCTCTATCTTTGGTATTTCAAATGACATCGCAATGCAGGTTGTAGGTATCGGCTTTATCATCGGTGTAATTCAGGATTCAACTGAGACTGCTCTGAACAGCTCATCTGATGTTGTCTTCACCGCTGCAGCTAACAAGATCACCTCTGTTCCTAAAGACTAATCTTAACTTTGGGAACATCTGAAAAGAAAAGGTCCGCATTGCGGACCTTTTCTTTTGCTATATTATGTGTTCAAATCTAAAAGCCTACATAGTAATCACTAAGGTACCTAATGGTGGATTCTTATCAATGGCACCTACTACCTTGTGAGGCTGATACATTTCTTCAAGATAAGCTACATCCTCATCTGTTAGTTGTACCTCTAAGGCATTTACGGCTTCATCAAGATAGTTTGCTTTAGTAGCTCCGATAATTGGAGATGCTATCCCCTTCTTCCACATCCAGGCTAAGGCAATTTCAGACATCTTTACATTGTACTTTTGAGCGATTTCATAGACTCTGTGTACAACTTTAAGATCTTCATCCTCGGTACTGTTGTATTTATAGGCAGCTGCTTTATCTGTCCTGCTTCTGATTGATTCACTGTTCCAGGTATTTCTTGAGAGGTGACCTGCAGCTAGTGGACTGTATGGCATTAAAGATACCTGTTGCTGCTTGCAAATTGGAATTAACTCTCTTTCATCCTCACGGTATAAAAGATTGTAGTGATTCTCCATAGCTTCAAAGCGTGCAAAGTTATTATCTTTGGCTACCTGTTGCATGTTCATGAACTGATATCCATACATAGCAGAAGCACCTAATGCTCTTACCTTACCAGCTTTAACAAGAGAGTCTAAAGCCTGCATGGTCTCTTCAATTGAAGTTTCATAATCAAAGCGGTGAATGATATACAGATCAAGATAATCTGTACCCAGTCTTTTTAAAGTACCATCAATCTCTCTTTTAATAGCTGATGCTGACAGTCTGCCTTCATTAAAATAGACTTTTGAGGCAATTACTACTTTATCTCTTGAAGTTAAGTGATTGTCAAAAGCCTTTTTTAAAGCCTTTCCTAAAAACTCTTCACTTGAGCCTTTTGAATAGCAGTTTGCTGTATCAAAGAAATTGATACCTAAAGATAAAGCATGCTCGACCATATTTTGGGTATCCCTTTCAGACAAGGTCCATTCATGCATTGAACCTGCTACACCAAAACTCATACAGCCAATACAGAGCTTTGATACTTTAAGATCACTCTTTCCAAGATTTGTGTACTGCATATTCACTCCAAATTTCGATAGTAGTCTTTATTATCCTAGCTAATTATCATGATAAATTATAAGATGAGTGTAAATGACTGATGATAAAAGCAGTTGCTAAATAGTATCTTTATCTTGCCTAATAATTGCAAAGATAAATAAAAGTATCCTTAAAGCTCAATCATCCCCTTATTTTAACGGTTACTTATGCTTGGCCACTATTTTTCTTGTTGCAAGTTAAAAAGGCTATCACCATAGGATTCAATTTCTCTGGAGTACACTAAATGATTTACGTCACTGGCGATTTACACCGTGAAAACGATATTGATAAGCTGTATAAGATAGCAAAACTTGAAAAGATACCTGATATCGTTCTAATAGCTGGTGACTTTGGTGGTATTTGGAATTCTGTTAAAAGTACAGAAAATGGTGTAGAACCTGATGATCATGACAAACGCTTTTTAAAGCAACTGTCAGAGCTGCCTTTTAAGATCATCACCTGTCTTGGCAATCATGAGAATTATGATGCTATCGATTTGCTACCTAGAACTGAGGCCTATGGTGGTAAGATCATTAAACTTACAGACAATGTTGAGATCTTAGACCGTGGTTATGTCTTCACTCTTGAAGGTAAAAAGATCTTCTCACTAGGTGGTGCGATGTCATCTGATAAGCAATACAGAACAGAGCATGAAACCTGGTGGTCACAAGAAACTATCGCAGAGGAAGAGTACCAAAGATCACTTGTTGAATTAGCAAAAGTTGATTTTACAGTTGATGCAGTATTAACTCATACAGCACCATCTGGTATCTTATCATCACTTATGGACTTTTATATTAGAAACCCTGCCAGCTGTGCTTACTATATGCAGGCTTTCTCTCATGATGATAGTTCTAAATATCTTGAAAAGATAAGACAGTCTCTTCAGTTTAAACACTGGTACTACGGTCATTTTCATGAGGATATCGACTTTACCTGTGAGAATAGGAAATTCTCTTGTCGCTATAACTCTTTTACAGAGCTAGAAGTCTAATACAGAGTTTGAAGTCTGATTTTGTAAAGGTAAAAGACTTTTGAATGGTCTAATGAAGGACAGTCCTTAAGAGCACAGAGCTGTTCTTGTATAATTTGTCTTTTAACTATCTCTTCTCAGAGTTTTCGTTAAACAAGGTCATAGCAGCGCCATCTGGCATAACCTTAAAGCCTGACTTCTCATAGAAAGGACAGTTATTTTTATCCTCAGGCATAACATCAATATAAAGATAGTCCTGGTACTTCTCTTTAATCATCTTAATAAGAGTTGATGCAATATGATGACCTTGATAGTCAGGATCAACTAAGACGTAATGGATAAAAGCCACCATTTCACTGTCATCTAAAGCTCTGGCAAGTCCTACTAACTTATCACCATCCCAAGCTGTAACCACGGTTTGAGAATTCATAAGAGCCTTATGTAATCTCTCAGGGAAATTAGCTGAATACCAGTTAATAGATTTAAATAAGCGGTGAGTGTCCTCTTTTGAGAACTTCTTTTCAAAGGTGTAAGTGATAGCCATATGTGGTCTCTTGATTGTGTTTGTAAAAAAAGATCTTTCCCTAAAAATTAAGTGAAAGATCTTTTGTTTATTCCTTCAAGCCTTAGCTTGAAGCTATGTATTAAAGATTTAAACTTAAACTAGTTAAGTTTTAGTTCCTTTAAAACATAAGCTTTTAAGGTATTGTAGTCAGCTGGTAACTCTACTGCCTGTGAAGCTAATTTAGCCTTATCAGCTAAAGCCTGAGGTAGAGGTAAATCGATACCTAAAATTCTGTCTACATCAGCTTTGAACTTAGCAGGATGTGCAGTACCTAAGAAGATACCAGTCTCGCCTTCCTTTAGATTGTTCTCTAAAGTCTGATATGCAATCGCAGCATGAGGCTCTAGAACGTAACCTGTCTTCTTATAGAGGTTCTGCATGGTCTTTTCAGTTTCAGCATCAGACATTGAACCAAAAGCAAAGTCCTTTAATGACCAACCTTGCATCTTAACTAATGCTTCAACACGAGGCCAGTTGTTTGGTCTTGAGATATCCATTGCATTAGATAGAGTTGCAACAGTTGCATGAGGATCCCACTTACCAGACTGTAAGTAACGAGGTACAGTGTCGTTTGCATTACATGAAATAACAAAGCGTGCCTTAAGACCTAAAGCTTTAGCAATTAAGCCTGCGGTGATGTTACCAAAGTTACCGCATGGAACTGAGAATACAACATTGTTTCTCTTCTCAACAGGCAGCTGTGATACAGCTTCAAAGTAGTAAGATACCTGAGCAAGTAAACGGCTGATGTTAATTGAGTTAGCACTGTTTAGACCTACAGTAGTCTTAAACTCAACGTCATCAAAAGCAGTCTTAACCATGTCCTGGCACTCATCGAAAATGCCATCAACCTGAACTGCTTTAATATTCTTACCTAAAGTTGCAATTAACTTTTCCTGAAGATCTGAAATCTTTCCCTTTGGATACAGAACTACAACATCGATACCCTTCTGCTCATAGAAAGCGGCAGCTACAGCTGCACCGGTATCACCTGAGGTTGCAGTTAAAATGGTTAAATGCTTATCGCCACGGATTGAGCCCAAAACACGAGCCATGAAACGAGCACCAAAGTCTTTGAATGCTAAGGTAGGGCCGTGGAATAACTCTAAGGCATATACATTCTCATCAGCTTTTACAATTGGAGCTTTAAAAGTAAAAGCATCAGCGATAATGCTCTCTAATTCAGGGATCTCATCACCGATTAAGTGACGTAAAATCTTTTGAGAACGCTCAACTAATGGTAAGTCTAATAATTCATCAACATTAGCTAATGGCTCGATGTGATCTGGGAAGAATAAGCCCTGATCTTTACCAATACCTTTTACAACTGCCTGTGCAAAAGATACCTTCTCGTTATGATCTTTTAAATTGTATAGTTCCATAATTTATTTACTAATCCTCTAAAGCTTCTGCATAGGCACCACGTCTGTCAATCTTACAAATATGACAGAATCCGTCTTCGTTGGCAATAAAGTTCCTCTCAAGATATTCTTTCATCTGCTCTGCTTTTTCTTTGTCTTCAAAGATTGAGAATACAGATGAACCTGAGCCTGAAATACCAGTAGCTAAAGCACCTAAGGTCTTACCGTGCTCTCTTGCCTCAGTAAAACCAGGAATTAAGCTTGCTCTGTAAGGTTCTGCAATCACGTCGATTAGGCAGGAAGCTGCAAGTTTGTCATTACCCTCATGACAGGCATGAACAAAGGTAGCTAAACGACGACCGAAGGTAATCACATCTGAGCGTGAATATTCCTTTGGCAGAATTTGACGAGCAGCATTAGTTGAAACTTTAATACCAGGGAAACATGATACCCAGTACCAATTGTCAAAATCAGGAAGAGTGGTAGATATCACTCCATTTTCCTGAACGATAAGCTGCAGACCACCGAAATAGCATGGAGCAACGTTATCGTAATGAATAGAGCCTGAGATTTTTCCCTCAAGTCTACCCATAAGCTCAAGGCAGCCTTCCTGACCTAAAGCTTCTGAATGAATGGCATCTAGTGCTACTACAGCAGCTACTACAGAAGCTGCTGATGAGCCTAAACCTGAGCACACAGGAAGATTCTTTGATAACTCCATATGTACATCTTTAACTTTTAATCCTTTTTTCTCTAAAGCGTCTTTGTACATTAAATAAGCATCGTACACGATGTTCTTTTTAGGATCTGATGGCAGTTTGTGGGCAAAACGACCTACAACTGAAACATCACAACCTGGCTCTGAGTTTTCAGAGATGGTAATTTCATCTCCTAATAAAGCTCCATCGATAGGCTTTAGAGCTGCACCTAATAAATCAAAACCTACTGACAGGTTTGCAGCTGATGCAGGAGCATATGCTTTAAAAATCTTAGACATAGTTAAATCCTAATCCTCATGAGCCCAATTCTGTAAACGTAAAACATCAGAGAGCACACCTGCTGCTGTAACTGCAGTACCAGCACCATAGCCTCTGATTACTAAAGGAATTGGCTGATAGTAAGCTGTGGTGAAAGCTAAAGCATTCTCACCGTCACGTACCTTGAATAAAGCCTGATCAGGACCTACAGCCTGTACAGAGCAGGTGCACTTACCGTCTTTAATAGAACCAACATAGCGTAATACCTTACCTTCAGCTTTGGCTTTTTCTACTAAAGCTGTAAATGAAGCATCAGCTTTCTTGATGTTCTCAATAACTTCCTGAGCATTATTACCCTGTAGGTATTCAGAAGGAACAGCGCCCTGTACATCAACGTCTGATAACTCTAACTTCAGACCGCACTCACGAGCTAAAATTAACAGCTTTCTTGCTACATCCATACCATCAAGATCGTCTTTTGGATTTGGCTCTGTAAAGCCCTTCTCATATGCAATCTTAGTTGCCTCTGATAAAGACATGCCATCTTCAACAAGACCGAACAGATATGAAAGTGTACCTGATAGAATACCAGAGAAATCAATCAGTCTGTCGCCTGCTGCAAGCTCGTTCTGTACAGTGTTGATTACAGGAAGACCAGCACCTACGTTTGCTTCATATAAGAACTTTCTGTGCTGAGCACGAGCTGTTCTTCTTAACTCCTGATAGTACTCATAAGAACCGGTGTTTGCTTTCTTGCTTGGGGTTACTACGTGGTAACCTGCCTTCATGAAATCAACATACTTAAGAGCTAACTCTTCAGATGAGGTGCAATCAACTAAAACAGGGTTGATTAAATGAGCATCTTTAATTAACTGCTCTGCTGCCTCTGGAGTTAATGTAGGTTTATCACTCTTAGCTAATAAATCTTTATAGTTCTCTAAATCCACGCAATTTGGATCTGAGATAAAGTGCTTGGAGTTACCGATACCTACAACTCTGATATCAATACCATGACTGTCTGACAATTCTGTTCTCTGACGCTTGATCTGAGCTAAAAGCTCACCACCTACGCCACCGCAGCCGATTAGTACAACATCAATACGCTGTCTTGAATTGAAGAAAGCTGTATGGGCAAAAGCTACCGCCTCTGTAACTCTCTTTTGTGAGATTACAGCTGAAATTGAACGCTCTGATGAGCCCTGAGCAATTGCTCTGATGTTTACGTTTGCCTCAGCTAAGGCTCTAAAGAATTTACCTGAAATACCGCGCACCATGCGCATACCATCGCCCACAACGGAGATAATTGCACAGCCTTCCTTAATTTCAACTGGATTTAATAAGCCTTCTTTTAACTCTAACTTAAATTCTGCATTGATAACTTTCTTAGCCTTAGCAAGTTCTGACTGGCTGATGCAGAATGAAATTGAGTACTCAGATGATGACTGAGTAATTAAGGTAATAGAAATGCCAGCTCTTGATACAGCGGTAAACAGACGACCTGCCATACCTACCATACCCTTCATACCAGGACCTGAGATATTGATTAGAGCAACATTCTTCAAGTCTGAAATACCTTTAATAGGTACTGATAAATCAGTCTCCTCAGAAATTAAGGTACCAGGGCCTTTTGGATTCTTAGTGTTCTTAATTAAGCAAGGGATCTCAAACTGAGCAATAGGAGCGATAGTACGTGGATGTAGTACCTTAGCGCCGAAGTAAGATAACTCCATAGCTTCAGCATAAGACATCTTCTTTAGAAGAACTGCGCCTTCTACAGCTCGAGGATCACAGCTGTAAACACCGTCTACGTCAGTCCAGATTTCACAGCACTCTGCATTTGAAATTGCAGCTAAACATGCTGCTGAGTAATCAGAACCATTTCTGCCTAACAGTACTAACTGACCTTGAGCATTACCGCCACAGAAGCCTGACATTAAAGTAATAGCTTCTTTGTCATCAGGCAGAGCTGCATAACGTGCTCTTGACTGCTCAATGTTTACAGAAGACTCCATGATACCGCCTTCTGTTACTAATACCTGAACAGGATCAATTACTCTTACTTTCTTGCCTAAAGCCTTTAACAGCTCTGACATAATTAGAATTGAGAAACTCTCACCACGGCTTTCTACGAATGCCATTACAAGTTCAGGGCATACGCCTAATAAAACCATACCATCCAAACGCTGTTTTAAGATGTCCATGGTCTTGTTGAATTCACCTAAGATCTTGTCGGTGTCGAACTTTTCGTACTTTGAGCCTAAGGTTGTAATAATTGGTTCAACAATAGAGCGGATCTGAGCGAACTCTTCGCTTCCGTCTTTACCGGCAGCACCCTGTGCTACCAAAGCTACTAATAAATTGGTGATCTTTGCTGGAGCAGACAGAACTAAAGCTGTCTGTGATCTCTTAGCAGTATCAAGCGCAATTTCAGCTACATCCTGAAATCTCTGTGCATTTGCAACTGATGTACCGCCAAACTTAAGAACGCGCATAAAACTAGGCTCCTGTTGAAAAGCTAAATAATCTTTTTATAGTTGAAGTTAACGACTTTTGAATTTAAACCAGTCATGTTCTAAAACACTAATCTTAATGTCTTAAACACCGGAAAATATTCCTGAACTTACAAATTTCTAGAGAGGTAACTTTGGATATGTGCTCTACATCTATAGATCTGTAATGTTGTAATAAAGTTGTTGTTAACTTTTTTATTTATTGAGTAATTCAATAATAGATATATGAAAATCTATTTTTAAAGTTTTATCAATTATTGTCAATTCAAATTTGCCCTGTCTTTGCCATTTTCGGCAGGAAGTAGCAGGCACCTTTTTCTATAAATTAAAAATATCTTTAAAGATCATAATGTTAAATAATGGCACTATCCTTGCAACTTCCTAAAAAAACATAATTTTTGGGAAATTATAAAAATGGGAAATGTACTGAATTTGGGCAATGTACAGGCAATTTTACGGTCATCTGACAGTTTGCTTGCTAAAAACCTGTTGTTATCTATACAAAGCAATGCTGTAAATGCATCAACACTTGCATCTAATGCTACTAGTGCAGTTACAGCAACGCTTTTACCGAATACCAATCTTATTGCCAGCTCTGTCAATGCTAGCAGTATAGTTGCTTTTCAAAAAGAGCTTGAAAGGCAGTCAAAGCAGCAAGCTTATGAGGATAAGCTCAATTCTATAAAGCAGGGGATCAGTTCTACTGCATCTAAAGCAACATTAGATTCTGCAACTGCAAGTTCTGCTTTTTATTATGCTAATAATAAAGAATTAAGCTCATTATCTAGCTCTTCAAAAGCAGAGAATTTAAAAGGTAAAAAAGCTCTGCAAAATGGAGCTTATTCTCAAGATTTTGGTTCTGAGGGTTTAGGGTCTGTAAATACTGATGCTCTAGATGAGCTAGATCAAGTTTCAAGACACGGAGCTTCACTCAATGAATCATTCAACAATGAAGACACCGATCCTCATGTAATTGAACAAGAGTTAAAAGAGATCTTTTTAAATTCAGCTCATTGCGCTTCAAAGTCTATCTTTGAAAATGAATTGTCTTTAGATGACACTCCTATCTTTTTTGGATCAGAACATTCTCTTAGTGTGTCTGCATCAGTAGCTCAATTAGTCGATAACATGGTAAATACTCTTTTGAGCTACCAGAGCATTCCTTTAAATAATGCATTAGGCATGATGGCAAATATCACTATGCTCATGAAAACAGTAAGTGACAGCACCACCACAGCTATTGAGACCATTTCTCAATCAACTGTACTTACCAATCAGTACAATCCAAAAGTAATCATGCTGCCTTTGTATGTCTTAGGTTATAGCCTCATTGATTACATCAGACGCTATAACTGTAAAGAGTTCAATTACAAGAAGGAAAGACAGAAAGCTGAAGAAAAGATCGCTAAAAACGAGAAAGAGCGTAAACAGAGAATGGCTGAGTTTGCAGCCTCTTTCCAGTTTAACTACAGTTAAAGATGTAGACAGCTGTTAATGCTGTTTAGATTTTCAAAAGATCTCCCCTCACTCCGTGAAGATGTAAAGATGAAAACTCATCTTTACATTTTCACGGATTGTTTATTATTCTCGATCGATTCTTTTTTGATGCTGTATACAAAATAGCTCTCTTACTAAGTTCAAAGAGATTTAACTTCATTCAACAAAAAGTCTTATCACCGACCGCTTCATAACACAGAAATTGCACTCCACTGTTATCAGAATTTGAGATTAACTTAGTGTTGACTAACTGGGATTTGCGTAGTTTTAGCTATTAAACGAATGGGGATTTGTGTATTTTGAAAAGCTAAAAACAAGTACGAAATTGCTTTTGAAAGCAACATTAACAATGAATTATGCCTGAAGAGCTATTTTCTAAAACAATTTTATCAATAAACAATTCCCTCTAATACACATGTACAATACTTTAAACACTTAATATCTCAAAAGAAATTTGCACCAAAATTTGCCACCCAATAAAAACGCTTACACTCACATAAAACATCGCATTCTTATGCAATAAGAGCTGTCTTTTTTTAGATGCTAGAAAAAAAAGCGCTCAAAATGTGCTTTTTATAGTAAAATACCGAAAGTTTGTGTGCTGAAAAGAAAGTGATATTCAATCAGAACAGCACTAACGGCTGTATCAAAAAATGTATTTTATTGAGGATAGGATCATGAGAAAACCTGTTGTAATGGGTAACTGGAAATTAAACGGTACCAAGTCAACTGTTACTGATTTAATTAAGGCATTCAGAGAGCCAGCTGACAAAAATGCAAACGTAGATGTTGCAATTTGTGCTCCTGCTATTTTCATTGGTATGGTTGAATCATTAGCAACTGGTTCAAACTTAAAGTGGGGTTCAGAGGACTGCGATATCCACACTAAGGGTGCTTACACTGGTGAAAACTCACCTGAGATGTTAAAAGAATTCGGTTGCACCTACGCTATCGTTGGTCACTCAGAGCGTCGTGGCTACCACAATGAGTCAAACGAAATCGTTGCTGGTAAGTTCAAAGCTGCTCAGGAGAACGGTTTAACTCCAGTATTATGCATCGGCGAGTCAGAGGCTGAGTACGATGCAGGTAAGACTCTTGATGTTTGCAAGGCAGAAATCAAGGCTGTTATCGATTTATGCGGTATCGAAGCATTCAAGAATGCAATCATTGCTTACGAGCCAATTTGGGCAATCGGTACTGGTAAGACTGCAACTCCAGAGATCGCTCAGAACGTTCACCACGGTATCCGTGAGTTCTTAAAGACCTTCAATGCAGAAGTTGCTGACGGCGTACGTATTCTTTACGGTGGTTCATGCAACGCTAAGAATGCTGCTGACATCTTCGCACAGCCAGATGTTGATGGTGGCTTAATTGGTGGTGCTTCATTAAAGGCTCCAGATTTCACTGCTATTATCGAAGCAGCTGCTAAGGCTTAATTTAAAAAATAACGGACACGTGTAATATGGCAATCAAGAAAATTGGTGTTCTGACCTCAGGTGGTGATGCACCAGGCATGAATGCAGCAATTCGTGCTGTAGTTCGCACAGCTTTATCATATGGTTGGGAAGTTTTAGGTGTACGTGATGGTTACTCAGGATTACATTCAGGTAACTTCGTACAGTTAAACAGCCACTCAGTATCTGATCTGTTAAACCGTGGCGGTACTTTCTTAGGTACAGCTCGTTTCCCTCAGTTCAAGCAGCCTCAGGTTCGTCAGGAAAGTGTTGAAGTTATGAAGAAACACGGCATCGATGCTCTAGTAGTTATCGGTGGTGACGGCTCATACATGGGCGCTAAGTTAATTTCTGAGTTAGGCTTCCCTTGCATTGGTTTACCTGGCACTATCGATAACGATATCGCTGGTACTGATGCTACTATCGGTTTCGATACAGCTTTAAATACTGCTGTTGAAGCTATTGATAAGTTACGTGACACCTGTTCTTCACACAAGCGTATCAGCGTTGTTGAAGTTATGGGCCACCACTGCGGTGATTTAGCTGTATGTGCAGCTGTATCATGCGGTACTGAGGCAGTTCTTGTTCCAGAAGTTCAGTGGAACAAAGAGCAGGTTTATGCTGACATTAAGAAGGGCATCGATGCTGGTAAGCGTCATGCAATCTTAGTTGTTTGCGAGAACCAGACAGATGTTCACCAGATGGCTAAAGAGTTAGAAGAGTTAACTGGTCTTGAGACCCGTGCTACTGTTCTAGGTCACATTCAGCGTGGCGGTTCACCATCAGCTGTTGACCGCGTATTAGCATCACGTATGGGTGCTTATGCTTGTGAGCTATTAAAGAACGGCGAATCAGGTCGTTGTATCGGTGTTGAGCGTGGCGAATTAGTTCACCATGACATCATCGAGTGCATCAACAACATGAAGCACCAGTTCATGAAGAGCACTTACGATTTAGCTTTAAGCTTGAAGTAATTATTACTTTTCTCAAAATGCCCTCTTAATGAGGGCATTTTTGTTTTCTATCTGTATCTTTTTTTTCTATCTCGCAATTCTTTTCTATTTTTAGACTTTTTATCCACTATGAGCAACTAATTAAGAAAAAGTTGTGCCTTTTCAAGCTATAATCTAAAAAGTGTTTTGGAGATAATTACTTATGAAAGATATCAGTTCAACAGGTTCATTTGCAGATTTTACATTAGAAAATTTGTAAATGGTCTGAAGTAAG
>DKDL01000019.1 GCA_002449335.1 Succinatimonas sp. UBA6849 | reverse complement strand
GCTCTATTTGGTTGCCGTAAAAAGAAAATGCAAAAAGAAAAGCGCAGATAAAAAAAGAGCCCAATAACTTATATTGGGCCTTTTGAGGAAAATATATAATGAAAAAAGTCACCAGCTTGAAGAAATCTTAACTGATATACTTCTTAGAGTGACTTAATTTAAAAAAGTTCAAAAAATTTTTCGATTTTTTCAAATATTTTTTTATTTTCATTCTTATTCTTAAAGTGTGCTCTAAATTTTACTTGCAAAACTTTGCAATTTTGTTGATTTACAAGCATTTAATTAAATTTAGACCTAAAATACACGACCGTTTGGAAAGCGTTGTTAAAACTATTACATTATCGTTATCAAAAGATCTCTGATCACATTTCTCTTAACAATAATCATTCCTTTTAGCAAAGTTTTGCTTAAGCTAATTTTTTATTCACTTTTTACTGTGACTGTATTTGCATATATAGGCATTTATCCCTTATAAATGCAAATTATCACCTAAAATAAAGAACTAGGTATAAATACCACTTTGGTTTCACTAACGTTGGTCAACGTAAGTAGGATGGTGTCATGAATCGATTTTGCATGAATTTAATTAAAGTTATCTCTTTGTCATTAGGACTTACTGTATCTTCATGTTATGCAATATCGAATATCAATGTTTACTACTACAATGGTAATGACAACTTCATCAACCTCTATGCAACTTTCTTAGGAAAACTCTCAGAAAGATCTCCTTTGAACTTTAAGTTTTATGATGCTCAAAATCATCATCAAGAGCAGTTAGAAAGCATTATTACCGGTCTGTATTCAGGATCACCTGCCATTGTGAATCTTGTGGATGTAAATGATGCTCCAAAGGTTTTAGAAGCTGCGAAAGACTCTGGCAGTAAGGTTGTCTTTTTTAATCGCCTTCCATCCGACTCAGCTCTTGCAAGCTATGATGACTGCTGGTACGTAGGTGCTAATTCTGAACAGTCTGGTGTCTATATTGCTGATGAAATCGATGATTACTTTAAAACAGTAGCTCACTATGATAAGAATAAGAATGGTCAATTAGATATGGTCATCTTACAAGGTGAGAAATTCCATCACGATACCTTTAACCGAACTTTAATGACCGTAACTAAGTTAAAGGAAAAAGGTTATCCTTTAAACATCATTTCTAAGAACTATGATAACTGGGATCGTTACAATGCAAAACGCGATCTTTTAAAGCAGATCGATCTTGTGGGCATAAGTAATATTGAAATCGTGGTTGCTAACAATGATGCTATGGCTTTAGGTGCTCTTGATGCTCTAAAGAGCCACGGTTATAACACAGACGTAAATGATAAAGAACACTATATTCCTGTCTTTGGCGTGGATGGATTACCTGAGATGTTAAAAGAGGTCGAAGCCGGTCGCGCTACAGGCACTCTAATTTCTGATTATTCAGCTCTGGCTAAGGTCTGTTACGAGATCGCAACTTCTGAGGCACAGACAGATGAAGAGGTAACACAATTAGTCTGGTACAAAACAGAAAATCACAAGACCATGATCCCTTACATTAAGTTTGCTTCATTTAAAAATTACATGAAACAAAAGTATGTGTTTCCTTATCAAAAGTAGAAAACAAGGAATACAAAAAAGTAAAAAAAAACCTAGCAGAGCTAGGTTTATTATGGGATGTAAAATTATTTGTGGTTAACCACTTTATATCTCTTAGAGAGTCCCATTCTTAAAAAGTTCAAACAAATTTCAAAAATAATGCAAAACCAAAAAAAATTTGAAAAAAGCTATTGATTTAATGAAATTTTAAGGTTAGCATAGACTAACACGAGTTAACCAAAACTAATTACGTTAGTTAGGCAAGCAAATGACTCGTTTGCATGTGTTCTAAAAAGGTGGTACGCCTTTTCTTTTGCGGTTTTGAGAAATGCGCTCAAAACCGCTTTCTTTTTTAGGGATCTTGAAAAGTTCTAGTTCTTCATAAAAGTAGTTCTGAACAAAAGCAACTCTTACAATGTAAGTTCTAGTTTTATGAATCTTGTAAACAAGAAGGAGTAAGACTAAATGAAAGGGAATATTTGAAGAAATTAAATGTCACTTTGGAGTTTGGATGAAACTGATGGGTAAGAAGTGAAAGAGACACCATCAAAATGATTAGAGGATGATGGTTAAAGAAGCAATAAAAAAACCTCGCATAGCGAGGCTTTTCTATCAGCTGTCTGAAGACTAGTTCATAGCCTTGATTGAAGCTGCTAACTTGCTCTTATGACGAGCAACTTTGTTCTTGTGAACAAGACCCTTGCATGCAGCACGGTCTAAAACTGGCTCAGCAACTGCAAATGCATTCTTTGCAGCTTCTTTGTCACCAGACTCAACAGCTTTTACAACATTCTTGATTAAAGTGCGCATCTTTGAACGTGCAGCTACGTTATGCTGACGTGCTTTCTCGGAAATAACAACGCGCTTCTTTGCAGACTTAATATTAGGCACAAATAGCTCCTGAATTCTTAAACAATTGCCACTTTCCGTCATGATGTGGCACATAATCGCTGTATTCTAACAATTTTTTTTACAAAATTAAAGTAGAACACCATAATTTGCGCGTTATTTTACATCACTTTTATAAAACAACAACACAAAAGTACAGCAATCTTATATATCTTTTTGTTTTTAAACTATTTTATTCAAAAAAATTAAAACTGTTAAGAACAGTGCTTTTAGGCTATAATTACTCATTCTATGGGCTTTTGAACCTATTTGTTTTTAGAAAATTTAATAAGATTTACTTTAGGGATCACCGATGCGTTTAATCCGTTGTTTGTCAGATTTTAAAGGTACACCAAATGGTGTTGCCTTAGCTATCGGCAATTTTGACGGATTTCATAAAGGTCACCAGGCAGTTATTGAGTGCATGAAAGAAAAAGCTAGAAAGCTTGATCTTGTGCCAGCTGTCATGATCTTTGAACCACAACCGTTAGAATTCTTTTCTAAAGATAAATCTCCAGCTCGTTTATATTCTCTAAGAGATAAACTTCAGGCTCTAGAAGTTGCTGGTGTAAAAATTGTTTTTTGTATGAAGTTTAATGCTGCTTTTGCTGCCTTATCAGCAAGAGAATATGTAATCGATCTTTTATACAAAAAACTTCAAGTTAAGAGTGTAACTGTAGGCTCTCTGTTTAATTTTGGAGAGGGCGGAAAGTACACTATTGATGATCTTAAAAAATTAGGTTCTGAAGTAGGAATGGAAGCTAGTGCTATAGACGGCGTATTGCTCAATCATGAGAGAATCTCTAGCACTAAGATACGAGAATATCTGTTTCATGGTCAGCTTGATCTGGCTAAAGAAGCTTTAGGTAGATACTATTCCATGTCAGGCATTGTCGTTCATGGAAATCAAATTGGACGAAATTTAGGTTTCCCTACAGCTAATGTAAATATTAACCGTAGAATTTCACCTCTAAGAGGTGTTTACGCTGTAAAGGTTCTGTCTAAAGTATCTCTTTATGATGGAATGGCAAATGTAGGTTACAGACCTACTGTAGTAGCAGGACAGAACAAGGCTCTGCTTGAGGTAAATTTATTCAATTTCAAACAGGATCTGTACGGAGAGAGCATAAGAGTTTTCTTTATCAGTAAGATCCGTGATGAAGTAAAGTTTTCAAATATTGAAGTTTTGCAGGAACAGCTTTTAGCTGACAAAGAAAAGGCAAAAGAGATCCTTGCAAAACATAGTAACGAAGAATTTTAAATTATTGTTTTTGGTAGATTGGAAAAATGGCTGATTACAAAAGTACTTTAAACCTTCCTAATACCGCATTTCCAATGCGTGGTAATTTAGCTCAGCGTGAGCCTGGTATGTTACAGGACTGGGAGAAGCGTTGTCTTTATAAGAAGATCCGCACTGCAAGAGCAGGTGCAAATATGTTTATTCTGCATGATGGTCCTCCATATGCAAACGGCAATATTCATATTGGTCACTCAATTAACAAGGTTTTAAAGGATATTATTGTAAAGTCAAAGACTCTATCAGGCTTTGATTCTCCATATGTTCCAGGTTGGGACTGTCATGGTCTTCCAATTGAGGTTAAAGTTGAAAGCTTAATCGGTAAGCCTGGTGTTAAGGTTGATGCAGCTACCTTCAGAAAAGAGTGCCGTAAGTATGCACAGAGCCAGGTTGACGGTCAGAGAAAAGATTTCAAGCGTCTAGGTGTTTTAGGTGATTGGGATAATCCATACCTGACCATGAACTACAAGACCGAAGCTGATACCTTAAGATGTTTAGGTAAGGTTATTGCAAATGGTCACTTCGTACGTGGTCTAAAACCTGTTTACTGGTGTATGGACTGTCAGTCAGCATTAGCTGAAGCTGAAGTTGAGTACGCCGATGTTAAATCCGATTCTATCTATGTTCGCTTTGCAAGTACTGATGACGACAAGGTATTGGCTACCTTTAATGCTCAGGGTAAAGGCGAAGGTCCTATCTCATGTGTAATTTGGACTACTACTCCATGGACTTTACCTGCTAACAGAGCAATCTGTATGAACGAGCAGTTAAAGTATGTTCTAGTTCAGGTTAAGACCGATAAGGGCGCAGAGCGCTTCATCATGGCAGCAGATCTTGTTGAGACTGTGATGAAAGAGTGCGGTATTGAAGAATACTCAGTTTTAGGTGACGAAGTTTCAGGTAAGGCATTAGAATTACAGAAATTCCACCACCCATTCTTAAACTTTGATGTTCCTGTAATTTTAGGTGCTCACGTAACCCTAGAAGCTGGTACAGGCTGTGTTCACACTGCAGGTGGTCATGGTCTAGACGACTATAACGTTTCAATTAAGTACGGTTTAGAGATTTACAATCCAGTAGGACCTGATGGTTGCTTCAAGGATGACGTTGAGTACTTTGCAGGTCTTAACGTATTAAAGGCAAATCCTAATGTAATTGAAGTTCTAAAAGAGAAGGGCGCTTTAGTAAAACTAAAGGTTATCTCTCACAGCTACCCACACTGCTGGCGTCATAAGACCCCTGTAATCTTCAGAGCAACTCCACAGTGGTTCATTTCAATGGATGCTAAGGGCTTACGAGCAAGATCTTTAGAAGAAATCAAGAAGACCAAGTGGATCCCAGCATGGGGCCAGAACCGTATTGAGGCTATGGTAAAACAGCGTACTGACTGGTGTATTTCTCGTCAGAGAACCTGGGGTATGCCATGTGCTGTTTTAATCAACAATGAGACTAATGAAATCCATCCTGATACACCAGCAATCATCGAGAAGGTCGCTAAGGCAGTTGAAAAAGACGGTATTCAGGCATGGTGGGATCTTAAAGTTGAAGATCTGATTGGCCCTGAAGAGGCTAAACACTATCACAAAGATCCAAATACCCTAGACGTTTGGTTCGACTCAGGTTCAACTCACTTCTCAGTAGTTGATCAGCGTCCTGAGTTTAATCACCACAGCGCTGACTTATACCTAGAAGGTTCAGATCAGCATCGTGGCTGGTTCATGTCATCACTGATGTTATCAGTTGCAACTAAAGACAAGGCTCCATACAAGCAGGTTCTAACCCACGGCTTTACCGTTGATGGTCAGGGTCGCAAGATGTCTAAGTCATTAGGTAACGTTATTGCTCCACAGGAGATCATCGACAAGTTAGGTGCTGATGTTCTACGTCTATGGATTGCATCAAATGACTACACCGGTGATATGGCTGTATCACACGAAATCTTTAAGCGTTCTTCAGATGCTTATCGTCGTGTACGTAACACTGTAAGATTCTTACTTGCAAACTTAAACGGCTTCAACCCTGAGACTGATAAGGTTGCATTTAATGATATGGTTGAGTTAGATAAGTGGGCAGTATCACTTACCTCTAAGACTCAGAAAGAATTATTAAAGTGCTACGAAGAGTATGACTTCCACAAGGTAGTTCAGATCCTAATGAACTTCTGTTCAATTGAGTTAGGTTCATTCTACTTAGATATTATCAAGGATCGTCAGTACACAGCTAAGGCTGACAGTGCTGCTCGTCGTTCATGTCAGAGCGCTTTATACGTAATTGCTGAATCTCTAATCCGCTGGATCGCTCCTATCCTGTCATTTACTGCTCAGGAAGCTTGGGAAGCAATGCCTGGTAAGAGAGATGAATTCGTATTCACCTCAACCTGGTATGACGATTTACATGAGATTGATGAGTCTTCAGAGTTCAATTCAGAGTACTGGGCTAGAATGTTAAACTTCAGAAATGAAGCTAACAAGGCAATCGAAACTGCACGTAACAACGGCGTAATTGGTGGTTCACTAGAAGCTGAGCTTAAGATTTATGCAAAGGGTCAGTTATTAGAAGACTTAAAGAAGATTGAATCTGAGTTATGCTTCGTTCTGATCACTTCTAAGGCAATTGTAACTGATGAAGAAGCACCTGCTGATGCCTTCAAGTCAGAAGTTTTAGATTGTGCTTTCTCTGTTGAGAAATCAAAGGCTAAGAAGTGCGAGCGTTGCTGGCATTATGAAGAAAGCGTTGATGCAGATCCAGAGTTCCCTGGCTTATGCAAGCGTTGCGTTCAGAATGTTAAGTCAACTGGTGAAATCAGACATTTTGCATAAAGATACATCATGTCATTTGCAATAAAAAACAATGGAAGCAAGTTCCTGTTATGGAGCTTGCTTGTAGTTGTCTTAGATCAACTTACAAAATACCTGATTGTTAGCACTATCCCTGTAAACTCTATAGGCTACAGGGTAGCGCCATTCTTTGACATTATTCATGTTCATAATGAAGGAGCTGCTTTTAGTTTTCTAGCTTCAAGCGGCGGTTGGCAAAGGTATTTCTTTATGCTGATAGCTGTTGCCATCAGCATTGCACTATTCATTGCTCTATTGCGTACTAGTAAAGAGAAAAAGTGGACTTGTCTTGCGATTTCTCTGGTTATTGGTGGCGCTTTGGGCAACCTTATCGACAGAGTTTGTTTGTCATATGTAGTAGATTTTCTTTTGTTCTACATTAAGACTGACTCATTCTCCTATTACTACCCAGCATTTAATGTGGCTGATATTGCTGTATGCTGCGGAGCCGGTTTACTCATTATCATCGGTTTCTTTGGTAAAGATAGTAAAGATAATAAAGAGAGTAAATAGGAATGTCATTTCAGTTAAAAATTGCCAAATCAAGAGGCATGTGTGCAGGTGTTGAGCGCGCCATCAGTGTCGTGCAAAAAGCTATAGAGCTGTATGGTCAAAACAAAGTTTGGGTATTGCATGAAGTAGTTCACAACAAGCATGTTGTGGATGATTTAAGAAAGGCAGGCGCCCACTTTGTTGAAACACTTTCAGAAGTACCTCAAGGATGTGTGTTAATTTTCTCGGCACACGGAGTTGGCATTAAGACTGAAAATGAAGCTAAAGCTTTAGGTGTTAAAGTAATCGATGCTACCTGTCCTGTTGTGACTGCTATTCATAAAAAAATGAACAGAGCAGGCAACAACAATCAGGATGTGGTAGTTATCGGTCACAAGGGACATCAGGAAGTTGTAGGTACTATAGGACAATATACAGGTTCACCTGATAAGGTTCATGTAGTAAATTCAATTCAAGATATTGAAGCTTTAAATATTGACGGAGACAATGCATTCTTTGCAACTCAGACTACATTAAGCGTAGATGAGACTCGTCATGTAGTTGAGGCTTTAAAGAAAAAGTATCCAAAAATAATCGGCCCAAAGGCTGACGATACCTGTAGAGCAACTCAGGTTCGACAGAACGCGGTGCGTGACTTAGCAAAAGTCTGTGATCTCGTGTTAATTGCAGGCAGTTCTAATTCATCAAATTCAAACAGACTAAAGGAAGTAGCTATTAGTGAAGGTACTAATGCTTACCTGATTGATGACAGTTCTATGATCGATCTTAAATGGTTTGAGAATGTCTCATCTGTAGGTATCAGTGCTGGCGCCTCAGCTCCTGAATATGTAGTGTCTGAAATTGTTGAGTTTTTATGTGCCCATGGAGCAGTCAATGTTGAAGAATTTGGCTGCGATTTAAAAGAAAAAAGCTTCCCATTACCAAAGGAAGTAAGTATTTAAACCTTAAAGGTAAGATAATACCTGGCTTTTAAGCCATTTGAGTACTTTAAGGAGACACAAGTGAAAGACTCTTCTAAATGCTTGCACGCAGGCTATACCCCTAAAAATGCAGGTCCTCGTGTGATGCCAATTGTGCAAAGCACAACCTTCCGTTTTGATAGCACCAAAGCTATTGCAGATCTTTTTGATTTAAAGACTGCTGACTATTTCTATACAAGACTTGGCAACCCAACTTGCGGTCATGTTGAAGAAAAGATAGCAGCTCTAGAAGGCGGCGTAGGTGCAATGCTAACCTCATCAGGTCAGGCTGCAACCTTAACTGCTGTGCTTACTATCGCCAAAGCTGGTGATCACATCCTGTGCAGTTCAACCGTGTATGGTGGTACCTTCAATCTGATGGCTGTTACCTTCAAGAGAATGGGTATTGACGTAACCTTCTTTGAACAGTCAGAGTCAGATGAAGAAATCGAAGCTAAGATTCAGGAAAACACCAAAGCTGTTTTTGGTGAGACCATTGCAAATCCTGCTTTAACCATCTTTGATATTGAAAGATTTGCAAAGCTTGCTCACAAGCATCATCTACCTCTTATCGTCGATAACACTTTTGCAACACCATGCTTATGCAAGCCATTTGAGTTCGGCGCTGATATCGTAGTTCACTCTACTACTAAATACTTAGACGGTCACGCTGTACAGGTAGGCGGTTGTGTTGTTGACAGTGGTAATTTTGATTGGGCAGCATCTGGTAAATTCCCTGAGTTTACAACTCCTGATGATTCATACCACGGCCTAATTTATACCAAGACCTTTGGCAAGGCTGCATTCATTGTCAAAGCAAGAGTGCAGATCATGCGTGATTTAGGTTGCTGTCAGACAGCTCAGGGAGCATTCTACCTGAACTTAGGTATTGAAACTTTACCTTTGAGAATTGTAAAGCACTCTCAAAATGCTTTAGCAGTTGCTAAGCACTTAGAGTCTCATCCTAAGATTGAAAAGGTAATTTACCCAGGACTTGAGTCAAATCCAGATTACAAGTTAGGTCAGAAGTACTTAAAGGATGGCTTATGCTCAGGCGTTTTATCACTTGTAATTAAAGGTGGTAGAGAAGCTGGTGCGAAGTTTATTGACAGCGTGGTAATGTCTTCTCCTGAAGTGCACGTAGCAGATATTAGAACCTGTCTGTTACATCCAGCTACCTCAACCCACAGACAGTTATCTGATGCTCAGTTAATTGAGTGTGGTATTACTCCAGGCTTAGTACGTCTGTCTGTAGGTCTTGAAGATCTTGAGGATATCATCGCAGATCTTGATGCTGCATTAGCTAAGGTTTAGAAGACTCTCTAGTTTTATTAACCAAGTTTTAATAAAAGTCTAGTTAATTTCAATATAGGTGGAGATTTTCTTGTCTCCACTTTCAATTACAAACTCACCCACTTTCACCCCAAGATTCGACAGATCATAAACTCTAATTTGTCCGACAATCTCGTTTCCGCATTTTAAAACACGTCTTTTTGATACTTCATCTGAGCCTAACTTAATACGGTTTAGACTTACTTTGATAGGAGTGCCATAACCTAAGACATAGACAGATACGGATGAGGTATAAACTCGTCTGATACCTACAGCTAGGACCTTCTCGACATTCTTAATCTTAAGCTTGTTATAGCGTGAGCACAGATAGTTATCAGTTTCAGCAACAGAGGATACTGAAAACATTAAGAGAAAAGATAAAAGCAGGGTAGAGAGCAGTTTTTTCATCAAAATCTCGGCTTTATGGTTTTGTTTATATATAAACAAAAGCCTCAGAAACCTTAGAGGTCACTGAGGCTCTACCTAAATTCTAATCAAAAAATTAGAGATTTTCCATTTCTTTTAGCTGAGCTTGTACTTTAGCTAACTGAGTCTTGTTAAGCTCTAACTGAGCCTTAGCACCTTCAATGATCTTAGCTGGAGCCTTAGATACGAAAGCCTCGTTAGATAACTTGCTCTCACCAGACTTGATGTTGCCTTCAAGTTTAGCGATCATGCCCTTTAGACGTTTGATCTCTTCATCCTTGTTAACCACATCAGTCATAGCAAACAGAATTTCTGCATTGCCCATAGGTTTTGCAACACAAGGAGGTAATTCGTCGTTCTGACCTACGAATTTTACTGGAGCAATATTAGCTAAGTCTTTCATGAAGATGAAGTTAGCTTCTGCGCATGCCTTCTCAGCATCTGATGCGCCACGCATCATTGGAGCTAAGGTGACAGAAGGAGCAACCTTCATTTCAGCACGTAAGTTACGAACTGTTGTAGCAAAGTCCTTGATGAAGGTGATGTCTTTTTCAGCATCTTCATCTGCATCAAAGTCTGAAACGACAGGATAAGGTGCGTTGATGATGGTCTTATCCTGATTTAACTTGCCAACCATAGGAGCGGTCTGCTGCCAGATAGTCTCAGTTAAGAATGGCATTACAGGGTGAGCTAATCTCATTACAGCTTCTAGAACTTCAACTAAAGTGTAAGCTGTAGCATTCTTTTGAGCATCGGTAGCTGTATCTGACTTTAAGATAGCTTTAGTGAACTCTAAGTACCAGTCGCAGTATTCGTTCCAGATGAACTCATAGATATTAGTTGCAACCTGATCAAATCTGTAAGCATTGATTGATGCGGTTACATCCTCAATTGCTTTTCTCATCTTTGAACGGATGAACTTATCTGCTAGGGATAAGTCAGAAGCATTAGGCTTAGTTAACTTCATTTCACCTACGTTCATCAGTACGAAACGTGAAGCATTCCAGATCTTGTTACAGAAGTTTCTGTAACCATCAAGACGCTTCATATCCCAGTTAATGTCACGGCCGTTTGAAGCTAGAGCACACAGAGTGAAACGCAGAGCATCAGTACCATGTGGAGCAATACCGTCAGGGAACTGTTTTGCAGTACGTTTAGCAATCTTCTCAGCCATCTGTGGCTGCATCATGTTAGCTGTACGCTTAGAGATTAAGGTATCCTTATCAATACCGTCAATCATGTCTAAAGGATCTAATACGTTACCTTTAGACTTAGACATCTTGTTACCTTCCTCATCTCTGATAAGACCGGTTACATAAACTGTCTTGAAAGGTACCTGTGGATTGCCGTTCTCATCTTTCATGAAGTGCATGGTCATCATGATCATACGAGCAACCCAGAAGAAGATAATATCAAAACCGGTTACAAGAGCAGAGGTTGGGTGGAACATCTTTAACTCTTTGGTGTTCTCAGGCCAGCCTAAGGTTGAGAAGGTCCATAGAGCAGATGAGAACCAGGTATCTAGAACATCAGGATCTCTTGTTAGTTTTACATCAGCTGAAAGGTTGTACTTAGTACGAACTTCTTCTTCATTATGAGCTACGTAAACTTTACCGTTCTCATCATACCAGGCAGGAATTCTGTGACCCCACCATAACTGACGAGAAATACACCAGTCCTGAAGGTCATTCATCCATGAGTAGTACATATTGGTGTACTGAGCTGGAACAAACTTGATTCTGCCATCTTTAACAGCTTCGATAGCAGGCTTGCCTAATACGCTAGCACGAACATACCACTGATCGGTTAACATAGGCTCGATAGGTACGCCACCACGGTCACCAAAAGGCTGTGATAAGTTGTGATCTTCAATATGATCTAAAAGACCTAAAGCTTTTAAGTCCTCTACAATCTTGTCACGAGCTTCAAATCTGTCTAAGCCTCTGTAAGCTTCAGGAATGTAGCTTGAAACCTCATCTGTTGGATTACCGTTAGTATCGAAAACTTCGGCAGCATCTCTAATGTGAGCATCCTCAGTCAGGATGTTTAGCATAGGAAGCTTCTGTCTCTTACCTACAGCATAGTCGTTGAAGTCATGAGCAGGGGTGATCTTAACGCAACCGGTACCTGTGGTCATGTCTGCGTGGATATCTGCTACAACAGGGATCTTTCTGCCAACTAAAGGCAACTCTAAGTATTTACCTACGATTGACTTGAATCTTTCATCAGAAGGGTTTACAGCAACAGCACTATCACCTAATAAGGTTTCAGGTCTGGTAGTTGCAATTAAAACGTAATCTTTACCGTCTGAAGTCTTAACACCGTCAGCTAACTTGTACTTGATGTACCACATGTAGCCCTTAACATCTTTGTTCTCAACTTCAAGATCTGAAATAGCAGTACGCAGTTTAGGATCCCAGTTAACCAGTCTTTTACCACGATAAATTAAGTCCTCGTCATACAGTCTTACGAAAACTTCCAATACTGCCTTTGAAAGACCTTCGTCCATGGTGAATCTTTCGCGAGTCCAATCAACAGAAGCTCCTAAACGTCTCATCTGACGGGTGATGGTGCCACCTGACTGCTCTTTCCATTTCCAAATTCTTTCGATGAACTTTTCACGACCTAAATCGTGTCTGGTTAAGTTCTCTTCTTTAGCCAGCTTTCTCTCAACAACCATCTGAGTTGCGATACCAGCATGGTCAGTACCGCACTGCCATAAGGTGTTGTCACCTTTCATTCTGTGGTATCTGATTAAGGTATCCATGATGGTCTGCTGGAAAGCATGACCCATGTGTAATGAACCGGTTACATTAGGTGGAGGTAATGCAATTGAGTATGATGCTTTGGATTCATCATAATTTGGTCTAAAGAAGCCTTCTTTTTCCCATTTCTGGTAAATAGAGCTTTCAAAATTCTCAGGGGTATAGGTCTTTTCCATATCCATAGTAAAAATGCCTTGAAATCTTTTTTTATAAGTGCAAAAAATTTTGATTATTTTAACACTTTTTGCGCTTTCTCTCATCTTGTCAAATGAGTAAAAGTTATTTCTTAACAATGTAATTACATAATGAAAGGAACTTTTAGTTTTTTTTTAGCTTAGCCTGAACTCTGAAATGTTAATTAGATTATACAAATAAGAAATTTTTGAGCTATGACCTACAAAACTAGTATGGTTTTATCGATAAAACTAGTAGTTAGGTTACAATGTAGTTGAATTTTAGTGTGTGAATAATAAGTAATCGATGGAAATAATCTTAGCCAAATACTATAAAAAACTCGTTTTCTTGGGAGCATTCTTGCTCACAAGTGCCTGCTTTTTACTTGCAACTTTATACCTGAGCGGAACCTTCGTAAAAGTTGTAGATGAAAAGAACCATGCCATTGGCGTTGAAAGAATGATTAACCTTTCAAACGAGATGGTAAAGGACTATGACATTATCTTCCAGCACACCAATAAATTAGCAGCTTACATTGAAGCTCATCCGAATGATTCATTAAAACAGATGGAAGATTTCGTAAAGACTGTTTTAATGCCTCGTGATTTGACCTCTTTCTTTAATCGAAAAAATACCGATTTCGTTTATGCATATGTCATTGCTCCTGAAGATATGATCTCTGTTACTTACCCTGTAAGTAAGACAAATTCTCCTGACATTGCATTTTTCAATGATCCTAATTCAGAGTACTACTTAAAGCTTGCTAAGAACAATCCTGGCGATGTGGTGGTACAGGGCCCATTGATTTCTCCACGTAACCATCAGGTTCTGGTATATAACCGTCAGGCTGTATATGTAAATGGTAAGTACTGGGGCTATGTAGGTTTATGTGCTGATTTCTACAAATTCCTAGAATGTGTACGTCTGAACGTTGAAGATGAGTTATTTGTCTACGGTATCAGATCATCAGTATTTAAAGGTACCAGTGACTTTATATGGGGGGATAACAAACTCTTTAAACGCAAGAGTGTTAATACCAGACAAAAATCTCTATTCTTTGGTAAACAGCGTTGGGATCTAGCTTTAAAGGTAAAAGAAGGTAACCTTGCAAGCAGATACTTCCAGCTATTCTATGCTGTAATGTTCTCTTTATATATCATCACATTAGTAGTTGTGATGTTCTTTGTAAAGACAGCTTTCTCTCTGACATCTGTCAGAACATACGATGTGCTCACAGGTACCATTAACCATGACACCTTTACTAATGTTGTAAACGATCATTTAGCTGAGAAAGATAAAGAATTTGGAATAATCATTGTTGAGTTGGTTCACTTTAAACAGGTTAACAACATCTTTGGTTATAAAACAGGTGATGAACTCTTAATTGAGATTACCAAGAGACTGCATTCTGTAATCGGTTATAACGACAAGATCTGCCGTTTAGGTGCAGAGTTCTTTATCTTCTTAGACAACATTAAGAGTGCTGTGGATGTTGAGAAGATCTGCTCTGATATCAAATCAGAAATGAGTACCACTGTCTATGCAAATAACTATGCTGTAAAACAGTCGGTACTTTTAGGTTACTCAAATTCTATTGAAGATGGTCGTGAGCTTAAAAACTTACTTCACAGAGCCAATGAAGTTTTAGATACCAATCATGACAAGTTCTATAAAAACGAAGACGATGAGAATAAATAGATAATCTCTAAGATAGCTAGCTTGAAAAAAAGGCTAGCCTGATAAAACGTGTAGCATACGCAATCTATGCAATTATCTTCGTAAACGACAATTCAGTGTAGGTGATATTTTTGATTTGTTGATAACTAAACTCAAAATTATCATCTATAATCTTATCTATGAGTCAGTTAAATTCAAATAATAAGAACAGTAGTGTTCTCAAACGGTATCGCCGTCTATTGTTGATTTGTCTAGCTTTAATAGTAGTGACAATAGGTGGATTTTGTGTTGTCGTTTACTTATCAATAAGCTCATTTCAGAAGTCTCCTGCAATCTACAAAGAGCAGCTTTATTCATTAAAAACAGGAGATAACGCATCAACCGTGGTTAATGCGTTCGTAACTAATCCTATCGAAAAGCAAATCGATCATATATATTTACGCTTCCACAAGGAGTACTCAGCCGTACAAAAAGGTCAGTACTTGGTGGATGGTAAAAAGAGTCTTTTAGATATCTTAAAAGACATGGTCGCAGGCAATGTAGTCGAGAAGATCTATCCTACCTTTACTGTGGTAGAAGGCGCTAATTTATCTAGGATCCTAAACAACATCAGCAAGCGTAAGGTTGATGACAAGAAATTCTATTCACTTATAAAAGATCATAAAAAGTTCATGGAAGATGTGTTCTCAGATCAACCAGAGCTTTTAGAGTTTATTGGTGGTCCTAAAGATAATTTTGAAGGTCTAGTAGCTCCTGCTACTTATCCTATGTATGAGAAGTCTCCTCTATACAACCTCTTTAAACGAGGCATGATAAATCAGGTTAAGATCTTAAAAAAGGAATGGGAAAATCGTGATCCTAATGACTTTATCAAGACACCTTATGAAGCTTTAATTCTTGCTTCCTTAATTGAAAGAGAAACTTTCTTAGATGAAGAGCGCAGTAAGGTTTCATCTGTATTTAAAAACAGATTGCAAAATCAGATGCGTCTGCAAACTGATCCTGCTGTTATGTATGGAGTAAGCTCAAACTTTACAGGTAAGCTTACCAAAAAGCATTTAAAGGCTGACACCCCATATAATACCTATACAAGAGCAGGTCTGCCTCCTACACCTATTTGTATGCCTCAGGAAAAATCCATTCATGCAGCCTTGCATCCTGAAGACTCAAAAGCTTTGTACTTTGTAGCTAAAGGTGTATCTCCAAAAGAGGGGCATTCTTTTAGTAGCACTTTAGATGAGCACAATAAAGCTGTACAGTCCTACAGAAAGAAGGTATCAGATTACTTAAAGCAACAGCAGATTGCTGATTCAGGCCAAGATGAGTTAATTGAAGCTGAAAATGAAGCACAGAACAATAATTCTGGAGTTAACAGCAATAATGACAAATCAGCTACTACCTCCGACAAGAGCAAGAGTTCAGGCAGTAAAGACAGTGCTGTAAATAAGGCTAGTGCAGTAAATAAAGATAAGGAAAGCACTACAAAAGAGTCTTTAAAAAAGACAACAGAAAACAAATCAGACTCTCAAGAAAAACAGTCTCAAAAGGTAAAGAGCACTGATAACAAAGCAAAAAAAGAGAGTAAAGCTGTAGAAAGTAAAACAGTAGAAACAAAAGCTAAAGAAACTAAAACTACAACTAAGAGTGCTGAAAAAGCAGATAATACCAACAGTAAAAAGACTTCTGTAAGTGATGAGAATTCACAAAAGGATAAAATAGCTAAAAGTAAGACTAATGCTGACAACAAAAAGGAAAGTCAGCAGAAAAAAACTAGTTCGGCAGTAAAGAAAACGCAGACAGAGACTGAACAATCATCAGAAAAAGCAGTCAAGGCTGAAACAAAATCTTCTAGCAATAATACAAAGACACAAACTAAGGAAGATGAGCGCAAAGAAGACCGTCTTGCCAAGATCCGACAGATCCAAAAGGATGCTTTTAAAAAGGAAACGCCAGTCCAGGTAGAGACTAAAAAAGATGAGCTAGTCATCAAGGTCGATTAGGCTTCTTAAATTTTTATTTACTGTAAGCTACTCTAGTAACTTACAGTTTTTTCGTACATAGAGTAGTACAAACATTTATTTTAGAAAAGAACGATGAAAAAAGGCTTATTTATCACATTAGAAGGAACTGAAGGTTCTGGAAAATCAACCCAGATAGCTGTTATCAAAGCATATATGGAAGCAAAAGGTCATAAGGTTGTATGTTTAAGAGAACCTGGTGGAACTCCTATTGCCGAGGAAATCAGGACTCTTTTAAAGACTCCTCGTAAAGATGACAATATGTGCGATAAGACAGAGCTCCTTTTAATGTATGCAGCTCGTGCTCAATTAGTTGAAACTGTGATTAAGCCTTTATTAGCTCAAGGTACAGATGTCATCTGTGATCGTCATGATTTGTCTACTGTAGCCTATCAGGGCGGTGGTAGAGGCATGAATATGGATGACATCAACGCAATTAGAAAAGTTGTTTTAGGTGATTTCAGACCAGATCTTACAATCGTAATTGATGTTGATCCTAAGATTGGTATGCAAAGAGCAAGAAATCGTGGCGAGTTGGACAGATTTGAATTATCTAAAATTGATTTCTTTGAGCGCGTACGCAATACCTATCTTGAGCATGCAAAGCATCATCCTGATTTTGTAAAAGTTGTAGATGGTCAAAAGGAAATCTCAGCTGTAAGTAAAGATGTAATATCTTGTTTGGAAAAAATAAATGCTTGAGAACTGGTTAAGATCATCATTTAACATATTTTCAAAGTCTCTTATACAGGGAAGAGCTCCTCATTCTCTTATCATAGCAGGCAATCCTAACTTAGGCAGTGCAAGACTTGCTATTGAGTGTGCAAAACTGTATTTATGCCTCAATCGCCATGAAGATCATTACTGCAACAGTTGTAAATCATGTTTGCAGTTCAATGAACTGCAAACAGGTTCTCATCCTGACTTTATAGCATTATTAAGCTCAACTACAGATGAAAGCGATAAAGATGAGGATTTAACTCATAACTTTCGTGATCTTATAGTAAATATGGAAGGCGCCTTCTCTCCTGAAGAGTACTTAGCTGAAAGTGAAAATAAAGTATCTAATGCTTCAAGAAGTGTCAGAGTAGATGGCATTCGTAAGCTAAATGAATGGGTAAGTGAAGGTTCTGTCTTCTCTCATGGAAAAGTAGCTGTCATTTCTAATGCCCATACTATGTTAGATTCAGCATCAAATGCTCTTTTAAAGACTTTTGAAGAGCCTCCTGCTGATACTATGATCATTTTGCTTACAAAAGCATTTGAGGACTTACCTCCAACTTTATTGTCCCGTGCTGTTAAGATTCAGATCCCATCAGTAAAGCTTGAGGATTCTTTAGAGTATTTAAAGCAAAGACTGGCAAACGATTTTGAAGAGCAAAGAGCAAAGGTAGCACTGTCATTAGCTGACGGTTCTCCAACAGGTGCGTTGCAGATTTATTATGCTCAAAAAGATAAGGTTGCAAGAGACGTTGTACAGAAGCTAGAAACAGTAATTTCATGCAATGATCTGAAGTTAGCCAATATCAAAGAAAATGAGCTTGTTGAACTACTAAATTCACTTACACCTTCAGAGAGTGCTCATATTTTGCAAAAGATAGTTACAGAACTGCTAAAATATAAGGCCAGATGTAAGCCTGCAGAATTAGTTCTGTTAACAGGTATAGATTTATCAGCATTGTGTCGCTTGCCTGCAGCACATTTATTTGAAGCCTTTAATGATCTCAAGTTTATACGAGCAGATGGTAATTTGATCCCTAGCAGAGCTCCAATTGCTCTAATCAAAGCTTGGATACAGGCATTAAAGCGTAAAGATAACTAAAATCTTAAGACTTAAGTGTTTAAGATCAGTAAACAAAGGTAGATAGTTTTGATTTTAACCAGATATATCTTCAAAGACATTCTCAAAGTTCAGGTAGTATGCTTTGCCGTACTGTTTACAGTTTTTTTATGTCAAACTGTAATTAAGCTTTTAGGTCAGGCATCCTCAGGCTCTGTTCCTGTAAACATTGTTTCAGAGTTAGTTCTCTATTCAATGCCTTCAGTAGGTTTCATTCTGCTTCCAATGACTTTGTATGTAGGCATTATTGTTTCTTTATCAAGAATGTCATCAGATTCAGAAATGGTAGTGATGAAATCAATTGGTATTTCTGGTGTTACTTTCATGAAGATAGGCTTATTACTGGCCTTAATCACAGCTGTTTTTACCGCTGTAAACTGTCTTTACTTAATGCCAAAAGCTACCTATGAGCAGAAGGTTTTAAGTAACAATACGCAGAATAACCCAAGCTATATGCCAATTGAAAGCGGTAAGTTTTCAGACTTTGGTGACTACACTATCTACATTCAGACTGTAAACGGTGGTGAGAAAAAGGATAAGTCACTAGATCAGGTGGTTGTGATTAAGAACCTTGATACAGTGATGATTAGAAACAAAGAAACTGTATTTAATGTAGCTAAAACTGGTTACATCCGTACTGATGAGGATGGTATAAGATGGTTAACTCTAGGTGAGGGTAACCTCTATCAGACTAGTGGTAAAGATGGTTCACTAAAAAAGACAAGTTATGACACTCTGGCAGTGCCTGTTCCTGCTGACAGAAACAACAACCTGAAAGATGATGTATTGCAGGGTATTTCTACATTAGATTTAATTCACTCAGATAAGGTTAAATCAAAAGTAGAGCTTCAGTGGCGTATTGCACCGGTTTTAGGTTGCTTTATCTTTGCTATCTTGGCAATTCCTCTGTCCATGATTAATCCTCGACAGGGTAAGTTTGCGCGTTTGGGACCAGCAATCTTACTGTTTGTAAGCTATTACTTAGTATTACTTTCAATTAGAAATCTGTTAAATTCAGAAAAATTGCCTTTATATCCTGGTATGTACATCGTACCTATAATTTACTTAATCTTTGTGGCAATTCCTTTAAATATTGATATTAAGAAGAGAATAAAAAAGTCAAAAAAATCTCTTGAGATAAAAGCAAAGGAAAGTTAGTAATCAAGATGATGATAAAAAATGCAGCTTATAGCTGCATTTTTTGTAGGTGGTAAACTTAACTTACTCTAGAGAATAAGCATAAGTTACTCGATTTGGATGGTTCTCTCTGTATTCTCTTGGAGAAACACCCACAAATCTCTTAAAGAGCTTGGTAAAGTAGCAAGGATCTTTAAAACCACATCTTTTAGCAACTTCGTTGATGCTGTCCAAGGTAGTTGTAAGTTCAATTGCTGCAACTTCAGTTCTGAACTTATTCAAGTATTCCATAGGTCTGTAACTTGTGAGTTCTTTAAAGAACTTACAGAAATACTTTTCAGATAATTCTACAGACTTAGCCATATCCTCAAGGGTAATGTCTTGAGTATAGTTATCAAAGATATATCTAAAGACGTTATTTGCTTTGGTAAAGTGTTTGTAGAAGCGTCCTGCTACCTCGTTGTCATAAAGAGTGTAGTCATTCTTTTCGACAACTAAGGTAAACAGATTGGTAAGCTTGCCAATCAGTCTGATACTTGTGCACAAGTCATTATCTTTGACGTGACTGAAGATATCTTCAATTACAGCGGTGATCTCTTTGTCATCATCTTTTGTAAAGAATGTCTGTACTACTAACTGATGAGTTACCATCATTTTGATGATGGAATAGTGAGGCATTGAAAGATCATAAATATCTCTCAAATTAAAAGTGATAGACTCATATTCAGTCTCTTCAGAGCAAGGCTGACAGGCATGAACAGCATTTGCTCCAATGACGCTACAATCTCCTTCATTTAAGGTAATGAGGTGTGAATTAGCCGTAATTGTGACACTCCCTTTTATCACTCTGAATAACTGCTGATCTTCATGGTAGTGGAAAGGCACTACGAAAAAGTCATTAGTCTTATCATAATGATAGTATTCAAAAGGGAAGTTTATCGTTCTCTCTCTAACAGGTATTGGATAATTTGTTTTCATAATTTTTATATATGTCAATAAGCTTTATATAGGTGATTTTTCATGTATATAAAGTCTTTTTAGAACAAGCTGAGTATTCTCGGTTTTGTTCTAAAAAATCTAAGCTAAACGTTATTATCTAGATTTTACAATTAATCTGACACTTATTTTATCATGAAAATAATAATACATGATATATATAAGTGATAGATTAAAATAAACTGCTTTTATAAAACAATGTGCTTACACTCACTATGTTATCAATAGATGAGGCATAAAATAAAGATAAAATCGCCATTTTTCTCAAAAAATTTGCTATCTAGATTCAATTTTAAATTCAAATTTTAAGATGGATCAAAGTCTTACTTTAGATTTCACTCTTATGAATATGTTTTAGCAAATTTAGCTTTTTTGAAAATGATTACTTACCTTTATGAACTAAGAGTTTTTTTTCCTCCGTATGGTAAAATGCTAGCAATTGAATGGAGACACGAAATCTATGTACGGAATTCTCGATAGATATGTAGGAAAAAATATTATTTTATCAGTGCTATTAGTGGCTGTGTGTATGACACTGTTTGCAGGTCTTATCACTTTCATTGATGCACTACGTTATATTGGTCGTGGCTCGATTGATTTCTTATTCGTTATCAAATACGTGATGCATAAAATTCCAGGTATTTGCGTAACCTTCTTCCCAGTATCAATTCTGATTGGTGGTGTTGTAGGTCTGGGTATGATGGCAAGAAACTCAGAGATCATCATCTTACAGTCTATTGGTCTGTCAAAACTTAATATTGGTGTTTCCTGTGTAAAAAGCATTATTCCTTTAATTATTGTGATTTTATGCATAGGTGAGTTTGTAGCCCCAAGGCTTGAGAAAATCGCTGAAGAGAATTTTGATAAGGCATCTATGAACGTAGGTGTTTCTTTGACTACCAACGGTACTTGGATTAAAGAGGGCAACAACTATATCGGAATTTTGGGTATTGTTAACGGCAATATGCTTATGGGAGTTGTCCGTTATGAGGTTGAAGGTAACAAGCTAAAGTCATACTCTAAGGCTCGTATTGGACAATATGAGAATGACAAGTGGGTAATGTACGATGTTAGCAAGCTAACTTTAACCGATGCAGGAACTGTTCATGAGAATATCCCTAAGCAGGTGTGGCAGATTGGCATTAACTTAAAGCGAATTGAAGTTTTAAGTGATGTTTCAGAAAATTTATCAGTGCTACAGCTTTATGATTACATTAACTACATTGAGCACAACGGAGTAGATTCATCTCGTTACCGTTTGGCTTTATACAATAAGTTTATGTCACCATTAGTAATGCTGGTGATGCTTCTGTTAGCCTTATCCACTATTTTTGGACCACTGCGTTCAATGAACATGGGTGCAAGAATTCTCTCTGGTATTTCTTTAGGATTCGGCTACTACGTTTTAAATCAGATTGTAGCTCCATTCTCAATCGTCTATGGCGTTCCTCCTATTGTAGGAGCTTCATTTGCCACTATTATCTTTGCAGGCTTTGCTATCTATCTTTTGAACCGAAAATCATAAGAATTGTGCTTTGACAAACAAGGATACGATCTATATAATGGTGCCATTCTGTGCCGAAGTGGCGGAATTGGTAGACGCAGCGGATTCAAAATCCGCCGCCCTTAAAAGCGTATGGGTTCGAGTCCCATCTTCGGCACCAGATCTTATCTTTTTATCCTATCTTACAAAATTTTAAATTGTAACTTTTGAGTAAATTTATAAGTAGTATCAACAAGTTACTAATTTTAATTTCTTTCGATATCTGTAAAATTTTCTAAGCCACTCGGCGCTACAAGTCTTGAAAATCTGTAGTTTTGAGTAAATTATCAGGAAATTAGCAAATTTCTCAAAACACTAAAAACTAGTGTTTACTAGTAATTAGTTAAGAGACCAGGTAAAATGATGATGCGCTATAGGCGAGGGTGGTTCTAAAATACTTAGAGCCATCGGGGAATGGCTCTATAGTATTATTAGAATCTAATTTCTAATTAAATTAAGGATTTACAATGAAAACCTTAATTATTTTAGCGATTCTAGTTTTACTATTATGGGCTACACCTGTATGGTAAATTAGAATCACTCCGAGGCAAGAAAGTAATTTCTTGCCTCATCTTCAATTATAATGCATTTTTAATTCTTTTTTCAAAATTTTTAAAACTCAGATCTATTTATTGTGTAAGCCTCATAAATACTGCGTCTTTTCAGAAGACTAATCTTAGGTTGACGTTATGTTTTGGCTAAGCAGTAAAAAGGTCGTAGCAGATCTTTACAATAAAGATTGCAATCACAACGAGCATGATAGGTTTAGTTCCGATAGCACCTTTCTTTTCAAAGAACAAAGCTCCGACATAGTTACCTGCAATACTAAAAATACCAGCTGTAAGACCTAAGGTAAATATAACAGAATCATTGATGCAGAACACTGTAAAGGCAGCAAGGTTTGTCGCAAGATTTACAGCTTTAGCAAGACCATTAGCATGCTTTAGGGTACAGTTTGCAAAGGTACAAAAGCCAATTAAAAGAAAAGTACCGGTACCAGGACCATAGATACCGTCATACACTCCTACAATTAAAGATACTAATGAGCACAAGGCAATAATTAGTGCTTCACTAAAGCCTTTATCAATTCCTTTTCCAAAATCACGGTTCTTTAAAAGGTAAAAGGCTGTAAGAGGTAGTACAAATAAGAGCGCGATTTTAAATTCTCTGTCAGGCACTAATAAAGCTAATTTTGCACCAATAGATGAGCCTACAAAGGCGCAGATCACACAGAAAAAGGATCTTTTAAGGTTAATGTAACCCAATCTTGCGTATTTGTAGGTGGTAAGTGCAGTTCCTAGCATTGCGCTTAATTTATTAGTTCCAAGCGCAAAGTGGGCTGGAAGTCCTGAAATAAAGTAAGCAGGCAGTGAAATAAGACCACCACCTCCAGCTATAGCATCAACGAAACCTGCTAGAAAGACAAAAGGACAAACGATTAGATAAACATAGATGTCGATGGTCATTTATGAGCCTTAATTTTTCTATTAGACAGAAAACAAAGGCAATATAGCACATTGAGAATTAAGTGATGCTCTTGAATGCAGAATGCACAAAATAGTAGCTGAAAACGCAAAAAAAACGCCTGACAGAGTCAGGCGTGACATATGAACGATTAGCTTAAATTTTTAGTTAGAAAACTTGTAGATAATTGTCTTCTGCAATGGTTTTTCAGGAGTTACCATTGGGTTTACATCAGCAAACTGTGGTAAGTGAGGGCAATCTGGGTAGAACTCAGGCTCGATACATACTGCGCTCTGATCTTTATAAACCTTGCCATCATCACGTGCTGTAATGTTGCTGTCACCCTGATTTACATAATTACCAGTATATAGCTGGAAAGCAGGGTAATCTGAAGAAACCTCTAAAGACAACTTCTTGTCATCAGATGATACCTTAATAAATGGTTTTGTCAAATCCCCATTGATTAAAAATGGGTGATCATAACCTAAACTTGCTTTCATCTGATCGTCTTTTCTAAAGTCCTGACCGATGGTCTTCTCTTTAGTAAAGTCAAAAGCACCACCTGCTACCTTACGTACTTCACCTGTAGGGATAGAAGTATCATCTAAAGGTAAGAACTCAGTTGAGTTCATCTTGATGGTGTGGTTTAAAATTGAGCTGTTGTGACCATTTAAGTTGAAGTATGCATGGTTAGTAATACATGCATAGCACTTTTGGTCACACTTACCTGTGTACTGCATAACAAGCTCGTTGTCATCAGTTACAGTAAAGACAACAGTTAAATCAAAGTTACCAGGGAATCCCATGTCACCATCAGGTGAATGAATGGTGTAGGTAAGAGAGTTAGCGCTCTTGTCTAGTAACTTAAAGCGACGCTTGTCAAACCCCTGAACACCACCGTGTAAACAGTGCTGTGCTCCTGAATTTAGCTTATATTTCTTACCATCAATTTCAAACTCAGAGTTAGCAACACGGTTTGCAAAACGACCAATAGTCGCATTAAAGAAGCAGGACTGTTTGTACCAGTCAGCAGGATCTTTAACACCTAATAAAACTTCACGTGCTTCTTCACCTTTTACAGGTATCTTCATAGAAATGATGGTAGCACCCCAGTCCATAATGGTAACGCTCATGCCATTAGCGTTAGAGATGGTTTCCAAATTAGGATTTAATGAATAGCTTTCATTCATGGTGAATTTCCATTTACTTATTGATAATTTCTTTACTAAGCTAATTATATGGTAAAGAAATTAAGATAAATGAAAACGTTTACAAAATAGTGATATAGCGCAAATTTTGCGGTAAATATAAAAAGTAACTTTTTGATCTTTAAAATAATTTAAAATAGCGAAATTTTTGCAACTATAAAAAATTAAACTGGTTGATTGTGATTTTGTTTGCAGTAAAAACTTGTACGAATTTCTTCATTTTCACTTTCTCTTCAATTTTATGAATATAGTTACAAAGTGCGCATAATCTTGTCATTTCTGACAAAAACATTGTGGTTCAATGTTATGATCTAGTAAGTTTCATTAGTTTTAGGCTGAATTTTAAAAGTTAAGGATAAAGAGTATGAAAGACTTTTTAGAATTATCACAGACACGTTATACAACTAAGCACTACGATCCAGACCAAAAGATCCCTCAAAAGGATCTTGATACCTTACTTGAGATCGCAAGACTTACACCTTCTGCTGTAAACGTACAGCCATGGCACTTTTATGTAGGTTCTACTCAAAAAGCGAAAGATTTAATTTTACCTGCTATTCCTGATTTTAATATCCCAAGAATTCAAGACTGCTCTCATTTTATTGTCTTATGCTCAAAAACAAAGATGGCAAAAGATGAGTACGACGCATTAACAGAACAAGAGTTCCAAGACGGCCGTTTTAGTGATCCTAAGTTAAAAGAAGCTATTGGCTCTCATCGTATGGGATTTGGTCAAATGCATGAGAAATTAGGTGATTTTTCACAGTGGACAGCAAAGCAGGTATATCTTGCTATGGCAGCTTTATTATATGGAGCTGCTTCCATGGGTATTGATTCAACACCAATTGAAGGAATGGACTTTGCTAAAGCAGACGAGATCCTAGGATTAAAAGAAAAGAATTTACAGACAGTAGGTATTGTCGCTTTAGGTTACAGAAAAGATGATTCCAATGCTTTAAGACCAAAATCAAGATTACCAAAAGAGACTATTATTTCATCATTAGATTAGTAGTCACAAAAGATTTAAAAAGAAAAGGAGCCAATATGTTTGAGTTTACAACTCAAGGCACATGCTGTAAGAAGATCTCAGTAGAGTTAGATGGCAAAAAGATTAAATCAGTTGCTTTTGAAGGTGGCTGTAATGGTAATTTAAAAGCTATCGGTAAGCTCGTAAAAGATCATGATATTGATGAAATCATTCCTATTTTGCGTGGAAATACCTGCAAAACTAAGAACACTTCATGTGCTGATCAGTTAACTTATGCTCTAGAAGAAGCTTATAAAGCAGAGCAGGGCAAATAATAAGTATAATCTCTTCAAAATAAAAAGGTCCTACAAAAAGAGGACCTTTTACTTAAATCTCTACAATCAAACAGCCTTAAACAGTACCGTGAGCTCTCCAAGCTGGAACTTTGCTCTCATACTCTTTAATCTCATCTTCATGCTGTAAGGTCAAAGAAATAGCATCCAAACCTTCTAACAGGCAGTGACGTCTGAAAGGATCTAAGGTGAAAGTAAAGTGCAGGTTATCGCAATCTACGGTCATCTTTTCAAGATCAATAGTAATTTCTGTACCAGGTTTTGCCTCTAGTACTTTAAAGATCTTATCAACATCTTGAGCTGACAGCTTTAATGGTAATAGACCATTACCTAAAGAGTTGTTGTAGAAAATATCTGCAAATGATGGAGCGATAACAGCTCTGAAACCATAACCCATTAAAGCCCATGGAGCATGTTCTCTAGATGAGCCGTTACCGAAGTTATCACGAGCAACCAAGATAGTAGCTCCCTTATACTCAGGCTTGTTTAAGTTAAAGTCTGGATTTGGTTTAGTCTCAGCATCATCCAAATATCTCCAGTCATGGAATAGGTGAGCACCAAAACCATTTCTATCTACAGCTAATAAGAACTGCTTTGGAATGATCTGATCTGTATCGATGTTTGCTGAATCAAGAGGTACTGCAACACCCTTGTGTACGGTAAATTTCTGCATTTTAATCCCCTTAGATAAATTCTCTTACATCAGCAATTGCGCCTTTGATTGCACATGCTGCAGCAGTAGCAGGGCTCATCAGATGAGTTCTTGAGCCTTTACCCTGACGACCTACGAAGTTACGGTTAGATGTTGAAGCAACTCTAATGCCAGCTGGAGCCTTATCGTCGTTCATAGCCAGACACATAGAGCAACCTGGCTGTCTCCATTCAAAGCCTGCGTCAATAAAGATCTTATCCAAGCCTTCTTTTTCAGCCTGCTTTTTAACCCAGCCAGAACCAGGAACAGCAATAGCTAACTGAATGTTAGATGCAATCTTATGGCCCTTTAGAACCTTAGCTGCTTCTCTAAAGTCTTCAATTCTGCCGTTGGTGCAGGAACCGATGAATACATAATCAACAGGAGTACCGATTAGCTTCTGACCTGGTTTTAAGTCGATGTACTCAAGAGCATCTTTGCATGATTTAGCTACGATAGGATCGCTGTAATCTTCAGGTGTAGGTACTGTTGCGGTCACAGGAGCTCCCTGACCTGGGTTAGTACCCCAGGTTACATAAGGCTCCAAAGCTGAAGCATCGATAGTTACAGTCTTATCAAAGACAGCATCATCGTCAGACTTTAAAGTCTTCCAGTACTCAACAGCTTCATCAAAATCTTTACCTTTAGGAGTGTACAGTCTGCCTTTTAGATACTCAAAGGTAGTCTCATCAGGGGCGATCATGCCTGCTTTTGCGCCAAACTCGATAGCCATGTTAGATAAGGTCATTCTGCCTTCCATAGATAGAGCGCGTACTGCTTCACCGCAGAACTCAACAGCGTAACCGGTGCCACCTGCTGTAGTTAATTTAGCTATGATAGCCAGAATTAAATCTTTAGCGTAGCATCCTTTTTGAAGACGACCAGTGCACTCAATCTTCATGGTCTTTAAGCGACCCTGCTTTAGAGTCTGAGTTGCCATTACGTGTTCTACTTCAGAGGTACCGATACCAAAAGCCAGAGCTCCAAAAGCACCATGAGTTGCAGTATGAGAGTCACCACATACAAGAGTTGTACCTGGTAGTGTAAAGCCAGTCTGAGGTCCAATGATATGAACCACACCCTGGTTTTCTTCACCAAAACCAAAGAACTTAACACCAAACTTTTTGGTATTAGACATTAAAGCTTTGATCTGCTCTTGAGCCATTGGAGAGCAGGCTTCAATGGTCTGTGATCTTGTTGAAATATCATGATCCATGGTTGCTAAGTGCAGATCAGGACGGTGTAGTTTACGACCAGCCTGTTCAATACCAGCAAAAGCCTGAGGTGAGGTTACCTCATGGACTAATTGTCTATCAATATACAGAGTTGGCAGCTCGCCTTCCTGCTGGAAAACAATATGACTGTCATAAACCTTCTGATAAAGTGTTTTACCCATTTTTAAAACCTATGTGTTCTAATTTATTTATTCTTAGCCGTTAATCTCTGAGGCAATCTTGTCACCCATCTCTGAGGTAGACAGAGCTGGACGTGGTGAAGCACCTGATTCCATCAGATCGCCAGTCAGATAGCCTTCTTTTAGTACCTTAGCTACAGCATCTTCAATGCACTTTGCAGCATCATACTCTTTTAGAGAGTAGCGAAGCATCAGGGCTGCTGACAGGATCTGAGCAATTGGGTTTGCAATGTTCTTACCTGCAATATCAGGAGCAGAACCACCTGCTGGCTCATACAGACCGAAACCGCCTTCACCTAATGAAGCTGAAGGTAACATACCCATAGAACCTGTGATCATTGCGCACTCATCAGATAAGATATCGCCGAACATATTTGAGCATAGCATTACGTCAAACTGTGCTGGGTTCTTAACTAACTGCATAGTAGCGTTATCAACATAGATGTGCTCTAATTCAACCTCAGGGTAGTTTTTAGCCATTTCAGTTACAACTTCACGCCAAAGTACAGAGCTCTGTAATACGTTTGATTTATCAACAGAAGTTACCTTCTTGTTACGTAACATAGCTGCTTCAAAAGCAATCTTAGCGATTCTTTCAATCTCAAAACGGTGATAGATCTCAGTATCGTAAGCCTTCTCCTGTGGACCTGTACCTTCTCTGCCTTTAGGCTGACCAAAGTAGATACCACCGGTTAACTCACGAACGCACAGCATATCAAAACCACGCATTGCAATATCAGCACGTAATGGAGAAAGTGAACCTAAACCCTGATAGATCTTTGCAGGGCGGAAGTTACAGAAAAGGCCGAACTGCTTGCGTAATGGAAGTAGGGCACCTGCCTCAGGACGCTTTGCTGTAGGTAAGTGATTCCACTTAGGACCACCTACAGAGCCAAACAAAATTGCATCAGCCCACTTACAAGCATCCATGGTTTGCTCTGGTAGTGGAGTACCGCAAGCATCGATAGCGCAACCGCCTACTAATTCTTTCTTGTACTCTAAGGTAAAGTTAAATTTTTTCTGAACAGCCTCTAATACCTTTAAGGCCTCGTTCATTACCTCAGGACCGATACCATCACCTGCTAGTACTGCAATCTTATAATTCTTAGCCATTTTTAAGCATTCTCCTTTTCGTGCTTTTCTTCTTCAATAAGTTGTGCTCTATAAATACTGTTACATGCTGAAATCAGTGACAGGGCAGATGCTTCGATAACATCAGTTGATAAGCCCTTACCATGATAATGTCTGTCGTTGTAGATAACATCAACGTCAACCTGACCTTGAGCGTTCATACCAGAACCTTTTGCTGAAATTACAAAGCTGTCTAGCTTCAGCTTGATGCCGGTTAAACGTGAAATACAGTTAAATACAGCATCAACAGGACCGTTACCGGTACCAGATTCAGTTCTTGTACGTTTACCGATCTTCAGACGAACTGAAGCTGTAGGGATAATATTCTTACCACCTGACATTACATTCAAGCTATCAAGCTCAAACTGAGTATCCTCTTCCTGTTCATGAGACAGGAAAAGTAAAGCTTCTAGATCGTAATCAAATACCTGACCTTTTCTGTCAGCTAGTTTTAAGAACCTTGAATAGATATCATCAAGATCGTATGAACCTTCACGATAACCTAATTTCTCTAAAACAGCCTTAATCATATGACGACCAGAACGAGCGGTCATATGCATATTGTTTTCTTTGAAACCTACGCTCTGTGGAGTTAGGATTTCGTAAGTGCTCTTGTTCTTTAGGACACCATCCTGGTGAATACCTGAGCTGTGAGCAAAGGCATTTGAACCTACAATAGCCTTGTGGCTTGGAACTGGCTCATTAGTAATACCTGATACTACCTGACTTGCTCTTGCAATGTTCTCAGAGACGATATTAGTGTAAACACCCTTCATGTACTCTTTACGTAGCTTCATAGCCATTACAACTTCTTCTAGAGAAGTGTTACCGGCTCTTTCACCTAGACCGTTTACAGTACACTCAATCTGTCGAGCGCCTTCCATTACAGCTGACAATGAGTTTGCAGTAGCCATACCCAAGTCATTATGGCAGTGAACAGAAATTACTGCCTTATCGATATTAGGTACTCTGTTATAAAGAGTCTTGATGATGCCACCGAACTCATAAGGCAGGGTATAACCTACAGTATCAGGAATGTTAACGGTAGTAGCACCAGCTTTAATAGCGTTTTCAACCATTCGACACAGATGGTCAATTGGAGTACGACCTGCGTCCTCACAAGAAAACTCAACATCATCTGTGTAGTTTCTTGCTCTCTTTACGGCGTGAACTGCCATATCCACGATATCATCAAAGCTCTTCTTTAACTTGTCATGAACGTGAATATCAGAGGTTGCAATAAAAGTATGAATTCTGTAGTGATCAATACCTTTGAAGGCTTCATAGCAAGCATCGATATCTTTATCTAGAGCTCTTGACAGACCACAAGCAGTTGAAGTCTTTAAAGCTTGCGCAATTTCTCTTACAGACTGTAAATCACCAGGGGATGAAATAGGGAAACCTGCCTCAATAACATCAACACCTAACTGCTCAAGACAAAGAGCAATTTGTAATTTCTGTTTTGCTGAAAGTGACTGCTGTAGTGCCTGTTCGCCATCACGAAGAGTTGTATCAAAAATAATGACTCTATTGTTATCGACTGCCATATTTTTGCCTTACCTTTTTATACTGAAAAACAATAAATTTGTAACTTTTACAACTTACATCTTTAATTACAAAAAGTATGTAATTGTCTTTGGTGATAGGTATGTTATCACTATGAATTTGTAATAGAAATGATTTTTACAATTTTTGTATATTAAAATAGTTAATATATTGAAATATAAATAAATTATTTTTCAAAGTAATTACAAAATGTAATGAATATAACTAAAATTATCTTTGCAAAAAGTACAAAAGTTGTAAAAGTGAGATTTTGCAATATGAATGAATTTTGTAAAAAAGTAGCAAATGAAATTTAACTTTTGCACATGTGGTACTTTTTAAGAGAAATTTTCTTGAGATTAAATAAAACTTTCACAAAACGCCGT
>DKDL01000088.1 GCA_002449335.1 Succinatimonas sp. UBA6849 | reverse complement strand
TTCCCATTCCGAACACAGAAGTGAAATGCAGTCACGCCGATGGTAGTGCAACGTACGTTTGTGTGAGAGTAGGTCACTGCCAGGCTTCCCTTTCTAAGAACCCGTAGCAGTTTTCTGTTACGGGTTTTTGCTTTTCTGAACCAGATGATTTATCCTTTGTAAAAAGGAGATCTTCATGAAAATTCGTTTATGTACCGACGCTGACATTGATGCTGTTAATGACATTTATAACTATGAAATTGAAAATGGCGTTGCTACTTTTGATTCTATTGTAAGAACTAAAGAAAAAGCTATTGCATGGTTTAATGCTCATAATACTTCTAATCATCCCATCTTTGTTGCAGTTGATGACAATGATAACGTCTTAGCTTACTGTTCTTTATCCTCATATAGAGACAAAGATGCTTTCGATACAACTGTTGAAATCTCTATTTATGTTGATTTAAAGGCTCGTAAGCAGGGGATTGCCAGAGCTCTTTGTAATCATGTGATCTCTTATGCTAAAGAGCGCTCTGACATCCACAATATCATCTCCGTCATTACCTCAAGCAATGAGAAGTCTTTAAATCTTTTTAATTCTTTAAACTTTAAAGATGGCGGTACCCTACCTGCTGTGGGGATTAAGTTCGGTCAGTCTTTAGGTATTACTAATCTGTATTTATTGGTTTAATTTTGTCATAGCACAATCTAAGGATTCATTATGTCATCAGTATTAGAAAATATTAAAACACGTCGTTCTGTCAGAAAATATAAGACAGATCCTGTACCACGTGAGTTAATTGAAAAGGTTATTGAAGCTGGTACCTTTGCTGCAACCGGTAGGGGACAGCAATCTCCAGTGATCATTGCTGTTACTAATAAAGAGCTTCGTGAAAAGATCACAAAATTAAATGCAGAGATCTTTGGACGTCCTGGTTTTGATACTTTCTATGGAGCTCCTGTGATCTTAATTGTAGCTGCTAACAAAGCTAATAATACAGCTGTCTATGATGGCTCTTTAGTCCTAGGAAATATGATGTTAGAAGCTCATGACTTAGGTCTTGGTTCTTGCTGGATACACCGCTGTAAGGAGTCTATGGACAGTGATCTATACAAAGATATCTTTAAAAAGTTAGGTATTGAAGGTGATTACGAAGGTGTAGGTCATTTAGCTTTAGGTTATGCTGACGGTCCTTTACCTAAGTGCGCTCCTCGTAAAGAGCATTGGGCATATTTTGTAGAATAACCTAAGCTTTCATAAAATAAAAAGGCCTTGCTTTAGCAAGGCCTACTCATTTTAGTCGTTAACTTTCTAACTCTTACCAGATACCTAACACATACTGCAACAACAGGCAGACTACAGTAATACCAACCCAACAGCACATACCTAAGAAGATAGCTGTAGAGCCAGTTTTTATTAACATAAAGAGATTGCAGTTAAGTCCAACGGCTGCCATTGCCATGACGATAAAGAACTTGCTTAAGTCTTTTAAAGGTACAAAGACTTCAGCAGATACGCCACATAACATGGCAATTGAGGTTACAAGAGATGCCAGCACAAACAGAATGATAAAGCGTGGTACAAGCTTATGTAACTTTAATCCTGATGCCTGCTGATTGATTGTAAGATCATGACGAGCTGCAAAGATAACTGAGAGCACGATAGTAATAGGAATAATAGCTAAGGTTCTTGTGAGCTTTACAGTAACTGCTTTATCTAATGTTGCGTGTCCTAATGAGTAGATACTATCCCAGGTTGAAGCTACTGCTGTAACAGATGAGGTGTCATTGACAGCAGTACCTGCAAAAATACCAAAAGCGATACTGTCATGAGATATACCTAAGTGTTGAGCTAGCGTTGGAAACAATAAAGCAGCTAACACATTAAAGAAGAATACTACAGAGATTGCCTGAGCTACCTCAGAGTCATTAGCCTTAATTACAGGAGCTGTGGCTGCAATAGCTGAACCTCCACAAATAGATGAACCTACACCTATAAGCGTACATAACTTTGCAGGAATGTTCATGTACTTGCAGATCACAAATGAAATAATCAGTGAGGTGGCGATAGTGGCGATGATAATTGGTAAAGACTCTTGAGCAGTCTTAGCAATTGCCAAAAGATTCAGACCAAAACCTAAAAGTACCACTGCAGTCTGTAAAATGATCTTTGAAGTGAATTTTACACCTGGCTGAATGATCCCCTTTATTGGCACCACCATACAGATAATCATACCTAATAGGATAGCAAAGACAGGTCCGCCTACAATTGGATACAGACTACCTAGATAGGTAGCAAGGAGAGAGATTAGAAAGCATAACAGTATGCCTACAATATTAGTTTTTATAAAATTCATAGTAGTTATAGTTAATTGTTGGTAATTTGTTGTTAAAGAAAAATTAAGCCATGGCCCATTCTACTATATAAAGTATGCAAAACCGCTTTAAAAAGCTTGATTGTTTACACTGTTATACACCTTTTTGAAAGGTGGTTAACATATTTATCAAATAATCAAATCAATCAATCCACCATCCTGGTATTTAGTCTTTAAGAACAGTATTCACAAGTGATAGGCTGAATATATTTAGAACTGGCTTTTGCAATTTTGACATAGACAATTTTGACAAAAAAGTTAAAAAGTGTTGAAATATTTTAAGGCAGGAAAGCAATAGTCTTGCTGAATGTTAATAACAGTTTCAAAGAGATTCAAATTTGGAGTTTATATGATTAAGCATATCGTTATGTGGAAATTCAAAGAGGGTACTGAAGAGAAAATGAATCAGTTCCTTAAGGGATTGAACGGTCTTGTAGGTCAGATTGAGGTGATCAGATCACTTCAGACTGGCGTTAATGTAAACCCAAAAGAGAAGTTCAGCGCTACTTTAATCTGTGAGTTTGACAACATGGAAGATCTAAACAAGTATGCTACCGATCCTCGTCACCTTGCTGTTGCAAGCATTTGTCATGAAATCGCTCTAGAGCGTGTAGCTGTAGATTTCGAAGAATAAGAGTCAATTTTGTAGAAGGGTAGCTGTTTTGAGTAGCCATTGAGCTGTTAACTCAAAACTTACAAGGCTATCTTATTTGCTAATAAAGAAAGATCTTGTTGTCAGACATTGATAGCAAGATCTTTTTTTTACAAATAAATTTCTATTTTGCTAGCACTTTTCCTTTTATTTTCTTGTGGAATTTAGGTTCATATACAATAATTTAGAAAGATGTAAGGAGTTTGTTATGGCGATAAATTTTGGAATTTTAGGTTTGGGTATGATTGCCAAGGTGATGGCAAGTACCATCCTGCAGATGAACAAGTCAGGAGATAAAAGTGTCAAACTGTATGCTGCAGCCTCTCGTTCACAAGAGAAATCTCAAAGTTTCTGCAAAGAATTTAAAGTAGAAAAAGCCTATGGCTCTTATGATGAGTTATATAACGATAAAGACATTGATTTAGTCTACATTGCAACTCCTCATTCCTGTCATTTTGAAGAAGTTAAAAAATGTCTAGAACATGGTAAGAATGTTCTTTGTGAAAAGGCTTTTACCGTTAATGCAAAACAGGCTAAAGAGTTAATTGATCTAGCTAAAGAGAAGAAACTGTTACTAGCAGAAGCTATTTGGACTCGCTATCAGCCTATGCGCAAAATCATAGCTGATACCATTAACTCTGGTATCGTAGGTCCTGTAACTATGCTTACAGCAAACCTAGGTTATGACATTGTCTCTGTACCTCGTCTGGTAAAACCAGAATTGGCAGGTGGTGCTCTTTTAGATGTTGGTGTTTATCCATTGAATTTTGCCAACATGATTTTAGGTGATCCTGATACCGTTGAAGCTGTCTGCATTAAGAATGCCTCAGGCGTGGATATGTCAAACTCAATTACTCTTTGCTATGAGAAAACTGGTGTGATGGCTGTTCTGTGCTCAAGTGCAATGGGCATCTCTGATCGCTTTGGCATGATCCATTGTAAAAAAGGTTTTATTCAGGTAGATAACGTAAATAATCCACAAGGATTGAAAGTATTTGATAGTAACTACAGTCTCATCAAGGAAATTAAGTGTCCAAAACAGCTGACAGGTTACGAGTACGAGGTATCAGCATGTGTTAAGGCAATTGAAGAAGGCAAAATAGAGTGCCCACAAATGCCTCATGAACGTACCTTATATATGATGCAACTTATGGACTCAATTAGAGCTCAGTTAGGTATCAAGTACCCATTTGAATAGAAGGATTTAATTATGTCACATAAAGTATTAGTAAGTATTGATGTAACCCCTGAACAGTTAGAACTAATAAGCTCATCTGGTGATGTAGAAATCACAGTAAAGAATCAAAACAAACTTACAGCTGAAGATGTTTATGACAAAGAGATCATTGTAGGTAATATTGCGCCATCTCTTACTAAAGAAGCTAAAGCTTTAAAGTTTTTACAGCTAAATTCAGCTGGCTTTGATAACTATGTTGGAGTACTCGATAAAAAGGTTAAGTTGTGTACTGCTGTAGGTGCATTCAGCCCAGCTGTAGGTGAGCATATGCTTGCAATGACCTTCTCAATCATCAGACACTTTCCGCAGTATCGAGACAAGCAGTTAAATAAGGACTGGTCAGATTGTGGCAAGATCATCTCAGTTGAGAATTCAACTGTAGCTGTATTAGGTTTAGGTGATATCGGTGGCAGCTATGCCAGAAAGATTAAAGCTCTGGGTGCTGCTAAAGTCATCGGTGTAAGACGTAATGTTAAAGACAAGCCCGATTATGTTGATGAGGTTTATTCATTAAAAGATCTTGATAAAGTTCTGCCAAAAGCTGACATCGTGGCTATGGTTTTACCTTCATGCAAGGAAACTGTAAATCTTATCAATGAAAAGACCATCGCTATGATGAAAAATGGCGCTTATTTAATCAATGTAGGTCGTGGCGATGCTATCGATCAGGGAGCTCTATTAAGTGCCTTGAGAAGCAGTAAATTGGCAGGTGCTGCTATCGATGTAACTACACCTGAGCCTCTGCCAAAAGACAGTCCTCTCTGGAGTGAGCCAAAGTTATTACTGACTCCTCATGTAGCAGGCTGGTTCTTTTTAGATGAGACTGTGAACAGAATTATTAAGATTGCAGCAAGAAACATTTACTCATATCTGCATGAAGGTGAGCTTATCAACGTAGCTGAACACTAAAGCTATAAAATGTAAGTGTAGATAGAGCCTGTGTTTAAGGCAACAGATTCGTGAAGTGATATTCATAAGATATGTGGTCATAAGTTAGATGATCGAAAGTTAGATGGTCACGAGTGAGGCATCATATGGAATATGTAGAGTTTGGTTGTAATAAGACAAAAGTATCCAAAGTCGTCTTAGGCTGTATGCGTATACCACAATTAGGTACACAGGGGTTATGCTCACTTTTAGATACAGCACTAGATTGTGGCATCAATTTTATTGATACTGCTGACTGTTATTCAAATGGTAAATCTGAAGAACTTTTAGGTGAAGCTTTTACTAAAAATCCTAATTTTAGAGAAACATGCTTTTTACAGAGTAAATGTGGTATCAGAAAAGACAGTGACTTTGTAAGCTATGACTTTACTAAAGACTACGTCATCTCCTGTGTAGAGAACAGTTTGAAAAGATTAAAGACAGATCATTTGGATTGTCTGTTGCTTCACCGTCCTGATGCCTTAATGGAACCTGATGAAATAGGTGAGGCTTTTAACTCTTTAAAGGCATCTGGAAAGGTTTTGAATTTTGGTGTAAGCAATATGAACCCTATGCAGATGAAATTACTGCAAAGTGGTTTAGATTGTGAACTCGTAGCAAATCAGGTGCAGATGAGTGTATGTCACACCTCCATGGTAGATGCAGGCTTTAACGTAAATATGGATAATGATCCTGCTCTAATGCGAGATGGTGGTATTTTAGAGTACTGCCGTTTAAATCATATGGTGGTTCAGGCGTGGTCTGTATTACAGTATGGTTTCTTTAAAGGCGTATTTGTAGGCTCTCCTTTATACTTAAAGCTTAATTCTGTATTAGATAGAATCGCCGCCTCAAGAAATGTAACTGCATCAGCTGTAGCTATAGCATGGGTTTTAAGATATCCAGGACTGATGCAAGCTGTAATCGGTACAACTAAACAGAATAGAGTTATAGAGTGCTCTAAGGCCTGTGATGTTCACCTAACTCACAAAGAGTGGTATGAAATTTATCAGGCTGCAGGTAAGGCTCTTCCATAAATAAAACTATAAAAATGAACGCATGATGACTGCCAGTAACAGGTATTCAATATTCTTTACTGAACCTGTTTATTGGTAGCTATTAAATCTCAGAATTTACAATATAAGAACGATTAGTATGAAAAAAAATAGATTATTGTGTGAACTTACAGCAATAAGTTTATATTTAGCCTCGTCGCTACTCTCTGTGTGTAGTGCTGCTACCATGCAAAATGAAAGTAGCTACTACAACATGTTATTAGATGATGACAGTGCTGTAGAACTAAAAAGCAGTAGAGAAGCTGAGAACACCAGTTTTAATGTAGGTAACTACTTTTCAAGTAAAAACACCATTAAGGATATCTTAGAGTGTAAAGAGTTTTCAGGTTTTGCCAACTTGTTAGTTCCTGATACTGATAAGAAAGATCTCAACGTTCATCTAAATGAATTCCAAAGGATCATGCCTTATCATCGTAATGTGACAGCTATTCATACTATAGAGTCATTAGATTATCTGTATGATGAGGTTAAAAAAGGTAATCAGATCTTTTATCCAATTTATACACCTGAACATATTAAAGAAAAAGAGGAGTTAAAAGACACAGGTCTATTTTTCTTTAGGGGTAAGAAAAATGCTCCTTTTGCTTTAATTCTGCCAGGAGGCTACAGCTATAAGAGTCTAATTCATGAAGGATTCCCTTTAGCTATGAGAATTTCAAGAGCAGGCTACAATGCTTTTGTACTCTCCTATCGCCAGAAAAAGGTACTAAGTGGCTCTCAGGATCTTGTAAATGCTGTGAATTACATTATGAATAACTTTAGAATGTTCGGAGTGTCAAAGGATGATTACTCTCTATGGGGAGCTTCAACCGGCGCACAGATCATTATCAATGTTACTCATACCTCAGAGCAGACCATCTCAGCTGGTATTATGATGAGTAAACCTGCTGTGAACGTTTATACCTACCCAATTAGTTTCTATGGAACCAATGAGGATTCTCCTACCTTTGTTGTGGTAGGCGAGAATGACACCATTGTGAATAAAACTGTTTTAAAGTCATCTGTTGCGAATCTGAATAACTTGAATATCAATGCTAAATACACAGAAATGCCACGATTAGAGCATGGATTTGGTATTGGTATTGATCCAGAGGCATCAGGAAGTATCAATTGGATAAGCAGGGCAATTGCTTTTTGGGAAGAGAATAAAGAAGAGTTTTAAGCTGTATGACAGCTAAAAAATAAGGGTTAACTTAACGTTAACCCTTTTTATTTTAATAAATCTAGTGATAGATTTTAGCTAGTGCACACAAGCAACTAGACTAATTCAGCCATGTCTTTCGACTAAGATGCGTGATTAGTAAAGTCTTGTATGGCGCGCATTCTCGCGGGCCAACTTTTTGGCGTGACGCTTAATTGCAGAAGCCTTTGCACGCTTACGTACAGTTGTTGGCTTCTCGTAGAATTCACGAGCTCTTACATCGGCTAAAATACCGGCTTTTTCGCAAGAGCGCTTGAAACGTCTTAAGGCAACGTCAAATGGCTCGTTCTCACGTACTTTGATGACTGGCATGTGGAAAACCACCTCACTTATTAAATTCCAATGTCAAAAACAGTAGGTCTTTGACGATAAAAAACAGAGGCGATTATACAAGAAAATGCTGTTTGTGTAAATTGTTTAAACGAAGAAAATTAATGTGTAAAGTCACAAAATTAGTTCTTTATTCTGTGAAATTACTATTAAGACAAAGCCTTAACTAACAAGGTGCCCAAATAGCATGCAATCAAAGCAACTCCAACATTTAAAGCTACATTTAAAAAAGCACTAAATAACAGTCTTTGTTCGATTAAGCTCAAGGTGTCAAAACTAAAGGTAGAAAAAGTGGTAAGACCACCTAAAAGTCCTGCTGTAAGAAAAGATTTTAAATTGGCATTGGCTAAAACGTATGGATGAGTTAGAAAAATACCTATTACAAATGAACCTACGATATTTACAAAAAGGGTGGCAAAAGGAAAAGCGAAAGATAACGTTAACTTTGAGATAAGAGTTCCTGATAGAACTCTTAAGATGGCGCCGATAAAACCGCCCATTCCTACACACATTAGATTTAGAAACATTTTTAGCTTACTTTAACCTCACTTTTTTGCTTACTTCTTAGTATAATTTACCACGTTTATTTTAGGAGATACTAATATGCTGGCTCTGCTTCAAAGAGTAAATTACGCAAAAGTTTTAGTTGACGGAAAGGTTACAGGTCAAATTGATAAGGGTATTTTAGCTTTTATTGGCCTTGAAAAAGGCGATGATGAAGCTAAATGCAAGAGAATGTTCGATAAGATCGTAAAGTACAGAATGTTCTACGATGAGAATGAAAAAATGAACCTTAACGTAGAGCAGGTATCAGGCAGCATTCTTTTAGTATCTCAATTCACGCTGGCGGCTAATACCGCAGCCGGTAACCGTCCTAGTTTTGATCCAGCTATGGCACCTAATGATGCCAAAGTGCTGTATGAGAAGTTCACCTCATATGCTCATGCTAAGTTTCCTCGTGTTCAAGAGGGCATATTTGCAGCAGACATGAAAGTAACTTTAGAGAATGATGGTCCGGTTACCTTCATGCTGAAGTATTAAGAATAAGCAAAATCAATTTAGCAAAAATAAATTTAACAGAAAAAATTTAGTGACCAAAACATTTGCTAAAATAGAGCGTTGACTTTTTATCGGATAAAAAAATGCGCATTTTAGGTATAGAAAGTTCCTGTGACGAAACTGGTGTTGCAATTTATGATGATAAAGAAGGGTTAATTTCACATACTCTTCATACACAGATTGCAATGCATGCTGAATATGGAGGAGTAGTCCCAGAACTTGCTTCAAGAGATCATATAAAAAGGGTTGTACCACTAGTAAGACTGGCTTTAGAGAAAGCAGACATGAAGATGTCTGATCTTTGTGCTATTGCTTATACCTCAGGACCAGGTCTTATCGGTGCTCTTTTATCAGGTGCAATGGAGGCTGGTGCCTTAGCTTATGCTCTAGGTGTTCCTTGTGTTCCTGTTCACCACATGGAAGGCCACCTGTTAGCTCCTATGTTAGAGGCTGAAAAACCAAAACTTCCATTTGTAGCCTTACTAATCTCAGGCGGCCATACCTTACTGATTAAAGTAGAAAAGCCTGGTGTCTACGAGCTGTTAGGTCAGTCTGTAGATGATGCTGCTGGTGAAGCTTTTGATAAGACTGCCAAGTTATTAGGTATTCCATATCCAGGCGGACCAGGACTTGAAAAGTTGGCAGCTAATGGCAAATCAGGGGCTTTTGTCTTTCCAAGACCAATGATTAAAAATCCTAATTGTGACTTTAGTTTTGCAGGCTTAAAAACAGCCGTATTAAATGCAACTATTGCTCATAAAGATGATCTTGAGGAAGTAAAGTCTGACATTGCTAAAGGCTTTACAGAAGCGATGGCTGACACACTTGAGATTAAGTGTAAAAGAGCTTTAAAACAGACTGGACTTAAGACTTTGGTTGTAGCAGGTGGAGTTTCTGCAAATACAGATATTCGCTCTCGTTTGCAGCAACTAATGGATAAGATCCACGGTAAAGCATTTTTTGCCAGAAGAGAGTTCTGCACTGATAATGGTGCTATGATCGCTCAGGTTGGCATGCTCCGTTATAAAGCAGGTCAGATAGGAGATTTTAAAATCAAGGTTCATCCAAGATGGCCTTTATCAGAGTTAAAGGCTTTGTAAAATAAATTGGATAAACGTGATGGATAAAATCTTTGTAGACAATTTAAAAGTAGAGTGCATTGTAGGAATTCTCCCTTTTGAAAGAGAGAAAACTCAGCCTTTATATGTTTCACTGGAGTTAGAAACTCCACTAGAAGAGGCGGGCAGAACTGGTGCACTTGAAAAAAGTATCGATTATGCGCTTTTGTCTGAAAAGGTAAAGGCATATATTGTAAAGCGTAAGGCAGGTCTTTTAGAAGAACTGGCTGTTGAGCTTTGCGATTTGATTGAAAAAGAATTTAAACCTGAATCAGTAAAAATAAGATTGAATAAACCAGAAGCTGTAGCAGATGCTAAGAGTGTAGGTATTGAGATCTTTAGAAAATTTGGAGTAGAAAATGGCAACTAGAGTGTACCTTGGTGTAGGTTCAAATTTAAATAAGGAAAATGCATTAAGATTTGCAGTCGCCAAAATTGGTCCTCTGTTTAAGAATTTTGAAAAGTCATCTGTATGGGTAAGCCATGCAATCAGAGCAGGTGAGCCTGATTACTACAATATGGTATTTGGCGGTGACACTGAGGCTTCTTTAGAAGATTTATATGCCTGCTTGCAGAAAGTTGAGCAGTTAGCTGGTACTGAGCTTATGTTCAATAACGGCACTAACTTTGGTGTAAAGCGTCGTCTGGATATCGATATTTTAGTATTCGGTGATACCGTAACTACTACTCCATGCAAGTTACCAAGACATGACATTCAGGATTATCCTTTTGTTCTATGTCCTTTATGTGAGTTAGATCCAGAGCTTGTGCACCCACTGTTAAACGTAAAAGTAGGTGAAATTTGGCAGGAGATGGAGCCTCGTCTTCCAGAGAATAGACGTGTAGTAAAGACCGAGATTGACTGGTCTGTTGAAGCACCACAGTGGCACAACGTTAAGGATTAAAAATGACACTGTTGCATGTATTTGTATTAGCTTTAATTCAAGGTTTAACAGAGTTCCTGCCTGTATCTTCAAGTGCTCATTTGATTTTTCCATCAAAGCTCTTAGGTTGGCCTGATCAGGGAATTTCTTTTGATGTGGCTGTACACGTAGGTACCTTATTAGCTGTAGTTTTATATTACCTAGCTGATTTAATTAAGATTGCCTCATTTACAGTTGAAGCTTGCGTAAAGCGTAAGGTAACTCCAATTGCTAAGATCGGTTTTTGCGTTATCATCGCAACCATCCCTGTATGTGTATTCGGTGCATTATTTGAGAAATTAGTTTCATCAGATATCCGTGACAGCATCGAGGTAATCGCAGGTGCTACTATCTTCTTTGGTTTACTCTTAGGTGTAAGCTCCTATGTAAATAAGAAGATGGTGTGGAGAAACTTAGATAGGGTAGAAGGCGCAAGACCTGATTCATTACGTTCTTTAACCTATACTCAGGCTATTATCATCGGTTTTGCTCAGGCTTTAGCTATTATTCCTGGTACTTCACGTTCTGGTATTACCATGACAGCAGGTCTTTTCTTAGGCTTAAAAGCAGAAGCTGCTGCAAGATTCAGTTTCTTATTATCAATTCCTGTTATCTTAGCTTCAGGTTTATTTGAAGTTATCAAACTTTACAAAGATGAAACCTTAGAGCTTCAGTGGGTAGACATGATCATCGGTGGAGCTATTTCCTTTATCGTAGCTCTGATTGTGATCCACCTGTTCATGAAGTTTATTTCTCATTCAGGAATGGCTGTATTCGTTATTTATAGAGTGCTCTTGGGTGCTCTGTTACTGTGGATGTTCTAATCTTTAGTAACATGATTTAAATAATCTTAAAAAGTAAGGGCGCAGTATTAAGCGCCCTTACTTTTAGGTGTGCTCAGCATGA
>DKDL01000075.1 GCA_002449335.1 Succinatimonas sp. UBA6849 | reverse complement strand
CAAGACGCTTTGGTAAGTCAACACTTATCAATACCTTACATGAGCTCTTTGCTCATGGTACAGAGAAATTTAAAGGTTTAGAGATTGAACCTTTATGGGATGATAAAACTTATAAAGTTCTGCATTTAGATTTCTCATCCTATAACTTTTTATCTGAGTTTAATTTTAATGATTATTTCTATGCAGATTTAAAACAAAAGTTCATCGAATTAGGTTTTAGTATTGATGAGAGCAATATGTCTCTTAAAACGCCAGCTTTGCTTGTGGACAATGCTTTTAAGAATGAGCACTCAGGTGAAAACATAGTCTTACTTGTTGATGAGTATGACACTCCACTGTCAGCTGTTTTAAATAATGAAAAAGAGTTTTTAGTTCGTAGAAATATACTCCATAGCTTTTACTCAAAAGTAAAAGAGTATCAAGGCAGATTTCGTTTCATCTTTATCACTGGTGTAACTTATTACTCACATACTTCCATATTCTCAGCATTTAACAATCTAACAGATTTAACCTTAGACAGTGATTGTGGTGCACTATTAGGCTATACCACAGAAGAGTTAGAGAAATACTTTAGTGAATACATTGGTAATGCAGCTACAGTTTTAAATGAAGAGAATGATACTGATGTATATGATCATGCAATGGTAGTTGAAGAACTTAAAAGAAACTATGACGGTTATAGCTTTGATAGAAAATGTAAAGCACATGTCTTCAATCCATGGTCAATTATTAACTTTTTGAGAAGTCCTGAAGAAGGTTTTATTCCATACTGGGTATCTTCAGGTGGTGCAACTCCTACTTTCCTTGTTAACTACCTAAAGCAAGGATTAAAAAAGTACAATTCCAACGAATTGCAATCTCTGCTAAGTATTGACTCAACGGTCAATAAAGATTCAGACTCACTGTATCCAAGCATTGAAAATATAGCTAATCTCGATCTGTTTGCTATCTTGTATCAGGCAGGCTATTTCTGCATTAAGACAGCTGAAGATGGATATTTTAAGGTCGGTATTCCAAATTTAGAGGTAAAGAAAGCTTATTCAAACCTTGTACTAAACCAATTAACAAGAACTCAAGACGCTAAGTTAAGATTCATTGAAGTTTTCAAATCGGTTTTAGCCTCAGGCAATTTAGATAAGATAAAAGAACTCTTTAATACATTTATCAATGAACTCTCCTATGAAACCGTAAAGAACTTTAACGAAGCATGTTTTAGAGATGTACTAAAGCTTGCAATGCTAACCTTTAATGTAACCGCATCAACTGAGGTAATGGGCTCTTGTGGAAGAGCAGATATTACAGCTGAAGCTGGTGACTACCTGTATGTCTTTGAATTAAAGGTAACAGATAACAGTAAAGACATTGCAACAAAACTTTCTGAAGCTAAAGCACAAATCATAAAGAACAAGTACGCAAGACGCCTTACAGATAAGACTGTAATACCAGTAGCTTTAGTCTTGGAGAATAACTCTAAGAGCAGAGATAAGAGTGATACTCCAGTCTGTGAGATTGTCGCTTTAGAAAAAGTTGAAAACCAAATATAAAAAAGTAATTTTATACAAAATATTATTACAATAATAGAGTATCTAATTGTCAGATTTATAATCATAAAATATAATTTACTGTTAAAAGTAATAATGCAGTGTGAATTGTAATTTTGTACAAGTTATTATTTGTTTAAATTAGGAGAGTTAAAAAACTCTTTTATCCTTCCAAATATCTGTGTTTACCACTGTTTTATTCCGTGTTTTGCTAAAGACACAAGTGAAACAGTGAGTAATATCAATTCTTTTAGCTAGCTTTTGGTTAAATTCTTGAAATAAAGATAGGAAAAAGGCACAATCTACTTATATGTTTACGTTGTTTTACACCAAAAGATAAAACTTGGCACACAACTTGAAAGATATACCTCAGTAAAAGATTAATCTGTCTGAATTTTGACAGTTAGAGGTAGATATGAGTATGTCAATAAATGGTCTTGGTGCAACTTCAATGTTAGCTCAGCTTCAGAAGATGCAACAACAGATGCGCACTTTAAGCATGGCATCAGCTGATAACCAGATGTTAAATCAGAATGTTAACAACACACCTGTATTTAATCAGCCTGAAGTAACCACTACATCAGGAGCTGCTCCTATAGAGCAAACAGATAATGTAGGTGCTTTTGCTAACATGCTCCATGAAGCTTTTGAAACAGTTAATAATTTACAAAACGATTCATCAAATAAACAGACTCGTTTTGATTTGGGTGACAGATCAATGACACTATCAGATGTTATGCTCGCATCCCAAAAAGCTAGTATTTCATTTGATGCAACCTTACAGGTTCGCAATAAAATGATTGAAGCTTATAAGACAATATCTCAGATGCAGATCTAATTTATTCTGCATGCTTTTACGGTGAGGATAAAAAATGGCAGACAACGGTTTTCCTGTAGCGCAGGGCGGTCAAGAGCAGGATACATCATCAGCTCTGACAACTACAGATAGCAGTCAGTCAAAAGATCTTGTAGCACAGAATTCTGACTCTATGTCTGCAACAGGAGCTGATGAAGATGTTGATACCTCTAAAACATCTGGCCTCAAGGGCTTTTTTAAAGATGGTGAGATGGTTCACCGTCTGATTATTTTAGGCTTCTTAGTGATCTTTGTTGCAGCTATTATCTTTGCTGTAATCAGTTTCTCCTCATCAGGTAAATCTCCAGAGTCAGAGCGCAGATTAGGTCAGTATTCAACTCAGGATATTGGTAGCGTATTAGATTTCTTAGAAAACGAAGGCTACAAGTACAGATTATCAGGTAACACCATTTCAGTTGATGTTAAAGATTACAATGAAATCACTGAAAAAATGTTAAGAAAGGGTATTGCTCTACCTCAGGAAAAAACTGATGAGGGCGATCAAATTATCATGTCAGATACCGGCTTTGGTGTCTCTCAGAGAATGGAAAATGAGAGAATTAAGCACGGTCGAGAAGTACAGTTAGCTCGTGCCATTGAAAGAATTGATGGAGTGCAGCATGCAACAGTGCTTTTAGCAATTCCAAAGGAGAATGTTTTTGCTCGTGAAAAGAGCAGACCTAGTGCCGCTGTTGTTGTTACATTAAAGCAAAATGCTTATTTGACTCCTGAGAACGTAAACTCAATTCGCTTTTTAGTATCCTCATCAGTTCATAATCTGATGAGTAAAGACGTTTCTGTAACAGACCAGCAGGGCAGACAGTTATCAGCTGAGGTTAAGACAGATACGGCTGAAAACAAGTTACAGCGCGAGTTTGAAATCCGTACTATGCGTGAAGCTCAGTATCGAGACAAGTTAGATACAATCTTAGCTCCAATGCTAGGTTTGGGTAACTACTCATCTGAAGTTGATGTAACACTAGATACTACAGTTCAAGAAGAAACTTCACAGTTATATAACCCTGACTCACAGGCTGTGCGTTCTGAGACTTTAAAAGAACAGTCTGGTAATGATGAAAAGACTAATCCTTATGGAGTACCAGGATCATTATCAAACCAGCCTCCTGCTAATGCTTCTATTCCTCAGCAGTTGAAAAATGGTACTGCTAATGCTGCTTCTACAACTTCAGACAACAAAAAAGAAAGCCGTGAAGCTGTAAGAAACTATGAAGTTGATACTACTTTACGTCACACCGTAAGACCTTCTAATGTAGTACAGAGACTTACAGTGTCAGTTGCTGTTGATTATGTAAAGCAATTAGATAAAGACGGTAACATTACCTACGTTCCACGTTCACAAGAAGATCTTGATAAGATTGCAGACTTGGTCCGTGGTGGCTTAGGCTTAAATGAAAGTCGTGGTGACTTTGTAAAAGTAGAAACAGTTTCATTCCCACATGGTGACATCAAACCACCTCTTCCATGGTACGAGCAGGAGTTCTTCTACCGCTTGGTACGTATTGGTGGCTCAATCATCATCGTGCTGATTGTAATTATCTTTATCATTCGTCCTCTGCTCAACAAGCTCTTACACAAGGACGAGGACGAGCTCAATCCAGATGTCGATCAGGACGAGCTGGATTCTCAGTCAGCATTGGATGGCTATGATGATTTCAACTTGATTGCCAAGAATAAGGAGCTGGCAGATCAGGTATATACAATCAATCATGAAGGCGGTATTGAGCTTCCTAACCTCCATAAGGAAGCAGATCTGCTCAAAGCAGTTCGTACTCTTGCCTCTAATGAACCACAGCTTACAGCTGAGGTTATTAAGGATTGGTTAGAAGAAGATTTTAAAGAAAAGGCTTAGGAGTTATAAATGTCAGATAACGCTCCAGCATTACCTCAAACCACCGATGCCGGTGGTGCGGTAAGTACAGCTGTATCAAACAAAGCAGTTCTAGAACTTACAGAGGATGAAAAGTCTGCCTTAGAGAATATGACCGGCATGGATAAAGCCGTGTTGTTAATGTTATCTCTCTCTGAGGAAGATGCTGCACAGATTTTCAAAAACCTAGAACCTAAACAGGTGCAGAAACTTGGTATCAGAATGTCAGAGATGTCTGCATTCTCTCAAGATCAGGTAAACGCTGTTCACAAGACCTTCTTAAAGGATGTAACCAAGCATTCAAATCTGGGTCTTGGCAATTCAGATTTCGTACGTCACGCACTGGTTGCAGCTTTAGGTTCAGAGAAGGCCAACAACCTTATCGAACAGATTTCTCTGGGTACAGGTTCACGAGGTTTGGATTCTCTAAAATGGATGGATGCCCGTCAGGTTGCTACTATTATTCAGCATGAGCATCCTCAGATTCAGACTATCGTTTTATCTTACTTAGAGCCTGAACAGTCAGCTGAAATCTTAGCTCAGTTCCCAGAGGCTGTACGTTTGGATTTAATCATGCGTATTGCTACCTTAGAGGAAGTTCAGCCAGCAGCTTTGCAGGAATTAAACGAGATCATGGAAAAACAGTTCGCTGGTGCTGCAGGTTCACAGTCTGCCAAGATTGGTGGCTTGAAGAGTGCTGCTGATATTATGAACTACTTAGACAGCTCAACTGAGACTCAGTTAATGAATGCTATTCAGTCTCAGGATAAGGAAATCGGCAACCAGATCCAGGATCTTATGTTCGTATTCGAGAACTTGGGAGCTGTGGACGATCGTTCTATTCAGACCTTGCTGCGTGATGTTCCAGGTGACGTCCTGCAGAAGGCTTTAAAGGGCGCAGACGATACTCTAAAGGAGAAGTTCTTCAAGAACATGTCTTCACGTGCATCTGCTTCTTTGAAGGAAGATTTGGCTTCTATGGGTCCTACCAAGCTCTCCGATGTTGAGGCAGCTCAAAAAGAGATCCTTACTATTGCAAGAAAACTGTCAGATTCTGGTGCTATTATGCTAAATCGTGGCGGTGGTGGCGACTTCGTATAGTAATGGACGATTATTCATTGCTAAGTTACCAATGTTGTAGTTACTTTTTATAAAAGAGAAATTGATTAGTCATGGATGACTTTTTAAAGACAGTACAAGACGCTAAAGGTGATGACTTCGTTATTGCAGAAGAGACCGATCCGTATGTTCATGCAAAAATAGATGCTAGATATAACAAGAAGGTCACAACTGTCACCTCTGCTAAAAAAGTAACTGATTACAAGGTAAAGCAGTGGCCTACCTTATCAACCGATGAAGAAACTGGTACTAATGCTTTAGGTATCAGTATTGATGCGCTAGAGCGCAAGCGTAAACAGTTAGAACTTGCAAGAATTGCTAAAGAGCGCGAAGAAGAACGTCAGGCCATTGAAGAGGCAAACTCAATTCTTGATGAGGAGTTGGAGAACACTCAAAGTGAAGCTCAGGCTCCTCTAGTTACCGTTGAAGAACTCGATAAAATCAGAAACGACGCCTATGAAGAAGGTTTAGCTCAAGGTCGTGATGATGGCTATAAGCAGGGACTTGAACAAGGTCTTAGCGAAGGTCAAAAACAGGGCTATGACAAAGGCTTTGAAGAAGGTTCTAAAAAAGGCTATGACAATGGTTTTGCTCAGGGTAATGAGGATGGCTTTGTCAAAGGTCATAATGAAGGCTTAGAGTCAGGTCAGCAGGTAGTTTTAGAGCAGTCTGAAAGATTTAGATATTTAGCTGACTGCCTTGCTAATCCATTAAGAGAAGTTGACCGTGATGTAACTGATGAGCTTGCCTATATTGTTTCTCGATTAGTAAAAGTCATCACTTATAAAGAAATTGAGAAAAACGCTACTTTTTTACAAAAATCTATAGAAAAAGCTGTATCTATCCTACCAAATGCTCAAAAAGGTGCTGAAATCTACTTAAATCCTGAGGATTTATCTGTAGTAGAAGCAACTTTTGGTCAGGAATACATTAAATCTCAAAAATGGGATTTAAAAGAAGATCCTTCAATTAACGTCGGTGACATTAAAGTTACCAACTCACAATCAGAGATCAACTGGAAGATTGATGACAGAATTGATGCGCTTTTACAGGACTTTTTAACCAGCGTCTATCCTAGTGTGGATAAAGCTCTAAGAGAGCCTGTTGAAGGTTGTCCTGATTATGATGAGACTCCTAAAAAGCCTGTAGCTCCAAGAGTATTGTCAGATATTGCGCCTACCTTTGTAGAGAATGAAGCTCTCTTAGAAGAACAGGCTCCACAGGATATCCCTCAAGAAACAGTTACAGATGCTACTCATCCTGAACAGTTGTCTCCAGCTCAGGCTCAAGAAGAACCTCTGTCAGAGCCTCAAGTAGCTCCACAAGGTACTGTTCCTCCAAAGGCATAAAGGCAATCGTCATGAATAACCTTTTATCAAGACTGCAATCTGTTAACTTGCCAGACAAGCAAAGTGAACCTGTACTCTCAGGTCGTCTGACCAGAGTAGTAGGTCTTACTCTAGAAGCTGTAGGTATTAAAGTACCATTAGGTCAGCGTTGCAGAATTGATACAGCTTCAGGCCCTATGACTGCTGAAGTTGTAGGTTTCTCAGGTGGCACTACCTTCTTAATGCCAACAACTGAAATTACCGATGTTCAAAACGGTGATTTGGTAACCCCAATTAACAGTGCTGACAGCTATCCATACGGTCTGCATCTTTTAGGCAGAGTTGTAGATGGTATCGGTAATCCAATTGATGGCAAAGGTCCTTTAGTTGCTAAAGATTCTACCCGCTGGCATGCAACCAAACTAAATCCTATGGCGCGTCGCCCAATCAAGCAGCCTCTGGATGTTGGTGTAAAAGCTATCAATGCGCTTTTAACTATTGGTCAGGGACAGCGTATTGGTCTGTTCGCAGGTTCTGGTGTTGGTAAGTCTGTGCTCTTAGGTATGATGACCCGTGGTACTACCGCAGATATCGTTGTCGTAGGTCTAATCGGCGAGCGTGGTCGTGAGGTTAAAGAATTCATTGATGATATTTTAGGTGAAGAGGGTAGAGCGCGCTCTGTAGTAATTGCCGCTCCTGCAGATGCTTCACCTTTAATGCGTTTAAAAGGTTGTGAAACTACCTTATCTATTGCTGAATACTTTAGAGATCAGGGATATAACGTACTGTTAATGATTGACTCATTAACCCGTTATGCGATGGCTCAGCGTGAGATTGCCTTAGCTGTAGGTGAGCCTCCTGCTACTAAAGGCTATCCTCCTTCAGTGTTTGCTAGATTACCAGCCCTTGTAGAAAGAGCAGGTAATGGCGGTGAAGGGCAAGGCTCTATTACTGCTTTCTTTACTGTTTTAGTAGAAGGTGACGATCTGCAGGATCCTATTGCTGACTCTGCTCGTGCTATCTTAGACGGTCATATTGTGTTATCAAGACAATTAGCAGACTCAGGCCACTTCCCTGCAATTGATGTTGAAAAGTCAGTAAGCCGTGTTATGCCTGCTGTAGTAAGTGCTGAGCATATGGTAATGGCAAGAACCATCAGACAGTGTTTAGCTCAATATACTCAAAGTAGAGAGTTAATTCAGATTGGTGCCTATCAGAAGGGCTCTGATCCAAGAGTTGATCAGGCTATTATGATTAAGCCTTATATTGATGAGTTTACAGTTCAGGGCATGAAAGACATTGTGCCGTTTAAGCAGTCATTAGATGGCTTAAAGCAGTTATCAATGCTTTTAATTAACGATGCTCAGAACAAAATCAACGCAATGCAGCAGGCTAATGGACAGGCACAAGCTCCAAGACCAGCTCAAAGTACCGCACTTAAAGCTACTGGTGGAGCCTCAGGTGCCACACTAAAGCCATCAAAAGTACAAGTAACCAATAACTTTAAAGGCTAGTTCATAGCGTTAATTCAAAAACGCAAAAGAAACAAGCATAAAATCACATGGTCATAGGTTCACAGGGTAATAGGTTCACAGGTTAAGTTATGAGTGGCGATAAAGCTCTACTGTTAGTTCTTGATTTAAGAAAAAAAGAAGAAGACAGTGCACTTGAAATGTGGACTGATGCTAAGAATGCTGTGGTAAATTTTGAGCGTCAAATTGAACAGTTAAAACAGTTTGAAAAGATCTACGAAAATGAGATGACCGTAAAGTCAAAAAACGGCATGGATATGAACATGTATATGTCATATCAGCAGTTTTTATCAAAGCTAGATAAGATTAAAATCCGTCAGGAAGCAGGTCTTATTCAACTGCAAAACCAAGAAGAGCGCGCCAAGCAAAACTACCTTGATAAGCAAAAAAGAAGAAAGATCATTGAATCTTTATTAGAAAAGCACAAGCAAGAGCGCTTATTAAAGGAAGCTAAAGCTGAGCAAAAACTGACAGACGATATTGTAAGTTCAAAACAGGCTCGTCTTTTAATGGATAAAGATAAAGTTAATAGCTAGATGCAGTCATCAAGTTTTTGTAATGAACCATTTTTCTGCAATAATTCTCAATTTAATCTTTCTTGATAAATTCGACTTTAACCAACTTTAATCAACTCTGATTCAACAAACTTACCTTCAATTTCAAAATCTCCTATTGTATTTAGATTTACTTCATTAAAGTAAATTTATCTTAATTACCTTAAAGAAATGGCTTAAAAGTCACCTTTATCTTCGCAAAACAGCCTTTTTTATGCATTATTTTTGAAAATTATATTAACCAAAATCATGCAAATCGATCATATGTAGGGAATATAGCTCTAAAAAAAAGACTGTCGGTTTTTAAATGATATAAAAGAGGTGTGAATACAAAACTAAAAACTACAAAAACAAATAAAAGGACACAATATGAACGATGTTAACGATGCTTTCATCAAAAGCTCTGATGCTGTAAATGCCTGGCTTGAGCGCTATGGTGTGAAATTTGGTATTTACAAAAATGGTGTATTCAAAGAGCAGCTCTTTCCTTATGACTCAATTCCAAGAGTGATATCTCACAGTGATTTTACTCTGTTAGAAAAAGGTCTTATCCAGAGAGCTAAAGACTTAAACACGTTCATTGATGATATCTACCATGACAAAAAGATCATCAAAGATGGAGTTATTCCACCTGAGTTTGTGCTGACATCAAAAGGATATCTGCACGAATGTGAGGGGATTACTCCTTCAAAATCAGTTTAAGCCCATATTGCAGGTATTGATTTAGTGCAATCTAAAAGTGGTGAATGGGTAATTCTAGAAGACAACTTAAGAATTCCATCAGGTGCTTCATATCCTATGATTGCGCGCTCGGTAATGCGTAAGGTTTTACCTGAAATCTTCCATGACCAAAAGATTGTGGATAACCGTAATTATGGCGACATCCTAAAGAGCATGATGGACTATGTGAATGTAAATGGTGGCCTGAATGTCATCTTTACACCAGGTCGTTATAACTCAGCTTACTTTGAGCATTCATATTTAGCTGAAAAGTCACAGGCAACCTTAGCATATCCTGGCGAAATCATTGTCGAAAATGATGAGTGCTTTTATTTGGGCATGCACGGCAAAAAGGAAAAGGTAGGCTGTATCTACAGACGAATTTCAGACGAGTACATGGATCCTAATACCTTTGTACCGGAGTCTTTAATTGGTATTCCAAATCTGATGCAGGCATACAGAAAGGGCAATGTAGCGGTGGTCAACGGTTTAGGCAACGGTGTTGCTGATGACAAGGGTATCTACTACTTCGAGCCTAAGATGATTAAGTACTACTTAGATGAAGAACCAGTGCTGCACAACGCCCCTACTTATCTTCCATATTATCAGAAGGACTATGACTACATCTTAAAGAACTTATCAAAGCTGGTTATCAAAGATGTAAGTGAAGCTGGCGGCTACGGTGTGGTCTTTGGTCGTGATTTAGATGACAAGAAACTAAGCGAGTTAAAAGCTCTGATTGTAAAAGAGCCACGTCGCTTTATCGCTCAGGAGGTCATCGATTTTAAAGATCTTGAGATTATCGATGATAAGACCGGTGGCAAGGTTTTAAGAAAAGCTGACTTAAGAGCCTTTGTGGTAACAGGAAAAGAGACAAAGGTGTGGACAAGTGGACTTACACGTTTTTCAAGAAATCCAGATTCTTTTGTGGTTAATTCCTCACAGGGCGGTGGCTTTAAAGATACTTGGATTTTAGAAGAGTAATAACAGGAGAGACTATTATGAATAAGATTGCAATTTCTGATGCTAAAGCAAATCGTTTGTACTGGTTAGGTCGCTATACTGAAAGAGCATACCTGTCATTACATATGTTACGCCGTTATTTTGATCTGTACTTGGATGGTGATCCGGTGGACTTTGCAACCTATGCAAAGAACTTAGGACCTGCTCAGGCAAAAGATATGGACTTTAAGACCTTTGCCTCTGTCTATATCTTTGATAAAAAGAATCCTAGCTCAATTGTTTCATCTCTAACCGGAGCTAATGACAACGCTATCTTATTGCGCGAGGTAATTAAGTCTGAGTCTTTATCCTATATCCAGATGTCAGTATGTGCTTTGGAAAGACTGGCAATGCGTGAAGACGAAATCACAGTAAATGAGCTACAGGAAATTACCGATCATCTTTTGTCATTCTTTGGCTCAATTGAAGAGCGCTTATATTCAGATAAAGCCGTAGCTATCATCCGTTATGGTCGCTTTATTGAAAGCTTGGATATGCATATGCGCTTTAACTATGACTTTGAGGTGGTGCGCGAAGTCTTTGACAGCTTATTGCACTGGGTTGACATTGATGAGTCAGTCATCAACAAGTACTCAATGGAAAAGTTTGACGTGTTGTTAAATGAGTCAGCATATGAGCTAAATGACAGTGTTTATAAGACTCAGATGCTGGGCATAGTAAATAAGCTTGTAAATCTATGAGCATGACACATGATCTGATCTTTAGTTATCAGAATATGCTTACCACGAATGTAAGCGTAACTAAACATTATCTGCTGCTGCGTTGCCTGCCACGGAAAAGCTCGTTTTATGAGATTTTAAAACTGGATTTTTCACGGTATGGCTTTGATTAGATGAAAGATGGCTTGGATTCATTTTCAAATCCCATCTGTTATGGTGGTGTCTTAAATGCTCATAAGACCCTGATGTGGAACAGCTCTGGTGTTTTAAGAACTCAAATCTATGAGTACGAGGACACAAAAGAGAGCTATCTGTTTAATTTTCCATCAGCTCTGACTTTAGCTGATGAGAGTATGAAAGAGTTTATTGATGATAAGGCTCTTCCAAATTCTCCATTTGACAGGGCTTATTACTTAACCGAGCTTGTTCACAACCTTTTAAGCTATGAAGCTGGTGTGACTAATGTCAACACTACAGCAAGTGAAGCATTTTCTTTAAAAAAGGGCGTATGTCAGGATTATGCACACGTCCTTTTAGCCCTGTTACGTTATTTGAACATTCCCTCTAAATATGTCTCAGGATTGATTAGTGGGGATGGTAAGACTCATGCATGGGTTGAGATCTTAATCGGTGACAAATGGTATGGCTTTGATCCTACACATAACCGAAAAATAGATTTTGGTTATGTGAAGTTAGCTCATGGAAGAGACGCCAATGACTGCTCTGTATGCAGAGGCGTATTTACCGGAGATGCTACTCAACAGATGTCTGTGCATGTATGTGTAGGTGAACTGTAGTCTGTGGGTGAACTGTAGTAAGTAACAGCAATAATATTGAGAGCGAACACAATAAACTATGATAAGAGACGTATTTAAAGCAGAACTTCCTATAGATGAGAAGTTCTGTATTAAGAAAAATGTGATTACCTCAGGTAATTCACCTAAAAGGGTATGTATTGTCACCGGTACTCATGGCGATGAGTCAGAAGGACAGTATGTAGCTTTTAAATTAAATCAGATCTTAAACAACAATTTAGACAAATTAGACGGTACAGTTGAAATCTATCCAGCTTTAAACCCCTTAGGAATCGATTCAATTCAAAGAGGTATTCCTAATTTTGATATCGACATGAACCGTATATTTCCAGGATCTTTAGTAGGTTCTATGTCAGAGGTTGCTGCTCACTATATAGTTGAAGATCTGTCAGGCGCTGATGTCGTCATTGATATCCATTCAAGTAACATCTTTTTGCGTGAGATCCCTCAGGTAAGAATCAACGTTAATTTACAGTCTACCTTAGTGCCATTAGCCAATCTTTTGAACATGGACTTTATCTGGGTACATGAGGCTGCAACTGTACTTGAGTCAACCTTAGCTCATTCTCTGAACATCATCGGTACTAAGACTTTAGTAGTCGAGATGGGCGTAGGAATGCGTATCAATCATGACTGTTGCGAGCAGTTAATTGAAGGTATCTTAAATCTGTTGACCACAATGCAGATGTGGAAGGCAGATAAAGAAATTACTGTCAAAACCCCCGTGCTCTCTGTAGGTGATTCTGTATCATTTATCAATGCTGAAAAATCAGGAATTTTTATAACTGACAGTCATGTAAATTCCAATGTTAAAAAAGGACAGAGAATAGGCATGATTGTAAGTTCACTTACAGGAGAAGTTCTAGAGGAGGTAATCGCACCTGTAGATGGTCTGATGTTTACTCTAAGAGCCTATCCAGTAGTTTATGAAGGCTCATTATTAGCAAGAATTCATGTCTTTAAGGAGAATGTTTAAAGATGAAAAAGGAAGTCTTATTTAGCATGAAATCTCCTTTTAGAGATGATTTTAAGATATTAGGCTATACCTTTGGTGAAGGCGCTAAAAAGTTAGCCATTGTAGGATCCTTACGAGGTGATGAGGTTGCTCAGCAGTATGTTTGTTCTCAGATTGTCAAAGAACTAAACATGTTAGAGAACCACGGCTTTTTACAAAAAGGTGTAAGTGTCACTGTAGTACCTAGCGCCAACCCATTTTCCATGAATATCGGTAAACGCTTCTGGGCCATGGATGATACTGATATCAACAGAATGTTTCCTGGCTACAATAAAGGTGAAACTACACAGAGAATAGCAGCAGGTTTATTTGAAAAGTTGCAGGGCTATGAATATGGTATTCAGATGGCATCATTCTATATGCCAGGTGAGTTCATACCTCATGTAAGAATTGTCAAAACTGCTTTAGATTATGCTGATGAGGGTAAGGACTTTGGTTTACCTTATGTATCCGTAACTGAACCAGCTCCTTTTGATACTACACTTTTAAACTACAACTGGCAGATTTGGAATACTAAAGCTTTCTCTATGTATGGCGGAGCTAACAACAGAATTGAAGGCTTTATCTGCAAAAGTGAGTTAAACGCAGTTTTGCGTTTCATGATTAAAAAGGGCATTGTAAATAAGAAATCTTATGATCCAGCCTGTGTTTCAGAGATCATTAACGAAAAAAACTTAGTTGTATTGCAGGCTCCTTGTGCTGGTATCTTTTATAAAAAGAAGAAAGCTGGTGATTTCGTAAGACGTGGTGATGAGTTAGGTCGTATCTTAGATCCTTATGAAGGTACACTAAAAGCTCGTCTTTACTCTTATGTAGACGGCATTATGTTCTTCTCGCACGATTCACCATTAACCTTGCAGAACACACCTTTATTTAAAATTTATGGAGCGTAAACACCAAGATTTGTATTCACATAAAAGCCTGTCTTAAAAGACTGTTATTGTTAACTGTCACATTGCAGATTGAAAGTTATCTTTTGATCTGCGCTTTTTGTATCTGCATTATTTGTAATCTACTTTTTGTAAAAATTCACAAAATGCCCAAATGTTGTTTATCTTAAGATTAGATGACAACATTTAAAGACGCAAAAATCAGCACCTACCTTAATCTCTTCAGCAAAATGTTGGGGCTGAACGAAAATGGTTGCAAATCTTATAACGTAGAACCACGAATAAGAACTCTACAATATTTAAATTAAAACTTGGCAAACTAATTGCATCTCTATGTACATATAAAGACAAATATCTTTATGAAATATTAAATAACTAATTGAATTATTAAATAAAAATTACAACTGTCTTGTAAAAGAGAGGATGTGCAATGCAAAACATCGGCAATACATATCAGACTATTAAAAACAATGTTGCCTCTAACGGCAACGTTAATTCAACTGTGTCTAAACAGAATGCTACTGATTTTAGTGATTTATTCAGTTCACTTACAGGATCTCTAAACTCAACATCATTGACTGCAACTTCATCTGTACAGAACTCAATGAATGTAAAAAGCACTGTAAGAACCGGTAAGAATGTAAAGACTGTAAGTTCTAATAAGACTTTAGATAAATCCTCAAACACTAAAACTGATACCTTAGCTGCTAATAAAAATTCAGTTAAGCAGAATAATCATGCTGCAAAGTCAGTAAAAGCTCAGGAGTCTGACAACAGTTCAAATGATGAGGAAATTTCATCAAATAAAAAGAAGACTATGTCTTCAGATGAAATTTTTATGTCTGAGCTCTTAGGCACTGAGAACACAGAACTTGTTTTAGATAACGCAGACCTTTTAGATAAAGCTGATAATTACTCAGTAGATTTTGTAAATGCTAATCAGGTGATGGATGCAGGTGATGTTAATGCATTAAATCAGAAAATTGAGTTAGCAGATAAAATCGTTCAAAGAACTACCGATTTAATCAAAGACAATGCTGATAGCACCGAGTTTGTACAATCAGATGCAGATCTTGAAAGTTTTAAGAACTCACTTTTAAATCTTTCAAACGATGATTTAAGCTCTATTGAGAAACTTGATGATTCAAAACTAAATGAGTTTGTAAAGACAGCATTAACTGCAAAGTTATCATCTGACAGTGCTGCACAGAATTCAAAAAACACAACATTAAGCTCAAACACTGTATCAGCTGAAGATACAGGTCTTGATTCATGGTTTAACGAGCTTTTAGCAGATGCTGATGTTGAGTCTGTAAAAGTAACTGCAAATGAAAATGAGAACACCGACTTTGGAGCTGATGATTTTGATTTAATTGAGCAGAGCTTAAAGTTATCAAAAACACTTGATGACAGATTAGCTAAAGCTGATGTAAAGAGCAAAATTGACTCAATTATGGATTCTAAAGAAGAAGCTTCAGAGAATACCTTAGCTAAATCTTTAGAGTTATTAAGAGGTGCTACTCAAGGAAAGAGTAATACAGGTGCAGTGTCATCTAGAATTACACTAGATAACACCAATGTGAACACAGCATCTGAGCAAAAGATAAGCTCAAATGGTTTCCAGAGCCTAGAGCAGGCTATCAAGTCAGCTTTTGAGGGTTCATCTTCAGCTATGTCATCTGATTTATCAGATGGTGGCAACACAGACAGTAATCAGAACCAGTCATTCCAGAGCATGCTACAGCAGAGCGCTGCAACAAATAAAGAAAATGCTCAGAGCCAAATTTCAAAGCAGTTTGACTTATTGACCATGTCATCTAACTTAAAGCAGAATGCTCAGGCTTTAACTGAAAAAGTAATGCAGATGGCATCTAAAAACCTAAAGACTATGGATTTAACCTTAAATCCACATGGTTTAGGTAAGATGAAGATTTCTCTTGATGTAGGTAATGCTGACGATGTCACCAAGATTTCTATCTCAGCAAGCTCTCCTGCTACTAAAGCTCTAGTAGAGCAGGGCATGGAAGCTTTAAGACAGACCTTAAGAGACAATGACATCAATGCTAAGGCTGAAGTAACAGAATATGAGGATGGCTCTTTTGAACAGAACCAGAATCAGGAATTTGCAGACAACCAAAATCAGTCTCAGAATGGTCAACATGAGCAAAATCATGATGATCTAAATTACGGCACAGTCTTTGCTTCAGATAACGATAAGAATAATGTGTCAGAAAATCTGACAGAAAATGGAACTGAAAATATAATAAACTCACAAAATGGTGATTCTGTAAGCTATTTTGCGTAAAAATCAAGAGATTATTTAGTTCTCTGTGCCATAATATAAAGAATTAGGAGAGAGTTATGGCTGAAAAGAAAAATGAAGACGATATGGATAGCCCAAAGCGTGGTAAGAAGCTATTCATTCTTATCGCTGCTTTTGTGTTGCTAATCTTAGGTATTGGCGGTTACTTTGCTGCTGCCTACTTTATGCACTTACCTCCTTTTGAGCCTCCAGGGCCAACTGTTGAAGAAATCGCAGCTCAAAAGGCTGAAGAAGAGAAATCTCAAAAACTTCTGCAGCGTGAGATCTATGTTAAGTGCTCAGAGAAATTCTCTTTTAACATTAAGAGTGAAAGAAGAGTTCATACAGGTCAGGTCGATGTTGTGCTTGTAGTTCAGGGTGAAGAGAACGAAGCATTAGCTAAGAAGCACCTGACTTTAATCGACAGTGTTATTTTTGATAAACTCAGCGCACAGACCTATGAAGGACTGCTGTTACCTTCAGGACGTCAGAGATTAAAAAGAGAACTGCTAGATGCTACCAGAGCCAAGATGTCAGAAATTGCTAAAGCTCCAGTAGTTGATCAGATCCTCTTTACAAGCTTTGTCCTGCAGTAGGAGAGATTTTTGTGACTGAATTTTTAACGCAGGATGAAATTGATGCTCTGTTACACGGAGCAGATGATGTAGAGCCAGAAGAGCCGCAAGACGTCTCGGGTGTCAAAACCTTTGATTTTGGATCCCAGGAACGTATTGTTCGTGGTCGTATGCCTACACTTGAGCTTGTGGATGAGCGTTTTGCCCGTCACATGCGTATCAGTTTGTTCAACATGATGCGTCATTCAGCTGAAGTGACCTGGACTGGTGTAAATATGATGAAGTTTGGTGAGTACTTACAGACTCTGTATGTGCCAACTTCATTGAACATGGTGCGCTTTAGACCATTAAAAGGTACAGCTCTAATCACTCTTGAAGCAAGATTAGTTTTCATTCTTGTAGAAAACTTCTTTGGTGGTGAAGGTCGTTTTAGAACCAAGATTGAAGGTCGTGAATTCACCCCAACTGAAAGAAGAATTATTCAAAAACTTTTAAAGATGGTTTTTGCTGATTACAAGGAAGCCTGGGCTCCAGTCATGGATGCTGAGTTTGAATACTTAGACTCAGAGGTTAACCCTTCAATGGCAAATATTGTCAGCCCATCTGAAGTTTTAGTGGTAAACCAGTTCCATATCGATCTTGATGGTGGTGGCGGTGATTTACATATCTGCTTCCCATACTCAATGATTGAGCCTATTCGTGAACTTTTAGATGCTGGTGTGCAGTCAGATAAAGGTGATACCGATGTTCGCTGGAATAAGGCTTTACGTGAAGAAGTTATGGATGTTAACGTAGATATGAGAGTAAAGCTCTTAGATACTTTAGTATCACTGCGTGACATTATGAATTTCCAGCCAGGAGACATCCTCAATGTGGAAATTCCAGAAAACCTCTTGGTCTATATCGAGGATCTGCCAAGCTATCGAGCAAAGCTAGGTCAGTCTAAAGATAAGCTAGCAATTAAGATCTCCGAAGTTCTAGAGAGACCTAAGAGTGCTAAGAACGATTTGAGCTTCATCAAGGGCAATAATATGAATGTTGCCGATGAAGAAGAAGTTGAAGAATTTGATGACGATTAAGGTGAAGTATGTCAGACGATCAGAAATTAGCAGATGAATGGGCCGCAGCTTTAGGTGCGCAGGAATCAGGTTCTGACCCTGCTGCAGCTCCAATTGAAGAGTTTGAAGAAGACAGTTCAGCTAATAAGGCTCCTCTCTCAGTTGAAGAGCGTAAAAAACTGGATTCCATTTTGGATATTCCTGTAACTATTACAATGGAAGTAGGTCATGCCAAGATCTCTATCCGTAACCTGTTACAGTTAAACCAGGGTTCTGTAATTGAACTTGAAAGATTAGCTGGTGAGCCTTTAGATGTTTTAGTTAACGGTACTTTAATTGCCCACGGTGAAGTGGTTGTAGTTAACGACAAATTCGGTATCAGATTGACTGATGTTATCAGCCAGGTTGAGAGAATTAAAAAGCTTCAATAAGATGAGATTATTGTTGTCCTTATGCCTGCTCTCCTATGCAGGCATTGCCGTATCTGATGAGACTACCTCAGGTCATGAATTAACCTCAGCAAGTCAACTTTTTACTTGGCTTCTATCTACCTTTGCAATTTTAGCTATAATCTTAGTTATAGCTTATCTTTTAAAGAAAACTCGCTTTGTAAGAAATAACTCTGGCAAGCTAGTGATATTAAATCAGCTTTATTTAGGCCCCAAGCAAAGAGTGGTTGTAGTAAAAGCTAAAAACAGACAAATCATGCTTGGTGTTACTCAAAATCAAATTACCTATTTAACTGATTTAGATGATGAGAAGGCTGAATTTGATAAGGTTTTAGAAGACCATACTAAAGCTCAAGCAGATACCAAAAACAGTAAAGAGCAGGATTTAAATGATATTTCAAAGAGCAATTGAATCTAAAGAGTACATGGCAAATTCAAAAGCCATGCTGTCAAAACTCAAGTCTTTAAAAAAGAGTCTTGCTATAAGTTCTGTATTAACTCTTATAACAGGACTTATTCTGTTTTTATTGCCAACTCAAAGTATTGCGGCAAATCTTGATATATCAGCATTTACTGTAAAGACCAATCCTGACGGTACTCAGGATTACTCACTATCACTACAGGTTGTGATCTTAATGACTTTATTGTCATTTCTGCCTTCAATCTTAGTGATGATGACCTCCTTTACCAGAATCGTGATTGTGCTTGCTATTTTGCGTCAGGCCATAGGTTTACAGACCTCTCCTTCAAATCAGGTGTTAATTGGTATTGCCTTTTTCATGACCATCTTTGTGATGACTCCTGTTTTTGATGATATGTATACACAGGCTATTGAGCCTTATATGAACGATAAAATTCAGGCAAGAGATGCCTTTGAGATTGCGCAAAAGCCTCTGCACAAGTTCATGCTCAATCAGACCCGTATGACCGATTTAAATGCATTCTCAGAATTTGCCAACATCAAGATTGACAAGCTTGAGGATGTGCCAATGAGAGTGGTAATTCCAGCCTTTATTGTCAGTGAATTAAAAACAGCATTCCAGATTGGCTTTATGCTGTTCTTACCATTCCTTATCATCGATCTTGTAGTAGCCTCTATTCTGATGGCTATGGGTATGATGATGTTGTCGCCTATGATTGTGTCGTTGCCGTTTAAACTGATGCTGTTCGTGCTGGTAGATGGATGGTCACTGATTATGGGAACACTGATGTCCAGTTTCGGACTCGGTGTTGCAGGAGGGTAGTGTATGGAACCAGAAGTCTTTGTCGATATTGTCCGTGAAGCTTTAGGTCTGGTGGCACTTCTCGTAAGTGCAAGTATCGTACCTTCATTGTGCGTAGGTCTTTGCGTCTCTATCTTCCAGGCAGCTACCTCTATTAACGAGCAGACCTTATCATTCTTACCTCGTCTGCTTGTGACCGTAGGTGCGCTGATGGTAGGTTCACACTGGGGACTTGAAAAGCTCATGTCCTTTTTCAAGACCATTATTGATTTAATCCCACAGGCTGTAGGTTAATGGACGTACTAGAGCCGATCACTCTTACAGCAGTAGCTCAGTTTGTCTGGCCACTGTGTCGTATCAGTGCTTTTTTAGCAACTATGTTCGCAGTCTCAGGAAACTCTTTTCCGACGATGACACGAGCTCTATTGGCTCTTACAATTACAGTCTGCATGTTGCCATCTATTCCCAATCTGGCACCTAACACTGATCCTTTTACTGTTTACGGCATTATTGTTACCATAAAAGAGTGTCTAATCGGTTTAGCTCTTGGCTTGTGTACTCTTTTTGTCTCACAGGCTTTTATTATTGCTGGCCAGGCTGTAGCGATGCAGACAGGTTTGGGCTTTGCTTCCTTAGTTGATCCTGTATCAGGTACCAACTCACCTGTAGTAGGTCAGTTCTTTACTGTATTGTGTACCTTAGTCTTTTTCAGTATTGATGGTCATTTAATCTTTTTAAGATTATTGCTAGAGAGCTTTAAAGCTCTGCCTATGGGAGAGGCTTTGCCTTTGTATGGTATAAGAGAGTTTTTACTCTTCTCAGGCTCCATGTTCAAAGCTGGACTTGCCATGTCCATGAGCGCGATTTGTACTATGCTCGTAGTTAACTTTACCTTAGGTGTAATGACTAAGGCAGCTCCTCAGCTGAACATCTTCTCATTAGGCTTTGCTGTATCCATGATTGTAGGTATAAGTGTACTCTTCCTGTCACTAAATGCCTTTATGAGTAACTTTACTCATAACTTTAATGATGTATTCAATACAGCATGTTCTCTGGTTGGAATGAGTTGTGAAGGGATCTTGTAAATTTTGCTAGCTATCAAAGAATATCATCAAACTTATTTACTCTGATCCAGATTGAGGGTATTTTGTTAGCAACTTTTTTGATTTATATACGTTAATGACTGAATTTCAATATCTTTTTAAGGAATAAATGTATGTCTACTTTTAATTCTATCGGGGGGGTAGCCTTAATTTATTTGATGAATTAAAGAACACCCTTCTAAAAAATAGTAAATACTCAGAACAAAATACAGAAAATCCTAAGCTATTAAGAAACGTTGTAATTGAAGATGCTCTGAACATGAACAAGGAGCTACTTCATATTCTTCTTAACAATCCTAAATTAAAAAATCATTTCTTTACCGACGTCGATGGTGTCTTAGTTTTCGACAAAAACAAGTTTACTTGGACTATCGAAAATAAGGAATTCTTACCAGATTCATATACACGATTCAAACAAAAGATCGGTCTTATAGACTCTAATGAGAGATTTATATCTTCAAGCAACGACGTTGTTTTATCATTCCCCTACAAAGATTGCATCTTAGAAGGTGGTCAAACAAAGGAAGATCAGAAGAGAAGTGAAATCTTTTTCAATGAAACTTTAGCTCCAGAAGATGTCGATTGTTTGTTAGCCCCAAAAGTTTTTACTAACATTAAAAAGTACACAAAAGATGGTGAAGAATCAGTTAGTTCTATATCTTCAAGTGATAATTTATTGATTAAGGGAAATAACCTATTGGCGTTGAGTTCTTTGCAAAAGAGATATCTGAATAAGGTAAAACTAATTTATATAGATCCTCCTTCCTTAGGGGACATAATAGTTT
>DKDL01000041.1:9030-21718 GCA_002449335.1 Succinatimonas sp. UBA6849 | reverse complement strand
AGTTTTACAATGTCATCTCTTAAGCCTTCCATATTCATGTCAATATATTCTTGAAGGCTTTCAAAGGTTTCTGTTTTGGTCCAATAACTTATAAACCTTTTATATGTTGCAGCTTTTACTACTGAATTAGGATTGTAGAGATGAGGCACATCTTTAAATGAGTATCCATCATACCATTGCTGCATTTGATTAAAGGATACCTCATGGTCTTTACAGATATCTTTAACTTCATTCTCTGTAAAACCGATGTATTGTCCTAAATTTAGAGGTTCTGTCATCGAATACTCTGTAAACATGTTCAAAGCACTATGAGAACCATATTTTTTAACAGGCAAAATACCGGTCATATAGGCTAAACCAACATAAGGTTTATCTTTAAAGATTGCTTTTAACCATTCTAAATATTGTTTTAGACTCTCTGCATCTTCTTTTTTCTCACGCATAATACAGTCCCACTCGTCAATTACTATCACAAATGGAACCTTGCTTTGAGAAAACGTTTCCTTCAAAGTTTTATGCAATATATTTGGAGATTTGAAATTGATTTGTGGATAAGCTACTTTTAATTCATCAACTACAGATTTTGTAATCGATGAAATCATTTTATTTACATTGCGACCAGCATCATTAAATTCATCTGTCATATTGATAAATATGACATCGTACTGATTTAAATGTTTCTTATAGTCATAAAATGAAGCTATTTTTAGATCATCAAACAAAGGAGAACTATCTATACCTCTTGCATAGTAAGAACAAAGCATTTTTGCGGTAACAGACTTTCCGAAGCGACGAGGTCTGCTTAGACAAAAGAAGCAGTCTTCTGTATTAATGCTTTCATTTAAGATTTCTAAGATATCTGTCTTATCCACAAATACTTTTGATTTTTTAAGCTTTTCAAACCTTGGTGATAATGGATTTAAGTAATCGCCCATTTATATCTACTCCATACAAGGATTTATATAGTAGTTCTTACTCACTCTACATTAATTTTGAGAATTAATCTAATTCCAAATAAAACTAAAGCCCTGACAGACTGTCGCCTGCCAGAGCTCTATATTAAATGGTTATACTTTGATTAGTATTAGTACAGTTTTGTACATACTGCAATAGTATCTGACACAACCTGACCTACGTTAGCAAAGTGACACTCGTATGAATGACCTTGCTCATCACGTACTTTGAAACGGCCATTGTAAGTCTTTGTAGGATTGGTCTTAAATGCAGCCTCATCATCCTTTGGAGTAAATACAATAGTTGGAGTCTCAGATGAAGATGAACCTCCTACGTATTCTCTTGAAACTGGAGCTGAATCGTCAGCTACGATAGCTACCTTACCTGATGACGCAACTTTCTTAGCACCACGTGACTTAGCACCGATACCTCTGGTGTAAGGATCTTCTGGCTCATACTCACTCTTTGTAAGACCAGTTGAGAAATGGAACCATGAATCATCTTCAGCATCTGCAGCAGGTTGCTCGCCAATAGGCTCCCACTTGTTACCAACTTTCTTCTGACATGCAGCATCACCTGTAGCACCAGTCATACCAGACTTTAAGCTACATCTGTAAAGAGTACCGTCTTTACCTTTTAGATCGTAAGTTAATCCATTCAAACCAGGACGAATGGTTTCTTTTAATACTGTAAGATCTTTTGAATCGATATCCATAGCAGCTGATGCTTTGTCCAAATATTCATCTTCGGTAGTTAACATTGATGAAAGAATTGAACAGCCAGATAAGCTAACCGCACTGGCAATGCCTAAAGACAATAACAGTTTTTTGTTCATTTGATTTATTTATCCTGTAAGTATTTTGAATGTTCCGATTGTAGCCCATTAGCGACAAAAAGTGTACATCATTACAGAGTCAGTTTTGATAATTATCACATTAAAAGCAAAATGGACCAATAAGATTGAACTTAATGGTCCATTTAGAGTCAAAGACATTCACCTTTTAAAGATGAATTGCTTTGCTGTTGTCTGTACTTAAATCCAGACTGTTAAACACCAGCTTTCTTTAAAGCTGCGTTTACAATTTCCTGAGCTTCAGTTTCGATCTTCTTTAGATGATCTTCACCCTTGAAGCTTTCCATGTAGATCTTATAAACGTTCTCAGTACCTGATGGACGAGCAGCAAACCAGCCATTCTCAGTTACAACCTTAAGACCGCCGATAGCAGCACCGTTGCCAGGAGCATTAGTTAACTTATCAACAATCTTCTCGCCTGCTAATACGCTTGCCTCGACAGCTGATGGATCAAGTTTCTTTAAAGCAGCCTTCTGAGCTGGAGTTGCAGGGGCATCAACACGGTTATAGTAAGGGCGACCATACTTCTCAATTAACTCGTTGTAGTGCTCTGAAGGATCTTTACCGGTTACAGCTAACATCTCTGCACTCAGTAATGATGCAATGATACCGTCTTTATCTGTAGTCCATACACTTCCATCTTTACGTAAGAATGAAGCGCCAGCTGATTCCTCACAGCCAAAGGCTAATGACTTATCAAATAAGCCTGGTACGAACCACTTGAAGCCTACAGGAACTTCGTAAGCCTTACGACCTAAGCCTGTAGCTACACGGTTCATCAGATTTGAAGATACTACAGTCTTACCTACCATAGCCTCCTTTGGCCATTGTGGACGGTGAGTATAGATGTAGTTAATAGCAGCTGACAGATAATGATTTGGGTTCATTAAACCTGAATGACATACGATACCGTGTCTGTCATAGTCAGGATCATTACCCCATGCAATATCAAAATCGTTCTTTAACTTAATTAAACCTGCCATTGCATATGGGCTTGAACAGTCCATACGGATCTTACCGTCACGATCAATGCACATGAATGAGAAGGTAGGATCTACAGCGTAATTTACAACCTTTAGGTTTAACTTGTACTTGTCAGCAATTCTGTCCCAGTAATAAAGACCAGAACCACCTAATGGATCAACGCCCATATGGATACCTGACTTTGAAATTGCTTCCATGTCGATGATATCGCCTAAAGCATCAACGTACTGAGTTAACATATCATGCTCTTTTACATTTGACAGCTTAATAGCCTTTGTATAAGGAACACGTTTTACACCCTGTAGGTTGTTTCTTAAAATCTCGTTAGCTCTGTCCTGAATTACTGAGGTAATTTCAGTACCAGCAGGACCACCATCGGTTGGATTGTATTTAAAACCACCATTTGATGGAGGATTGTGAGAAGGGGTAATTACAATACCATCAGCCAAACCTGAGGTTCTGCCCTTGTTGTAATTTAAAATTGCAAATGAAACTGATGGAGTTGGTGTATAGCCATGATCTTTTTCAACTCTAACTTCTACACCGTTAGCACCTAAAACCTCAACAGCAGTTGCAAGAGCAGCTTCTGATAAAGCATGTGTATCCATACCGATAAATAGAGGACCTGTAATACCCTGCTTCTGACGGTATTCAGCGATTGCCTGAGAAATTGCAATGATGTGAGACTCAGTAAATGAACCGTTTAATGAAGTGCCTCTGTGACCTGAGGTACCGAAACTTACTCTCTGCTCAGGATCATCCATATCAGGAGTGTTCAGATAATATGCTGCCATTAAACGAGGAATGTTATCTAAATCCTCAAGACCTGCCTTCTGACCTGCTTTTTGATTCAGTGCCATAATTTTTTCCCTTAATAAAATTTAACTAACCATAATTTCTTGATACAACTATCTCGATACACCTATTATTAGTTAGCAATAGTGCAATATCTAGTATCAATATCTAAAATTGCAAAAATCTTCACGAATATGTATGTTTTATTGAACATGATCAGTATTCTGCACTGAAAACACGCTTATAAAACGCAGATTGTGTGAGTTATATCATGCTAACTTTAGCTTAAATTTGTGGCTTTTACACATCAAATTTAAAGCCATAGGTTCAGTTGTAAAATTACGTCGTACATCCCATTTAAAAACGTAATTTGCATATAAAAAAACCAGACCTTTAAGATCTGGTTTCTTCATATTCATTCTATGAAACTGTAATTATTTGTTTACAGTCTTCTTTAACTCAGCACCAGCGCTGAATGAAGGAGTCTTGGTTGCTGGAATGTTGATTACAGCACCAGTCTGTGGGTTACGACCTTCACGAGCTGAACGCTCAGTAACCTTGAAAGTACCAAAGCCTACTAACTGAACGCGATCGCCTGAAGCTAATGCTTCACCAACGGTCTCTAATAATGCGTCTAAAGCCTTGCGTGAACCTGCTAAAGGTAAACCAGAACGCTTAGCGATTTGCTCGATAAGTTCAGACTTATTCATAATTCACAATTTCCTTTGAAATATGCTCTTTTCGTGAGCGATTATAACGATAAATACTATGTGTCGATTGATATACTCAATCAAAAAATTCTATTGTGATGAGACCACATCTCGTGGCATATCTCACCTAAAACGCGCTTAGTATACGCTATTTTAAGAAAAAAAAAGATAGATCTTTTTGTCAAAACACTGATACAAGCCTAGTTTGAGCCGTTTTTATCATTTGCATATTATCTAATTTATTGATTTTTATAACATTTTTATTTTTAAGTTTTTTTTAAGATTTTTTTTAATTTGGCTTATATATCAGCTCTTGACTTACTGTCGCGCTTATGTCTAATGCTATATCCAATGCGTAAAGTTAACTATACAGACTATCTTCTAACATCTTGCAAAAACTGTCATTTTCAAAATCTCACTTTTCATTTATAGCTATCTTCATAAGAACAGTCCTTTAACTTTACAAAACTGATCTGAAAGATCTGCTGAACCATGATTTTTAAGCTTTGCCTTTTAGGTTGCATACGCTTTTATTTCAGGGGCTAGCTCTTATAATTTTGTTACATATGACTTACTTTTTGCACCATTGTTGTAAGTTCTTAAAAATTGCGATTTTGTTCAAACAAATTGGTACAATGTGGGCACTTTAAAAGGGACACTACCTGTCCTTAAAGTCGCATATATTTTTTTAGGAGCATAGTCTTTAAATGGAAGCCCTCTTACGTCCAATCAAACGCGCTCTAATCAGCGTTTCTGATAAATCTGGTGTAGTTGAATTTGCTAAAGAATTAGAAAAACGCGGTGTTGAGATTTTATCAACAGGCGGTACTGCTAAATTACTAGATCAGAATGGTGTTAAGGTTATTGAGGTATCTGATTACACCAAATTCCCTGAGATGATGGATGGTAGAGTCAAGACTCTTCACCCAATGATCCACGGTGGTATCTTAGGTCGTCGTGGCATTGACGAAAAAGTAATGGCAGAGCACAACATCAAGCCTATCGATCTTGTAGTTGTAAACCTCTATCCATTTGTTAAGACTGTTTCAGATCCAAACTGCCCTCTTGAGAAAGCTATTGAGAACATCGATATCGGTGGTCCTACCATGGTAAGAGCAGCAGCTAAGAACAACCGTGATGTTGCTATCGTTGTAAGAGCATCTGATTACGACCGAGTAATCAGAGAAATGGATGCTAACGATGGTTCATTAACCTGGAACACCCGTTTTGATTTAGCTATTGCAGCTTTTGAGCACACAGCAGCTTATGACAGCGCTATTGCTAACTACTTTGGTACTAAGGTACCTGATTACGGTATTTCAGATGGTACCGTTTCAACTCTACCTCGTACTCTAAACTTAAACTTCAAGAAATTACAGAGCATGCGTTATGGTGAGAATCCTCATCAGAAAGCTGCCTTCTACTCAGATATCTATGCACACGATGCAGGTATCTCAACTGCTAAACAGTTACAGGGTAAAGAGCTTTCATACAACAACATCGCTGATACCGATGCTGCTATTGAGTGTGTTCGTCAGTTCGAAGAGCCTTGCTGCGTAATCGTAAAACACGCAAACCCATGTGGTGTAGCTTTAGGTGAGAACTTAACTCAGGCTTACGAAGATGCTTTCAACTGTGACAGTGAGTCAGCATTCGGCGGTATCATCGCTTTCAACCGTGAGTTAGATGGCGCAACAGCTAAGGCAATCGTTGACAGACAGTTCTGCGAGGTTATCGTAGCTCCTGCTGTATCAGAAGAAGCAAAAGCTGAAGTTGCTCGTAAGAAGAACGTAAGATTGTTAGAGACCGGTCCTTTAGGTCAGGCTAAACCAAGATTAGACTTCAAGAGAGTAAACGGTGGTCTGTTAGTTCAGGAAGCTGATTTAGAAACTGTTAAGAAAGAAGATCTTAAGGTTGTAACTAAGAGAGCTCCTACCGCAGACGAGATGGACGAACTTCTGTTTGCTTGGAAGGTATGTAAGTTCACCAAGTCAAATGCCATTGTTTACACCAACCACAAGAAGACCTTAGGTATTGGTTGTGGTCAGACCAGCCGTGTATTCTCAGCACGTATTGCTTGTCTAAGAGCTGAAGACGCTAAGTTATCATTAGAAGGTGCAGCACTTGCATCTGATGCATTCTTCCCATTCCGTGATGGTGTTGATGCAGCAGCTGCTTCTGGCATCAAGTGCATTATTCAGCCAGGTGGCTCAATCCGTGATCAGGAAGTTATCGATGCTGCTAACGAGCACGGTATCGCCATGGTATTTACCGGAATGCGTCATTTCCGTCACTAATTTGTAAGTAGTTACGTGCATATGAATCTAACAAGACAAGATCTGTTGCACGTAACTTTAATTACAGATTGCAAACTACTTTTACTACCTACTTTTAATCCCCAACAGGTGAGGTTCTAAATGAAAGTTTTAATTATCGGTAACGGTGGTCGTGAGCACGCTCTTGCATGGCGTGCTGCCAAATCACCTTTAGCTGACAAAGTATTTGTAGCACCAGGTAACCCTGGTACTGCTCATGAAGACAAGATGGAGAATGTTGCAATTGGCGTTGATGACATTCAGGGTCTTGTAGCTTTTGCTAAAAAAGAAGGCATCGGTCTTACTATCGTAGGACCTGAGGCTCCACTGGTAGCTGGTGTTGTAGATGCTTTTGAAAAAGAAGGTTTGACTATTTTTGGACCTAGCAAGGCCGGCGCTCAGCTAGAAGGTTCAAAGTCATTTACTAAAGACTTCTTAAAGCGCCACAACATTCCAACCGCAGCTTACGAAGTATTCACTAAGACTGGTGACGCTGTAGCTTATATTAAAAAGATGGGAGCTCCTATCGTAATTAAAGCTGACGGCCTAGCTGCTGGTAAAGGCGTTGTGGTTGCTATGACTGAACAGGAAGCTATTGATGCTGTGCACAATATGCTAGATGAGCATCAGTTTGGTGATGCTTCTGCTTCTGTTGTAATCGAAGAGTTCATGGAAGGTGAAGAGGCATCATTCATTGTAATGTCTGATACTGAAAATGCTCTTCCAATGGCAACATCACAGGATCACAAGCGTGTAGGCGACGGTGATACCGGTCCTAACACCGGTGGCATGGGTGCTTACTCACCAGCTCCTGTTGTAACTGATGCTGTTTACAAGAGAGTTATGGATGAAATCATCAATCCTACCCTGAAGGGTATGAAAGAAGATGGTATTCCATACCGTGGCTTCTTATACGCCGGTTTAATGATTGATAAGAACGGTGCTCCAAGAGTAGTTGAGTTCAACTGCCGTTTTGGTGATCCAGAGACTCAGCCAATCATGTTGCGTATGCAGTCTGATCTTGTGGACTTATGCTTAAAAGCATGCAAAGACGGTGGCTTAAAAGGCGTTGATATCAAGTACGATCCTCGTCCTGCTATCGGTATTGTGCTTGCAGCACACGGTTATCCAGCATCACCTCGTAAGGGTGACAAGATCACAGGTCTTGAGATTAAGACTGGTGATGATCTTAAGGTCTTTGAAGCTGGAACCAAGCAAGTTGGTGATGATATCGTAACCTCAGGTGGTCGTGTCTTATGCGTAACCGCTCTAGGTGATGATGTAGCTAAAGCTCGTGAAAAGGCATACGCTCACATCAAGAACATCCACTTTGATGGTATGTTCTACAGAAACGATATTGCATGGCGAGCTCTAAACCGCAAGTAATCAAAAAAGGAGATTAAGGTGATTGAGGAAATTGTAAATCAGTCTATTCTGTTTTTAGTTACCTTTGTTGCCAATCTCTTTGCCAGTGTCTCCGGTGGAGGCGCTGGCTTCATCCAGTTTCCAATGCTGATCCTTTTGGGGCTTCCTTTTGCAACAGCTTTAGGCACTCATAAAGTTGCAGTAGTATTCTTGGGAATTGGAGCCATGTCCAAAAAAGGATTTAACCGATCCTTTGCCTTTGATAAGACAGTAAGTCTTATCATGCTCTTTGTAGGTTGCCCTGCCGTGGTCGCAGGCTCAATTATCATTATTTCAGTTCCTTCTCATATTGCACAGATTGTTTTGGGGTTTATTACCATTGGCTCTGGCATCTATACCATGTTCAAAAAGGGATTTGGTTCAACAGGAATTGAAAACCGCTCTTATATAAGAACAATTTTAGGCACTCTGTGTATTCTGATAATTGGTATGTTTTCAGGATCACTCTCATCAGGTGCGGGACTCTTCGCTACTTTATCTTTAGTTGGTGTATTCGGTCTGGAGCTTAAACGTGCCATCATGCATACCATGATCTTTGTTGCTACAATCTGGAATGCTGTAGGTGCAATTACAGTAGGAGCTCTAACTTCAATTCACTGGCAGTGGATACCTGTGATGATTATTGCTGCTTTTACTGGAGCTTACCTTGGAACCACACTTTTAATCAAGATGCCTGTTGCCAAGGTAAAGTTAGTGTTCTCTTCAGTATCTATTCTAAGTGGCGTGATCTTAATCTTAGAAGCTTTTTACAAGTAGAGTTCTCGTTTAAAGAAAACTTACTCAAGGCTCAAACCGATATTACTTACACCACCGTTTAGACTTAACTTGTAGAGTTTGTCGACAAGTTCAGGTTCTCTTTTAGACTTTTCTAAAAGCTCATAAAGCTCTACCTGGAAGTTAACCTCATTATCAACGCTTTCCATTTCTCTTAGCTCTTCATCGGTGTATTCGCGCTCTGATGACTGCTCAATCTGACGAATCACACCGCTTAATGAGGCACGAGATGCCATTTCAGCTTCCTCACCTTCATGCATAATGATAGCTAAGATTGAAGATGATAAAGATAAGGTTGCATCTAATGAGAATAAATCACCTACAGATAAGTCGTTCTTTTCATCATCTAAAAGATAAGGTTCAAACTCATCTAAAACCTTTTCAAGATCGATAGTGTTGAACTTATCTTTATGGAACTCCCATAAGGTGTTTAAGGTCTTCTGATAAGCTTTAGCTCCACCTTTGACCTCATTTACTTCACACCAGAGAGCATAATTAGGATATTGTCTTTGAGCTAAGACTAATGAAAACAAACTCTGTCTCCATGGAGAGAGTTTTTTTAACATTCCGTAATACTTTTCACCAAAAATCATGCTCTACCTCAAATTGTTTCAAATATGTGAATTAATTACACCTAATAATATCAGCTGTTGGCACATTAATATAGTATACTAAGGCTAACTGTACATAATAACTACATAAACTTTACAATTTTTAAATTCACATTTTAATGTGAATAATAACCTTGTTAATAAGCGTTTATTAGTAAATGTTGTTACAACTAGTAATAAACGCTTATTAAAAAGAATATAAACAAAGTCTTAACTACGCAAAAATTACAAAAGGCAGATCTTGGGGCCTATGCCTTTAAGAAGAGATCTATGTCTGAAAAATACGATGTTAATGAAGACTTTTTACAAGATACAAAAATGATATCAGAAGACTACATTTCAAAAGAGGCCATTGGTTCTTCAGCTTGGAAGGGACCTCTTTCTAAAAAACATAACAAGGCTATCTTAGCTACCTTTGTGCTGGCGCTTACCCTATCTATCGCTACTAATAAGAATTTCTATTCAACTAGTGATGATACAGATACAGGCTCAAACTCAAATATGTTTGCCTATAACGATGAGAGCGTAGCTCAAATCGACGATTCTGTACCATTAACTCAAGCTTACGGTATTACTGCAAGTAAAGATAAGAATCATCAGATGGAAAACTATGATGACTCTTTACCTGATGCTGATTTAGCTGACTCTGATGCTCAGCTAGACAGTGAAGTATCCGCTTTAGCTAAAAAGATCGATAAAGATCAGAGCTCTGATATTGAAACTAAGTGGGTAACCGAAAGTGTTCAGCGTGGTGATAACATCTCCTCACTCTTTGAGGATTTGAATATTCCTGCATCTACTTTAATGGCAATCTTAGATACCGATAAAGCTCTAGCTAAAAGAATTAACTCTCTTAAGATTGGTGAGAACCTCTCTTTCTTAGTTGATGGTAAAGGTGAGCTTCTAGTCTTCATTAAACCAATTTCTGATAAAGAGCAGTTACGTTTCTATAAGACTGACAAATCAGGCAACTACACTGTAGTTAAAGAGAAGTTAGGTTCTTATGAGATGGATGATGATGCCACCTCACAGGCAAAACTTATGGCATCAAAAGATGCACCTAATGCTAACAGCACTGTAACAGCATCTGCATCTAAGTCTGACAAAGCTCAGGATAACAAGGTTGCTGCTGTAAAGGACGAACCTGTTCAGGAGATGAGTGCTGCTAAGCGTGGTCGTTTAGTTTTAGTTAATATTGGCAAAGGTGAGAGCTTCTCTACTGCTGCAAACCGTGCTGGTATTACTTATGCTGAGATCAACAAGATCTTACAGATGTTCAAAGGTAAGATTCAGTTCTCACGTAACATTCGTGCTGGCGACAGCATGAGAGTACTCTTTACCGATTCAAAGGGTAAGGGCAAGATCTGCGCGGTTGAGTTTACCCTGTCTCGTGGTGGAAAGGTTGCAAGCTATTTAAATACAGCTGATGGCAAGTACTACGATGAAAGAGGTCTAAAACCTGCTCGCTCAGCTGGCTTTGCTCGTTTCCCATTCCATTCAAGAGTACGAGTAACCTCTCCATTTAATCCAAGCAGATTACACCCTGTGACCGGTCGAGTACGACCACATAACGGTGTTGACTTTGGTATGCCTGTAGGCTCTTTAGTTTCAGCTCCATCAGATGGTGTTGTAGATAAGGCAGGTTTCTCAAGATCAGCAGGTTACTTTATCGTGCTAAGACACTCTTCAACAGTATCTACTGTTTATATGCACTTGTCTAAGTTATCAGTACGCCCAGGTCAGAGAGTAAAACAAGGAGCTGTAATTGCCCGTTCTGGTAATACCGGTATTTCAACTGGTCCTCATTTACACTATGAGGTTCGTATCGGTGGTAGAGCTGTAAACCCATTAAGAGTAAAGCTTGATAATCAGAGAGTTGAGTTAAACTCAAAATCTCGTAAAGCCTTCGCAGCTTCAATTCAGAAATACAAGCGCGAGCTTTACCAGAAGTCACTAATGGCCAAGCGTTAAACTTCTGTCTGACTAAATTCAAATTATTCCTTCAGATAATGCCACACACGTGGCATTATCTGTATTTACCCTCTCGTCTCTATCTATTAATTTGATTTAAGTAACAGTTTACTAACTGATTTTTATGATATTTTACTTTTAGATTAAATAGAACAAAACGAGGAGGTGCGTATGAAAGCTACAGAGTTTGGAAAGACTTTCAACACCACTTTACAGAATGTTGATGAAAAATATAAATGGGTTAATGACATGATTAAAGCTCGTCAGGAGCTTGTTCTCATGTATATGAAGATCCTGAATGTATCTTTATCACGCAGTTCAAATCAGAATGATGTTTGCTACCCTTCTTATGAGGACGTAACCTCATTCTGTAATCATCTGATTGACTACATTTCACATGGTCACTTTGATCTTTACCCTAAGATCATCGAACTGATTGAAAATGCATCTGGCAGATCATTATCTATTGCAAATAGAACCATGCCAAAGATTGAAGCTACTACTGAGTACTTAATGAGATTTACTGATAAGTATGCCGAAGATCTTAATGAGAAAAAAATGGCTTCTTTACAGCATGATTTAGCTAATGCAGGTAAGTGCCTAGAGCAAAGATTCAGAAACGAGGATCGTTTAATCATCGCTCTAAGATTAGTTCACTCCCTAGTATCTGAAGGTTAGTTTTAATTTGTATGTAACTAGACTAAGCAATTAGTCTAGTTACATAAGACCATTTTCGATTAAACTCATCAAATAAGATTAAAGAGATCGGTAACTCTCTTTACCGGAATTACCTCTACATTAGGATTGCGTGTACGCGGAGCATTATCAAAAGGCACGATAATTCTGACAAAGCCCTGCTTTACAGCTTCTGATATTCTCTCCTGTCCATATGGCACTGGTCTTATCTCACCTGTAAGGCCGATCTCACCAAAGGCTATCGTACCTTTATCTATAGGCTTATCTCTGTAGGATGAAATTAGAGCTAAAGCTAATGGTACATCTGATGAGGTATCCTCAACTTTTACACCACCTACGACGTTTACAAAGACATCCTGATCAGCTAAAGCAAATTCGGCATGGCGATGTAAAACTGAGAGCAACATGGACAGACGATTCTGATCAGTACCTAAAGACAGGCGTCTTGGATTTGAGTATAAAGATAAATCAACCAGAGCCTGGAGCTCTACTAACAGAGGTCTGGTGCCTTCCCAAGTTACCATAGCCAGAGAGCCTGGAGCTACTGTGTCCTGACGGTTTAAAAAGATAGCTGATGGGTTTTTAACTTCTTTTAAACCA
>DKDL01000041.1:0-9017 GCA_002449335.1 Succinatimonas sp. UBA6849 | reverse complement strand
CAGTGTCCGTCATGGCAAAAACGCCAATCTCATTTACAGCACCAAAACGGTTCTTCTGACAGCGTAGAGTTCTATAGCGCATGTCAGTTCCTGCTTCTAAAATTACTGAGCAGTCTACACAGTGCTCAAGAATCTTAGGACCTGCTAAAGTACCGTCTTTAGTTACATGTCCTACCATGAAGACAGCAATACCGGTTCTTTTAGCAAATTGAGTTAAAGCTGCAGCACCTTCTCGAACTTGACTTACAGAGCCAGGAGCTGACTCAATTCCAGTTACATGCATAACCTGAATAGAATCTACAATTAAAACCTCAGGACTTTCTTTTGAAGCCATTTCACAGATAGTATCAATAGAAGTTTCAGCTGCTATTCTGATGTTATTTGCTTGTATCTTTAAGCGATTGGCTCGCAGTGCTACCTGCTGTAGTGACTCCTCACCGGTTACATACAGAACTTTATGGTTCTGACATAATCTGCCTACTGTCTGTAACAGTAAGGTTGATTTACCGGCACCTGGGTTACCGCCGATTAAGACCACAGAGCCTGATACAATACCACCACCTAAAACTCGATCAAACTCGGTAAAACCTGAGGATATTCTTGGGCGCTTGGTAAGATCAACAGTTGCAAGTGAGCAAATACCACTACCAGTGGTACCTGCAAATCCTGATAGGGCTCTTGCTGCTACCTTAGCACCAGCATTAGGAGCTGTATCGACAATAGTTTCACTGATGGTACCTGCTTCACCGCATTCAGAGCAAATGCCCTGCCAGCGGTAATACTTAGCACCACAGCTAGAACAAACAAAAACGCTTTTAGTTTTAGCCATACTATGAATTTAACTCTAAAAGCAGTGCCACTGCACTAAGATCAGAATGATTGATACAGAAAGGAGCTGTTTTCTGAACTAATGGCTTTGCATGATAGGCAATACCAAGGGCAGCTACATCAATCATCTTTAAGTCGTTAGCGCCATCACCTAAGACAATGATTTGTGATGGTTTTACTTCAGCCTTTTGCTGTAACTCTAAAACTCCTTCACGTTTTACTGTGGCATCTACAATTCTCTTATCAACTTTACCGGTTAACTTGCCATCTTTAATATCTAAAGAGTTAGCACAAACCATATCTAAAGAGTACTTCTTGTCTAAAACACAGATTAACTGTTCAAAGCCTCCAGAGCAGATACCTTTTACCCAGTTATGAGAGCTTACAGTCTGCATTAACAAATCAAGGCCATCGGTCTCTTTCATAATGCTTTTAACATCTTCGATTACAGAAGCATCACCATCTTTTAGCATGGAAACACGTAAAGTTAGAGACTGCGCAAAATCAAGACCACCGTGCATTGCCTTTGAAGTGATCTCAGAAACCTTGTCATATACGCCCAAACGTCTTGCAATCTCATCAATGCCCTCAATCTGCACTGAGGTCATATCCATATCAAGGCAAATCTCGCCTTTTTCTTTTAAGGTAGGAAATGATGTAGCAGCAAAAACATCAAAGTCAAACTTACCTTCAGTTACAGCCTTTTTACATAATTCATGAGCATTGTCATTGTCAGTTGAAAATAAAGCGCCAACATGACCATGTAATTCTTTTGAAGCAAGAGCTTTTAAGCTAATACCTGTGGTATCTTCGACTATTTTGGCTGCCTTTTTAGTATCAAATGCGAGATCTTTTTTGACAATATAAACAAAGCTCATGCTATTTTCCTATTTATTTTAAGTTGTAACTTTTCGTGATGATTTTATAGAGACTGCAATCTTTGGATTACCCTTTTGATATTGCTCTCTAAAATACTCTCTGTTTCGTCCATTTTACGGTTAAACAGAGTACAAATACACTCATACTCTCTTTTGATTAAGTTTGGATCATATGGTCCTGTATGTAAAAAATCAGCATCAGTTTCTAAGACAAAGTGCGCCATGCCGATTTTTTGTAAAACAGAGTTTAATTTTGCCTGATTGAAGGTAATGTGATGACCTACAGACAGCATCATGCCTAAATCAAGATACTGTTTAGCTAAATCATATGAGAAAGTAAAATTGTGAATAAAACCGTTTACCCAACCTTGATACTTTTTTAAAACTCTAATGAGCTCTCCATGACACCCTCGAATATGCAGGTTAACAGGAAGAGAGTATTTTTTTGCTATTTCTAGATGCTGCTCTAAAACTTCGATTTGATAATTTAATGGTGTTTCAATCTTATTATCTAAGCCACACTCACCAATGCCTACGACATTGTCAAAAGCAAGCAGAGTTTCAATTTGGTTTTCATCAAAAAGATTATCTTTTAGATACCAGGGATGAATACCGACAAATACAGGTAAGGACAGAGAATTCTCTTTTAATAGATTTAGGGTATGCAAGCTCTCAGAAAGAGTAATACCGACACAGACAGGTGTTATCTGTGACAAAAGAGCACACTTTAGCATTGACTTAATGTCATCGAACATTCCTACATGTACATGGGCATCGTACAACATGTTGCCTCTTTGTGTGCTCTTTTATGTACCTGCCAAAAGCTCATTTTGGCAGGACTTCATTAGTGTTCTCTTGTAGCAGAGAACTTAACCTTTGGATAACGCTCCATGTTAAGGTTTAAGTTAACACCTGAGGTTGCTAGGAAGGTTAGGTTATCACCACCATCTAAGGCAATTGACTGAGGAACCTTATCCTGGATTTCCTTTAAAGCCTTAGGATCATCAGAGGTTAACCAGCGAGCAGTGGTTACAGAGATATTCTCATATTTTGCATCAACGTTATATTCATGCTTTAGACGGGATACCACCACATCAAACTGCAGCACACCTACAGCACCTACAATCAGATCGTTGTTGATGATAGGTCTGAAGACCTGCACAGCACCTTCTTCAGACAACTGCATCAGACCCTTTTGTAGCTGTTTCTGCTTTAGAGGATCATTTAAGTGAATGCGCCTGAATAGTTCTGGTGCGAAATTAGGAATACCATTAAAGTGAAGTTTTTCGCCTTCTGTAAAGGTATCACCAATACGCATGGTACCGTGATTATGTAAACCTATGATATCGCCTGCTACAGCTAATTGAGCCTGTTCGCGCTCACCTGCCATAAAGGTTACAGCATCAGATACAATTACTTCCTTACCTAAACGTACGTTATACAGTTTCATACCCTTGTGGTATGAGCCTGAAACAATACGCATGAACGCAATTCTATCATGGTGCTTAGGATCCATATTAGCCTGAATCTTAAAGATAAAGCCTGTAAGTTTACCCTCAGATGCTACTACCTCGCGCTCATCAGCAACTCTTGAAAGAGGAGTTGGAGCCCATTCGGTAAGACCGTCTAGCATGCAGTCAACACCGAAGTTACCTAAAGCGGTACCGAAGAATACTGGGGTTAATTTACCTTCACGGAAAAGCTCTAAATCAAACTCGTTTGAAGCACCTTTTACAAGTTCAATATCATCACGTAATTGAGATGCTTCATCCTCGCCTAAAACTTTATCTAGTTCAGGATTATCAAGACCTTTAATAGTCTGAGCTTTCTGAATATGATAACCTTCACCTGAGTGATAGAGCATTACCTCATCTTTTAATAAATGGTATATACCCTTAAAAGACTTACCTGAACCAATAGGCCAGGTAATAGGAGCACACAGAATGTTTAGCTCTTTTTCAACTTCATCTAAAAGATCGAGAGGATCACGTGTTTCACGGTCTAACTTGTTCATGAAAGTTAGAATTGGTGTGGTACGTAATCGTGTAACTTCCATTAACTTACGGGTTCTTTCCTCAACACCTTTAGCGGCATCAATTACCATTAAGCATGAGTCTACAGCTGTAAGCACACGGTAGGTATCTTCAGAGAAGTCCTCGTGACCTGGGGTATCCAGAAGATTTACAGTACAGTTATTGTAAGGGAACTGCATTACAGAGGTGGAAACAGAAATACCACGCTCTTTTTCCATATCCATCCAATCTGAACGGGCAAAGGTTCCAGTTGAACCACGAGCTTTAACTTCACCTGCTCTTTGAATTACTGAACCGAATAATAAAACTTTTTCTGTGATGGTGGTTTTACCAGCATCAGGGTGGGAAATAATAGCAAACGTTCTACGCTTGTTTATTTCATTTAAGAGATTTTTATCTGCCATTTTCACTGATTTTTCAAAAATAAAACTGCGTGTATTTTCGCTTATTTGCCCTTATTTCTCAACCGAAAATCAACTTTTCATAAAGATTTAGTTTAAACAGTTAAGACATTAAGAAACTATGGTTGGCGGATATGGCATCTTGTTTTAGTTAACGGAGAAAAATATACTCTAAAAGTAGTCTTGCACCTATGGAGATAACATGATAGAAAAGAGTGATATAACCAATCAAAACACACTTGAATTTGCAATTTTCTGCATTGAAAATGTTGCCTTAAAACTTGGTATCAAGCCACAAGACCTCTATATATAGCTTTCAGATAAGAGCGACATCTTAGATAGGTACATCATTCCTGAATATGAAGTTCTCCATACTCAAAGCAAAGATTACATCGTAGATGACATCATTTCTTTAATGAAAGAAAGAGGTTTGTTAAACCAAATAGGTGATTTTTAATGATCCTCTATCTTGTTTCAGATACTGTCATTGAAAAGCCAAAAATAAAATTCTATCGCTCTTATACAGATTTAGATAAAGGCTTTTATTTAGCATCTGCATACAAAGATGCTCTAAAGTTTTGTGAAAAATTTAAAAAACAAGGCAAAGACAGCTTTATCTCAAGTTTTGAGTTCGCTGAAGACAAGCTCAATACACTTAATGTAATTAAATTTGATGATTACTCTGAAAGTTGGCTCGATTTTATCTTAAGTTGCAGAAGCGGACAGGACACAAGTAACTATGATCTTGTTATCGGTGGAGTTGCAAATGACAGAGTTTTTAACACCATAGAACTGTTTTTTGATGGTCTTATAGGTAAAGATGAAGCCATAAAAAGACTTCGTTTTGAGAAACCAAATTTGCAATTCTGTTTTCGTACTCCACTTGCCTTGAGTTGTCTTACATATATAAAGGTCACAAGATTATAGGGTTACATATATGAACGCAAATCCAATCTTACTGCAAATAAAATACTCAAAAAATGAAGTACCCAAGAGAAGTTGCTCTGTTGGCTAAAAAAGAACATATCTCCATGCGCAAAGACTTAGATATTTTCTATAAGTCAAAACTCTACCCTCTTGTAAGTGAAGGCGTGTCTGATATGCACTGCATGAGTGATGAATATCTTGTAGAAGATCTAATCGACGAAATTTCAAAATCAGGCTCTAATGTGTCTAACTAAGCTTCTACCCTATTGAGCAGTCTCCCTCTGTTTAGATTGTTTTCTAAATTTGTTGTCATCTAAAATTTCTAAAAACATACTCGTTTCTTAAAAAAATCTCAATTTCTTGCATAATTTGACAATATTTTGAAAAAATTGTGCCTATTTTTTGCTTTTTACTGTTCTAAAGTAGATGTATACAAATTACATAAAGGAACATTTTATGAAAGCAAAAACATTAGCACCTCTTGTAGCAACTATGCTACTTACACTAGCTGTCAATTCATCTTATGCTAAAGATTCACAAGCTCCAGCTTTAACCATAGACGCATCTTCTCTATCTGAAAAATGGGATAAAGTTTTTCCTGAGGATAAAAGAGCTCATCACCACAAAGTTGTTTTTCACAATCGCTTTGGCATCACCATGGTAGGTGATCTTTATACTCCTGCTAATATAAAAAAAGGAGATAAGCTAAGAGCATTAGCTGTTGCTGGTCCATATGGTGCCGTAAAAGAGCAGGTATCAGGTCGCTATGCTCAGGAGATGGCAGCTCGAGGATTTATTGCTTTAGCTATTGATCCTGCATTTACTGGAGAAAGTGGCGGAGAACCTAGAAACATCTCCTCACCTGAACTTAATACAGAAGATTTTTTAGCTGCTGTTGATTACCTACTGAATAATGAAAACGTAGCTGATGGCAAAGTCGGTATCATTGGCATCTGTGGTTTTGGTGGTTTTGCGTTAAACGCTGCAGCTCAAGATCCTAGAATCAAAGCTACTGTAACCTCAACTATGTACGACATGACTAGAGTCATGGCTAATGGATATTTTGATGAAGGTAAGACAGCTGAAGAGTTAAAGGCAAATAGACAGAAAGCTAGAGCTCAAATTGCAGCACAGCGTACAGTTGATTATAAAAATGGATACTACGCAACCACCGGTGGCAATCCAAAGAAGATCAAAGATAATATGCCTCAGTTTTTAAAAGACTATATCAATTTCTACGAAACCAAACTAGGCTATCATGAAAGATCATATGGCTCTACATCTGGTGCAACGGTAACCTCATCTGCTACCTTCATGAATATGCCAATTCTGTCATATGCAGATGAAATTGAAACTCCAGTTCTGATGATCCACGGCGAAAAAGCCCACTCAAGATATTTTTCTGAAGGTGCTTTCAAAAAATTAAAAGGTGATAATAAGGAACTTTACATCATACCTAATGCTAATCACACAGATCTTTACTACAAGATGGATGTAATCCCTTTTGATAAGATTGAAACTTTCTTTGAAAAGAATCTTTAAATGAGAGCTAAATGCAACTGATTAAGGCAGAGCCTTGCGGCTCTGTCCTTTTTATTTATGAGAATAAACTATTGTGATTTGCGGTAGTAAGACTAAGCTTTAAAAACTAGCCCCTTTAATTAGTGGATCTTAATTGAAGTTGAAGTCTTAGCATCTTTTGCTTTCATCAAGCAGATATCCAACTCACCATTTGCATAGGCTGCTGTAATATCTTTTGGATCAACATCTTCAAAATGAAAGTTACGTTCGTAAGTACCTTCTGAACGCTCATGAACCATAAAGCCAAACTCATCTTTCTTGTTGCACTCTTTATGATGGTCAGCTCTGATGGTCAAATCACCATTCTCAAAATCAACCTTGATGTCTTCTTTCTTTACTCCTGGCATATCAGCCTTTAGCTGATAACGATCACCTAAATCTTTAATATCTACACGAGCATTGTCTGTTGCCATTGGAGTAAACATATTGTCAAAGTCTGTTAATGGACGGCTGAAGAAATCAAACAGTGTTGGTGCAAAGTTCTTATTAAAACCATTATTAACTCTTGCTAACATATTCTTATTGCTGTTATTCATGTTCTTCATAAAAGCTCCTCGGATTGCTTCTTCTTGCAATCCTTTTATTCTCTTTTCACACTTATACAAGTGTGGTCACTTCAAGCTTTTTAAAGGGTATTTTTTAGTGATGAGTTTTATTTTCAGATAGCAAAAATGAGCTTTAAAAACACGTTCTCAGACCACATGTTGGAAGTGATTTCGTTGCTCTTTTGTATACCAAATTTTCTTAAAAAGTTGGAAAAGCGATCAGAATTAGGCTTAATTCAGTTGGAAAAGTGGACAATTTTAGGTTATTTTTAGTTAGATAATTGGCATTATCATGTCTATGCTCAAGACAAAACCAACTGTTAAGAGCTCTTAGAATGCTGACAAGAACTATAGATCCACTTTTAATCCACCATTTTGATACCTCAAATACAGCCTTACTAAAGGTTTTCTTACAAAATCCTACATTCAAGATTGAAAAAAAAGTTGGAATATTGGCAAAAATGCAGTTTAAATTGGTTGGAAAAGAGGTCAATTTTATCCAATTTTGGTTGGAAAAATGGCAATTTATATCTATAATTTAGATAAAATAAACTTTAAAAAGCTTTTCAAATGCTAACTAGAACCGTAGATCAAATTTTGGTCGAACATTTTAAAACATCCAAAACAGCCCTATTAATTGAAGGTGCTCGACAGATTGGAAAAACATTCTCAATTAGAGAGTTTGGAAAAAAATTCAAAACCTACATTGAAATCAATTTTGTCGAACAACCTGAAGCAATGTCTTTGTTCACGGGGCTAAGTAACACTAAAGATCTTCTTGCCAGACTGTCTCTATTCACAAAACACAACCTAATAAAAGGAGATACGCTCATCTTTTTTGACGAGGTACAGATCTGTCCTGAAGTTATCACTTATATTAAATTTCTTGTTGATGAAGGATCGTACAGTTACATTCTTTCAGGATCACTTTTAGGAATTGAAATCAATGATCTTAGATCAGTACCAGTTGGATACCTTACTATAAAAAGGATGTTCCCTCTTACATTTAGAGAATTTGTATTGAATATTGGGATAAATTCAAAAATTCTAGACAGTCTTGAAATTTCTTTTAAAGAGAAAAAGCCAGTTGACGATTTTATCCACAAAAAGATGATGGAATTATTTAGACTTTATCTAGTAGTAGGAGGCATGCCTGCTGCTGTAAACAGATATATAGAAACAAATAATCTTAATGAAGTAATAGATATACAAAAGCAAATTGTTAATCTCTATAAAAAAGACATTACGCTGTATGACAAGAACAATAAGCTTGCAATTGCACAGATCTTCGATCTGATAGCTCCTCAACTTAATAGTCAAAACAAACGCTTTATCATCAAAGATATCAGGTCAGGAATAAAGTTTAATAGGTATGAGAATAGCTTTCTCTGGTTGAAACACGCAGGTGTTGCTTTACCGGTTTACAATGTTGAAACGCCAAAGGTTCCTCTAAAATTATCAAAATCTAGAAGCTTATTCAAATTATTCATGAGTGACGTAGGCCTTTTAGCATCTGAGTACTCTCAAGGTATTCAACTTAAGATCATAAGTGGAGATGACAATTTAAACTTTGGTGCAATCTTTGAGAACTTTATAGCTCAAGAATTAACAGCATTAGGACACGATCTTTACTATTACAACAATTATGCAAGAAAACCTCACGGCGACAAGGCTGTGAATTGAGGTTACACAAAATGAAACTTAGAGATCTGAACTAGTAGACAATACGTGAAAAACTTGGGCTAGTAGACAATACGTGAAAAACTTGGGACAATACGTGAAAAACTTGGGAAAATTGAGATTTCTCAAAAATTACAAACTAGT
>DKDL01000086.1:15854-18728 GCA_002449335.1 Succinatimonas sp. UBA6849 | reverse complement strand
CTAGGGGTTCTGAATAGTTACAGTGTTTTTTTATAAAAATTCTGATTAGTTTTGATAATTCTTCACCCTCAGTTAAGAAAGGCATATGTGCTGAATTTTGCAGAACAGCACACAAGTGATATTGAGGATCCATTATTTTTGATGCAATTTCTTGTTTAACAAGTCGGTCTTTTGCTCCAAAAACATGGAAGCAAGGTATCTTTAAGTTAAAAAATGCTTCTCGATGATCTGAATAGGCCATTTTAAACAGACCGTTTCTCAATACCTGAGGATCGATGGTTCCCATCTTATCGCAAGCCTCAAGAATGAACTGGTTTTGCTCTTTAGTAAGAGTTCCACCTTGAGTTTGCATTTTAAAGAAAAGTTTGATCGAGCGAATATTACGGCCTTCATCGAAGAGCTTTAGGCATTTAAGAACATATCTATAATCAAATCCAGGCCAATTTGGATCAGATGGAAATCTAGGGGTACCACAAATGGAGATAAACCTTTTGATCTTCTTTTCAGTGTCAGCGTAACAGGCACAGCTTGCAGCTAAGGTACTCAAGGACCATGAAATGAGAGTGCAATCTTTAGGAATTGAATTTAAGATTAGATTGGCTGTTTGTCGTGTGGATATTGAAAACTGTTTTAACTCTTCAGATTTGCCATATCCAGGCATGTCTAACAGGATAACGTTATAGTCTGGGAATAACGAAACGAAAGGTTTTAAAAAGTTTGAATCAGTAGCCCAGCCTGGAGTTACAACTAATTTAGGTGCATTAGGATCACCATAGCTTGTGCTACCAAGTTTAAGATTGTCTGTGATGTTCATATAAAAAGCGCTGCATTTAGCAGCGCTATCTTAAACTAGATGTTCTTTTCTTTGCGGTAAGCAATTAAGTCTTCGATTGAAAGACAGGTTAAGTCATGCTCCATAGCAAAGGTAGTTACACGTGGTAACTTTGCCATTAAACCATCAGGAGCACATAACTCGCAAAGAATACCAGCAGGAGCAAAGCCTGCTAAACGAGCTAAATCAACTGAAGCTTCAGTGTGACCGTCACGCTCTAGAACACCACCTTTTTTAGCAACTAGTGGGAACATATGACCAGGGCTTGCTAAGTCCTCTGGTTTACCATTTGGATTGATTACAGCTTTGATTGCCTTTACACGATCAGGAGCACTAACACCAGTGGTTACGCCTTTTGCAGCATCAATTGAAATTGTAAATGCTGTGCCGTATACAGAAGTATTGTGCTCAACCATCATAGGTAAGTTCATGCGCTTTGCCTGCTCAGGCTCGATACAAACGCAAACAATACCTGAACACTCACGGATCATGAATGCCATCTGTGCATCAGTTACTGTTTCTGCTGCATAGATTAAATCGCCTTCATTCTCTCTATCTTCGTTATCAACAACCAGTACACCACGACCTTTTTTTAAAGCAGCGATAGCAGCTTCTACACGATCATTTGCAGTGTGACCAAAATTCTCTAACAGATTTTTAAAGCTCATTTTTACCTCATTACTTCTGTGAGTTGTTGCGGGCTTTTTCCATGATTTCTTTCATGGTCTTTACAGCCTCAGGCAAGCCTGTGAAAATTGCGCGAGCAATAATGCTATGTCCAATGTTAAGTTCATTCATTTGTGGAATAGCAGCAATTGCAGCTACGTTATTGTAATTAAGTCCGTGTCCTGAATTTACTCCAAGACCTACTGAGTCAGCATAAGCTGCCATCTCAGTTAAAACTTTTAGCTGTTCTTTAATTGCTTTTTCATTGGTTGCATTTGCATAGCGACCTGTGTGGAACTCAACAAATGGTGCACCAACTTTTACAGCGGCATCGATCTGCTCTTTTACAGGATCGATGAATAAAGAACAAACAGTACCAACGTTATCTAACTTGTTAATTGCCTTCTCGATCTTTTCCATATTTGATAGAACATCAAGACCGCCTTCTGTAGTAACTTCTTCTCTTCTTTCAGGTACCATACATACCTTCTGAGGAGCTACTGCAACAGCAATAGATAAGATTTCATCGGTTACTGCCATCTCTAAATTTAAAGAGGTTTTTACAGTTTCTCTGATGATTCTTACATCTCTGTCAGTGATGTGTCTTCTGTCCTCACGTAAGTGAGTAGTAATACTATCAGCTCCTGCAAGTTCAGCGATTGCTGCGGCAGTTACAGGATCTGGATAATTTGTTCCACGTGCATTACGAACTGTAGCAACGTGATCAATGTTAACACCAAGAAAAATAGGCTTCATTTTTATTATGTCCCAAGTTGAAACTTCACAATATTATAACTTGATAAAGATCAAATTTTTGCCTTTTTATAGTGTCTTTTCTATCTTTTTTTGCATTTTTCATTTGTTATCTGTATCACAAGAGCTAGATCCAAAATTTCTTAATTGAGAATATTTCAGTTAAGATTAAAGGAAACACATACAAAAGTATCAATATTTAGACAAACAATAAAAAATTAAGTAATAAATAAAACCTTTCTTTGAGTGATCAAAGACTATTTTAAGGAAGATTTGTTATGGCCAAAATTCTAAATTATGGTTCTTTAAATATTGATTATGTGTATGAAGTTCCTCATTTTGTAACCCCAGGTGAAACCCTTCAGTCAAAAGGTAGAAGTATCTTTGCTGGTGGCAAAGGTCTTAATCAGTCTGTCGCATTAGCTAGAGCTGGTGGTGATGTATATCATGCTGGTGCTGTAGGTAAAGCAGACGGACAGATCCTCATTAACGTTCTTACTGAAAATAAGATCAACTCAGACTTTTTAAAGCAAAGAGATGAAGCTAGTGGTCATACCATTATTCAGGTTGATGATAATGGTCAGAACTGCATTATTCTTTATGGCGGTTCAAATCAAACCATT
>DKDL01000086.1:0-15834 GCA_002449335.1 Succinatimonas sp. UBA6849 | reverse complement strand
ATTGATGAAACCTTGTCTCATTTTGAGAATGGGGATTATTTAGTTCTGCAAAATGAGACTAATAACATCGAATACATGATCAATAAGGCATACGAAAAAGGCTTAAAAGTTTGCTTTAACGTATCTCCATACTCTGATGAATTATTGAAATTGCCTTTAGATAAATGCTCTTATCTGATTGTAAATGAGATCGAAGGTTCTTCAATGGTGTCAAAGCCAGCTGATACCGATCCTTATGAGTTAATTGATGAGCTTACAAAGAAGTATCCAAATTCTTCATTCGTGTTAACTTTAGGTTCTCGTGGTTCAATCTTAAAACAGGTTGGCTGTGATCCAATTTCTTGTAAGTCATTTAAGGTTCAGGCTGTAGATACCACAGCTGCAGGTGACACCTTCTTAGGTTATTTAATTACTAATTTAGCATCAGGTATGAATCCTGCGCTCGCTATTAAATGTGCAACAGCAGCATCAGCTTTAGCTGTACAGACTAAAGGTGCAACACCTTCTATTCCAAAGGCTAGTGCTGTCTTAGATTTCATTAAGAAATCAAAAGTTGATGTTTTAGTAGATAAGCTCTAGGAGAAATAAAATGAAAAAGATTGGTTGCTTAAATTCAGAATTATCATACGTAATCTCAAAATTAGGTCATTTTGATACTCTAACTATCGGAGATTGTGGATTGCCAGTTCCTAAGGGAGTTCAGAGAATCGATCTTGCAGTTACATATGGTGTACCTGCTTTTGATGATGTATTTAACGTTGTCGATGCAGAAGCTAAATTCCAAAAAGTAACTATTGCCTCTGAGGCAAAAGAAGCAAATCCTGCTTTCTACCAGAAGATCTACGAATGGGCTAAACTCAATGGAGTAGAGGTTGTTGAAGTACCTCATGAGCAGTTCAAAAAACTCTCTGCTTCAAGTGTTGCGGTAGTAAGAACTGGTGAGTGCAAGCCATTTAGCAATGTTATCTTAGAGTCAAATGTGTCTTTCTAAGTCAGTTTTATTTCTTAAGGTCGTCTTTAGCTAGATATGGATGATTCTAAAGAAAAACAACAGAAAATCCTGCCATTGTCATACGGACTGGGACTAGTCAAAGAATTAGTTCCAGTGCCTACTCATATCTTTAAATCAGACAACCACTACTACGAGAAGTTTGATAGAGAAGAAGTCGATGAATGGAATGTACTAAAAACTGACTATGAATTTCGAAAGAAGATCCTAAAAGAAGTCAAAGAAAAGAATATAGTCATCATTAACGAAGAACAACCTGTGTTATTTGGTGGTGTTAAGTGTACTGATGACCTAATATTGGTGATAGGTCCTGTGGTAATTACTCAGGTTGATCAGAACTTTTGCAAGTTATATGCGCTAAAGCATAAAGCAAACAATGTAAGCTTGTTTTACATTGATGTGAAAAAGTTGGCTTCAATTCTTCTGCTAATCTACAGTTCAATTACTGACAAGTACATATTTCTAAGTGATTTCTTAGATAAGAGTTTTTTAAATGATGAACTCTTAGAATCAGCTCAAAAGCATGTTGCTAATATCTTTTCAAGGCAATCCCTAACTAACAGACCTCATAATCCAGGTGTATTTGAGGACTCAATTAAACTTGCGATAAAACAAGGTGACGTTGAAGGGCTTAAAAAAGCTCTAAATTCAATCTATGCAAGTATGCGCGGAACACTGGCCAGATCAGAATTAAGATCTGCTAAGAATTTAGCAATTGTTGATATCACTATTGCTTCAAGAGCAGCTATTGAAGCTGGTTTGAGTGTTGAAGAGCTATATGTTATCTCTGATGCTTTTATCATGGAAGTAGAGGATTGTAAGTATCCTAGTGATGCAGCAGCTTTAGCCAGAGCCTGTGCTTTAAGATGTACTCAGATGGTGGCAAAACATAAACTTGATCTTGAACAAGGTAATTTGCTCTCACCTGTAGTTTTAAGAGCTTGTGACTACATTGACCGTCATCTATACGAAAAGTTTAATCTTGAGACAGTAAGCAATAAGCTAAAAGTAAGCTCAAGTTACCTCTCAAAGCTCTTTAAAGAAGAAAAGAAAATGACTCTAGGAGAGTACGCAAGACTTCGTAAAATTGAAGTTGCTAAAACTCTTCTTGCTACAACAGATAAAAGTATCTCAGATATCGCCTTAATGCTGTCATTTAATTCCCAAAGTCATTTTGGTCGTGTCTTTATTTCAATACAGGGTGAGAGCCCTGCTCAGTATAGAAAGAACAACGCAATCCGCGATAATGTTCTTTAATCTTAATAGTAATATTTTCTGATAATTGTCAGTAATTGTTCCTGTCTATAGAAGCAAATTTAATTTTTAACTGTATTCAAAAAATATGGTTTTAGAAGCTTAAAAAAATCAAATTTTCGTAAAAGCAAAATTTAGTGTAGCTACTTTGGGATTGTTGTCACAAATAAAATAATTCTAAAAATAAAATAATGACAATAAAAATAGAATTTTGACAAAAAGAAGCTTTACTTCTATCTATAATTTTTTATGTCAAACAAATAGAAATCTGAAAAATATTCAGATTTAAAACATAAGAGAGATAGGAGTTTCCGATGAAGTTATCAAAATTCTGCGCATCAATTGCTATGGTAATGGCTGCTTCAACATTAGCAACTTCAGCAAATGCTGCTGATGCTGCAAAACGTTTAAGCGGTGGTGGTTCAAATATCATGTACGTAATCACCCCATCACATTCAAACCCATTCTTTAAGACAGAGGCTGAGGTGGCTGCTAAGACAGCTAAAGATCTTGGTTATACCGTAAAAATGGTTTCACACGATGATAGCCCTGTAAAACAGTCAGAACTATTCGAAACTGCTATTTCTGATAAAGCAGCTGCAATTATCTGTGATAATGCAGGTGCTGATGCAACAGTTGCTGCTGTAAAGAGAGCATACGACAACAATATTCCAACATTCTTGATTGACCGTGAGATTAACGAGCAAGGTATTGCTGTAGCTCAGATTGTTGCAAACAACTACCAAGGTGCTAAGGGCGCTGCTGAAGTATTCGTAGAAGAGATGGAAGAAGAAGGCGAATACGCAGAGTTATTTGGTATTGACTCAGATACCAATGCAAAGACCAGATCAACTGCTTTCCATGAGGTTATTGACCAGTATCCTGATATGAAGATGGTTGCTGTACAGACAGCTAACTGGGATCAGAATATGGCTTACTCAAAGATGGAAACCATTTTACAGTCATATCCTAATTTAAAGGGTGTTATCTCTGGTAATGACAACATGGCTGTTGGTGCCGCAGCTGCTATTAAGGCTGCAGGTAAGACCTTAAAGATCATCGGTGTTGACGGTTCTAACGATGCTCGTGATGAGATTATCGCAGGTAACATGACTGCTACTGCAATGCAGCCTGCTGCTCTAATCGCTGAGATGGCTGTAAAACAGGCAGATCAGTACTTAAAGACTGGTACAACAGGTAAGAGCGAAAAGCAGCTTATCGATTGTGTAATCATCACCAAAGATAATGCTAAGAAGCTAAACAACTTCTCTATCTCCAAGTAAGTAAACACGGTGCGCCACGGTTCTGTGGCGCATCTTAATCTAAATATAAAAAACTGTTTTTTTAAGGACAGAAGGCTATTTTTGTCTCAAAAAAAGGAGTTCATCATGTCAAAAGGTCGCATTGTAGGTGCTGTTATAGCTGTTTTAGTAGTGATTTATGCAGCATTGAGTGCCACTGTAGTTAAAGAAGGTCAGGAAGCTACCTTAACAGGCGAAGTTGCTTTTGATCCAACCACTGTAGCAACAAAGTTCTGGGAAGAAAAGTCAGCTGAGTATTTTGAATCAAATGCTGTTGATTTAGACCAGTTACTAACAGAGGCAAACGGTGATTTTTCAAGTGTAGCAGCAAAGTATGGTCACTATTCAATGGGAGATCAGGGCGAACTTTCATTCATCGTAAAAGGCACTGGTACTGTTGATTCTGTAAAGAACAAACTACGTTCAGGTTATATCGCATTTACTCTTGATGGAAATCCATCAGATGTTAAGACCAGATTACAAATTGGTCCTGTTTACAAAGGATCTGCTGTTAGAGACTCAATTAGCTTAATTAGCTACAAGGATTACAAAAACCAAATTGAATGGGCTGAAGTATCAGTTGCATTCCACAACCTAATTTCAAAGGAAATCTTAAGCCAGATTGATATGAATACTCTTGAAGGCAAAAAGATTGAGTTTACTGGTTGCTTTACAGTTGCAAGACCAGATCTGCTTCAGATTACACCTGTAAAACTTTCAGTTAAGTAGTGGGAGTTGACAATGAGCAACGAGAACGAAGAGATTTATTTACATGCCGAGAAGATAGACAAGATCTATCCTGGCACCAAAGCGCTTGATCAGGTTTCTTTCGATATCAAACGTGGCAAGGTAAATGTTCTTATCGGTGAGAATGGTGCTGGTAAGTCAACCTTGATGCGTATCATCGCTGGTATTGAGAAGCCATCAGCAGGCAAGCTTTATCTTCAGGGAAAAGAAGTTGAATTTAATTCAACAGTAGATGCAAGAGCTCATGGTATTGCCATTATTCACCAAGAGTTATGTCTGTTCCCTAATATGACAGTTTTCCAGAACTTGTTTATGGCATCAGAAAGAACCAAAGGTGGTGTCCTAGATGATGCAGAACACAGAAAGTTAGCAAAACAGGTTTTAGCAAGACTTAACTACCCAATCGATCCTGACACTATGGTAGGTGATCTACGTGTAGGTCAGCAGCAGATGATTGAAATTGCAAGAAATCTTCTGATCCCAAATCTTAAGATTTTAATCATGGATGAGCCTACATCATCACTGTCAGAGCAGGAAGTTGATGTGCTGTTCAACATCATGAGAGAGCTTACAGCAACAGGTATTTCTATTGTATACATCTCTCACCGTCTAGAAGAGTTAATGCGTATCGGTGACTTTGTAACTATCTTCCGTGACGGCAAGTTAGTTGCAGATGCTGCTGTAAAAGACATTGATGTGCCTTGGATTGTTAAGCAGATGGTAGGTGAAGGCAAGAGCTACCCTAAACGCGATGTTGCTGTCGATTGGGACAAGCAAGAGAACGTTTTAGAGGTAAAGAACTTATCTCTTCCAAAGAACGGTGGTGGCTACCTATTAAACAATGTTTCTTTCAACCTAAAGAAAGGCGAAATCTTGGGTATCTATGGTCTTCTAGGTGCTGGTAGAACTGAAATCTTTGAATGCATCATGGGTATGAGACCAAACCATACTGGTGACATCATTTTAAACGGCAAAAAGATTGAGATTCAATCTGTAGCTGATCAGATTGATAAAGGTTTTGCTTGGCTTCCTGAGGATAGACAGAGAGAAGGTTTGGTTCAAACCATGAGTATTGCTAAGAACATTGCTCTGTCAAACATCGGTAAGTACACCAATCCTTTAGGCCTTATTGATAAGAGTAAGGAAGATGCAGCAGAAACTGAAATGATTAAGGATGTTCATATCAAGGTAGCTGACAAGGATCTGCCAATTCTGTCTTTATCTGGCGGTAATCAGCAGAAGGTTGTTTTTGCAAAAGGCGCTTTGACTAATCCTCAGATCATGCTTTTGGATGAGCCTTCACGTGGTATTGATATCGGCGCAAAGACAGAAATCTTCCACCTTATTTACCAGTATGCAAAAAGAGGTGTTTCTTTACTAGTTATTTCATCAGAACTTGAAGAAATTATCGCTATTGCAGACAGGATCCTGGTTCTATCAAACGGTATTAAGACAGCAGAGTTAACCGGTGATGATATTACTCAGGACAACTTGGTAAAAGCTTCATACATGGGCCATAAGGCAAACTAAGGTATTTGGAGAATTAAAAAATGAATAAAAATGATGTAATCATGACAATCCTTAAAGGTCGTACCTTAATTGTGCTGACCTTGTTAGTGATCTTCTTCTCATTGGCTAGTGAATCATTCTTTACCAGCCAGTCATTACTGTTAATTGCAAAGCACGTAGCTTTATACGGTATTTTAGGTATCGGTATGACCTATGTGTTGGTAACTGGCGGTATTGATTTGTCTGTGGGCTCAGTAGTTGGTCTGTCAGGCATGGTTGCAGGTTTACTTATCAATCATGGTTTTACCATCTTCGGTTACACCATCTACTTCTCAGTTCCTGTAATTGTTCTGATTGCTGTTGCAATCGGTGTAATTGTAGGTGCGATTAACGGTCTTATCATCACCAAGTTTGCAGTAGCTCCATTCATTGCAACCTTAGGCATGATGTACATCGCTCGTGGTGCTGCAAACTTAACTTCAAACGGTGCAACCTTCCCTAACCTGGTTGGTAAAGAGGCATTAGGCAACACTGGTTTTGAAATCTTTGGTCGTGACATTGGTGGTTTCCCTGTTGCTGTAATGATTCTGATTGTGATTGCAATTATCGCTGCAGTAATCCTACGTAAGACTCCATTTGGTTGGCACATCTTAGCAATCGGTGGTAACGAGCGCGCAGCAAAGTTATCAGGTGTTCATGTAGATAACGACAAGATCTATGTATACATGTTCTCAGGTGCTTGTGCAGCTATCGTAGGCATCATCGCAACTTCTCAGTTAGTAGCATCTCACCCAATGACTGGTAACACTTGGGAAATGAACGCTATCGCAGCTGCGGTATTAGGCGGTACTTCCCTGATGGGTGGTGTTGGTACCATCGTTGGTACTGTTATCGGTGCTTTCATCATCGGCGTTATCTCAGACGGTATGGTTATGTGCGGTGTTTCTGAGTTCTGGCAGATGATTATCAAGGGCTTAGTAATCGTATTAGCTGTAATCATTGACCAGTATCAGCGCGCTCTTCAGGCTCGTATGGCACTACAGGCACGTAATGAGAATAAGTAAGGGGGATTTAGAGGATGTTCTTTAGAGAAAAAGGCGAGGCCATCCTCGCCGCCCTAAGCGGAAAGGTTATTTCAATTGCTGATGTTGATAGCCCTATTTTTGCAGGCAAGGTTGTAGGTGACGGTGTAGCAATTATTCCTACAGATGATACAGCCCTATCACCTATCTCTGGAGTGATTTCCTTTGTAGGAGAGCAAAAGCACTCATTTGGTATTACAGGTTATGACGGAGTGGAGATCTTAATCCACTTAGGAATAGGCACTGTAGCTCTAAATGGTGAAGGCTTTGAGCCTATGGTTTCAAAAGGAGATCAGGTAGTAGCAGGACAGCCTATCTGTAAAGTTAACTGGGAGACTGTAAAAGCTCATAACATGGATACAACATCTCCTGTGATTATCACCTCAAGCTCAATGGATAACATTAAGCGTTTAACCATCACAGAAGGTCAAGTACAGGCTGGTAAGTCAGTTTGCATGAGATACATAAACAAATAATAAAACTACATAGTTAAAAAGCTATAAGGAAAGACATCATGACAGCTCATATTAAATTAGGTTTTGTTCCAACTCGTCGTAGTGTTTTTAGTGCTCCAGATGCATTGAAATATCGCGATTTGACAGCAAAAAGATTGACTGAATTGGGGGTCGATTTCGTAGATATCACTGATATCAATGACGAAGGTCTTCTGTTTGCTGATGAGGATGTTCAGAAGATTGCTGATAAATTCCGCAAAGAAAAGGTAGATGGAATTATTTTAGCTCACTGCAATTTCGGAACAGAATATGTCTGCGCAAGATTGGCAAAAGAACTTAACCTGCCAGTTCTATTGTGGGGCCCTTTAGATGAGCGTCCACTTCCTGATGGAAGACGTTTACGTGATACCCAGTGTGGTTTGTTTGCTACAGGAAAAGTATTACGTCGTTTTAATGTCAAATTCACCTATTTAACTAACTGCAGATTATCAGATCCCGTATTTGAGCGCGGTATTCATGATTTTGAAGCAGTATGTAATGTTGTAAGAACCTTTAGACATATCAGAATTCTACAGATGGGCCCACGTCCATTCGATTTCTGGACAACTATGTGTAACGAAGGCGAGCTATTAGAGAAATTCAATATTCAATTATCTCCTATTCCTCTATCAGAGTTAGTTGCAGAAGTTCGTCGTATTGAAAAGGCAAATGAAGCTCAAAAGGAATTACAGTTCTTACAAGACAACACTGTAATTAAGATTGCAAAACCAAAGGTAGCAACAGTTGCAGCACTTGCTCATGCCATGAAGAATCTTGTGGATAAGTACGGTTGCAATGCTGGTGCTATTCAGTGCTGGACTGCACTGCAAGGTGAGCTAGGTATTATGCCTTGTGCTGCTAATGCGATCTTAAATGACATGGGTATTCCTGTTGTATGTGAGACAGATATTCACGGCGCTATCACCGCTCTACTTGCTGAAGCTGCTGTGATGAACAGAAGCAGAGGCTTCTTTGCTGACTGGACTGTTCGTCATCCAGATAATCCAAATGGAGAATTATTACAGCACTGTGGTCCATGGCCATTCTCAGTTGCTAAAGAGAAGCCAGAACTTACCTGCCCAATTGCTTTCCCTGATGAAGGATCATTATCAGCTGAGGCAAAGCCAGGTAACAAACTTACCTTAACTCGTTTTGATGGAGATAACGGTGAGTACTCATTACTTTTAGGCAATGCTAAGAGTGTTGAAGGTCCAAAGATTTTAGGTACCTACATGTGGGTTGAGGTCGAGAACATTAAGCGTCTTGAAGAAAAGATTGTTACCGGCCCATATATCCACCACTGTGTAGGCGTATATGAAGATGTTGTTCCTGTTTTATATGAAGCTTGTAAGTATATCGGCATCAAGGCTGATTTATACGACCCTATTGAAGAACAGGTTAAAGCTTATCTACGTGGAGAATAAAAATGAAAGAGTTAAAGAAATTAGCTTATAAGCTACGTCAAGACGTAGTTGACATGATTGTAAATGGTAAAGGCGGTCATATCGGTGGTGATATGTCTGTTATGGATACTTTAGTTACTCTTTATTTTAAAGAGATGAACATCTCAGTAGATAACTTCAATACTAAAGATCATGACCATTTCATTATGAGTAAAGGTCACTCTGTAGAAGCTTTATATGCAGTTTTAGCAGAGAAAGGATTCTTCCCAATTGAGAGAGTATTAAAAGAGTTCAGCCAGTTCGGCTCAATGTTCATCGGTCACCCAAATAACAAGTTACCAGGCATTGAAATGAACTCTGGTGCTTTAGGTCATGGTTTACCTGTAGCTGTAGGTATGGCAATTGCCGAGCGCATGAACAAGAGCAAGAACCGTGTTTATGTAGTTATGGGCGATGGTGAGTTAGCTGAAGGCTCTGTATGGGAAGGCGCAATGTCTGGTGCTAACTACAGACTGGACAACCTATGTGCAATTATTGATAGAAACCGTCTACAGATTTCAGGTTCAACTGAAGATGTTATGGCTTTAGATGATTTACACCGTAAGTGGGATTCATTTGGTTGGCATGTAATTGATGTTGACGATGGTAATGATATTGAAAAATTAGCTCGTGCATTCGAAGAAGCTCGAATGGTTAAAGGCAAGCCTAGCGTATTGATTGCAAATACTATCAAGGGTAAAGGATCTTCTGTAATGGAGAATAAGGCAGCATGGCATCACCATGTACCTTCAGCAGAAGAGTATGAGCAAATCAAGAAAGACTTAGCAACAAGAGCATTGGAGGACTAGTTATGACAAACATTGCAAATAAACAAATGATCTGCAACGTATTGATGGATGCAGCTAAAACAGATAAAGATATCGTAGTTCTTTGCTCTGATTCTCGCGGAAGTGCTTCTGCTACACCATTTGCTAATGCCTTCCCTGAGCAGTTTGTCGAAGTTGGTATTGCAGAGCAGGATCTAGTTGGTATTGCAGCAGGTATGGCTCGTTGCGGTAAGAGAACTTTCCCTATGTCACCTGCTTGCTTTATCGCAGCTCGTTCATACGAACAGTGTAAGGTTGATGTAGCTTACTCACATACTAATGTAAAACTAATCGGTATTTCAGGTGGTGTAAGTTATGGTGCTTTAGGCATGAGCCATCACTCAGCTCAGGATATTGCTTGCATGAGCTCAATTCCTGGTATGAGAGTTTATCTACCATCAGACTGCTATCAGACTAAGAAACTGATGGAAGTTCTAGTAAAAGATAATGAGCCTGCTTACATCCGTGTAGGACGTAATGCAGTTGATCCTGTTTACTCAGAAGATGACACTCCATTTGAAATGGATAAAGCAACCTGGGTATGCAAGGGTGATGATGTAGCAATCGTAGCCTGTGGTGAAATGGTTCTATATGCAAAGAGAGCAGCTGAACTTCTAAAGGCTAAAGGAATCTCAGCTACAGTTCTTGATATGTACTGTGTAAAGCCTTTAGACAAAGATGCTGTAATCGAAGCTGCTAAGAATGCTAAAGCTGTAATTACTGTTGAAGAGCACTCACCTATTGGTGGCTTAGGCTCAATGGTAGCTCAGGTTGTTTCAGAGAATTGCCCTCGTAAGTGCATTACCATGGCTCTACCTGATGCTCCAGTGATTACTGGTAATTCAAAGGAAGTATTTGAGTACTACCACTTAACAGCTGAAGGCATTGCAGCAAAAGCAGAGGAAGCACTACATGGCTAAGGATGACTTAGTCCTTGGTATTGATCAGAGTACGCAGGGTACTAAAGCCCTGCTCTTTGACGGTGAAGGCAGAATGCTCGATATTGAGACTCTGCCTCACAGACAGATTATTAACGATCTGGGTTATGTAGAACATGACTTAAACGAGATCGGAAAAAATGTCATTGCTGTCGTAAAAGCTCTGCTCGATAAGGACTCTAATAGAAAGAACAAAGTAAAAACAGTTGGAATCTCTGTACAGCGTGAAACTGTTGGTGCTTGGAGAAGATCTTCTTTAAAACCTTTATACAATGCCATTGTCTGGCAGTGTGCTAGAGGAGCTGCTTTTGTAGCTAAAGATGAGGTTAAAGCAAAAGCAAATAGAGTTCGCACGATCACAGGATTAGAGTTATCAGAGTATTTTTCAGCAGCTAAGATCACCTGGCTTGTTGACAATGTCCCTGAGGTTTTAAAAGCAGCTTCAGAGCATGATCTGTGCATTGGTAATATAGATTCATTTTTGATTTCTTACTTAACTCATGGAAAGAGTTTTGCAACAGAACCATCAAATGCATCTAGAACCCAGCTTATGGATCTGAAAACTCAACAGTGGTCAAAAGAGTTATGTGATTTATTCAAAGTACCAGTTGATGCTTTGCCTCCAATTTTAGATTCAGATACTAATTTTGGCGAAACAGATTTTGATGGTTTATTGCCCCATGCAATACCAATCCATGCTGCAATAGGTGATTCTCAAGGTGCTTTATTCGGTCATGGTTGTCTAAAGAGTGGTCAGGTAAAGACTACTTATGGAACTGGTTCATCCATCATGATGAACTCAGGTGATAGTGTATCAAGCTGTTTACATGGTGTAGTAAATTCAGCTGCTTGGCGACGTGCTGGCAAGACAACTTATGTCCTTGAAGGTAACATCAACTATTCAGCTGGCATCATTAGTTATTTAAAGGATGATTTAAAGTTAATTAAGTCTCCATCAGAGACTGAGGCTTTAGCAAAAGCTGCTAATCCTCATGATAAATGCTATTTCGTACCTGCTCTGTCAGGACTTGGTGCACCATACTTTAATGGAAATGTAAGAGGTTCTATTTTAGGTATGAGTAGAGTAACAGGAAAGAATGAAATAGTCCGTGCGGCTTTAGATTCAATCGCTTATCAGGTAACTGATGTTCTAGATTTAATTAGAAAGTCATCAGCAGTTCCTGTAACTGAGCTTAACGTTGACGGTGGTGCTACTAAGAATGGTTACCTGATGCAGATGCAATCTGATTTATGCAGATTACCTGTAAAGGTTCCAACTGATGCTGAACTGTCAGGAAAAGGTGCAGCTTTCATGGCTGCTATCGCTCAGGGTATATACGACGAATCAATCCTCAACGAGGAGAGTGTGTCAAATAGCTATACTCCTGTAAGTGATGAGGATGTATGTCAAGAAAAGATTAAGTCTTGGCATAAGGCAGTACAAGCTACGATAGCTTACGGTATTTAGTAAAGCTATAGTTTTTCGAGTTTTATTGTTTGTCTATATTGATGCTTTGTGCATGATGTTTGGGCGCAGAATGAAATATGTCTGCGCCTATTTTTCAAATGAGAGGCTACACAATGAATGAAGTAAATCCATTATGTCAAATTCTCAAAATCTTACACAGAAAGCCATGTTCTCAGGCAGAACTATGTGAACAGTTAGGTTTTTCAAAGTCTCATATGCACAAGTTGGTGTCTAACCTTGTGACACCTGGAATTATAAAAAGATCAGATAACTCAGAATATGCTCAAGAGCAAGGTCGTCCTCGTCAAAATTTAACTATTACACATAATCTTCAGTACTGTTCAGTCTTAGTGATCCATACCTCCTGGAAGTTTAGAGCTTACCTTTTAGCCTATGGTTTAACTGAGGAGATTGCTTATAAGGATTTACCTCAAACTGGTTCAGCAGCTGTTTTTATAAAAGAGCTAAATGACTGCATAGATGAGTTTGCTAAACTCTATCTTAGTGACAAAAAATCAATTCTCTCAATTGTAATTGCAACACAGGCTACCATCGAACAAGGTGAAAACGGCATAATGTACCGAAACAACCTTTTAAAGGATGAGAATATTACCTTTGCAAAGATGCTAAGAGATGCAATCGGTATTAGATGCTTTGTCTACAACTATGCTTATGGTCATATGCTGTCCTTGTTGCATGCTAAAGATCTGAATACTGACAATGCTATGGTTCTATCCTGTGGCGAAGGTTCGGTAGCTTTAGGTATCTTTTTAAATAATCAGCTTCTATTAGGCAGAAATAATTCATTTCCTGAATGTTCTCATCTCCCTTTTAAATATGGTTTTGAAAAATCATTAGGTGAGTTTGGAGAACATACAAAAGAAGCCTTACTCTTTGCAATTAACGCAATTGCTCCTATATACAACATCAATCATGTGATCTTAGCTGGCAGCTGTTTGGACAATCATTTAAACATCATTTATCAGGCATCTTTAGAGCTAAAAGAGCAAAAAGATCCACTCTTACAAAAGATCCAACTTGAATATCGGGGACAGGAAATTGAACAGCATTTTCTGGAGCTTGTTTATTTAAGTTTTGATGCCTTAGTAGATGTGCTAAATCCTCAAATGCAAAAGAGAAATCTTGAGGATCTGGTCAAATCTATGGATGCATATTAGGCAAATTTTTCAAGCAGAGTCGATTTGTCTTTGATAACAAAATGTGATTTATATCAAGTTTATCTGGGTATTTAGTTCGCTGAAAAACAATTATGATCGACTCACAATTCTACAAAATCGATCATTTCTATACTTACCATAACAAAATTCCTTAAACCTTTTGAGGCAAGATATATGAATACTACAACTGAAAAATTGTCTTTCAGAGAAAAATTCTGTTATGGCTTAGGTGATGCCTCCATGAATATTTTCATGGGCTTTACCATGATGTTTTTAACAATTTTCTATACAGATGTATTTAAGTTAAATCCAGCTGTGATGGGTACTTTATTTTTAGCAGTTAGATTTATCGATGCTATCTCAGATCCTTTATGCGGAATGATTTCAGATAGAACTAAATCTGTAAGAGGTCGTTATCGTCCTTGGTTATTGTTTGCTGCTATTCCTTATGGTTTATCTTGTGCTGCTTTATTCTTCAGCCCTGATTTATCAGAGACTGGTAGAGCAATTTATGCTTACATTACCTATATTTTCTTAACCCTATCAGTTACCTGTGTGATGGTACCTTATGTTTCTTTATTAGGTGCTATTTCAGATGATTCACAGGAAAGAATTTCAATTAACACAATCCGTTTTCCTCTAAATAAGATTGCTTACATTGTTTGCTCATTATTTGTACCAGGCTTAATTGCAATGTTTGACAATGAAGTTATCGGTTACCGTTGTGTAATGGCAGGCTTAGGTGCAACTTGTGCAATCTTAGTTCTATTATGCTATGCAAATACTAAAGAGCGCGTTAATACTCCTATTGATGATTCAATCTCTTTCTTTACACAGATTAAGCTAATGTTCAAGAACGAACAGGCTCTTATCATGTGTTCAGGTCAGCTTTTAGTAATGATTGTTAACACCTTAAAGTTCGGTGCTGCAGCTTACTTTGTTAAGTATGTTATCGTAGGTGGTAATGACATTTTAGCTACCATGTTAACCTCAGGTTCAGTAGCTGGTGTTATCGCTCCATTTATTGCTAACTACATCTTGAAGAACCGTTTAATGAAGAGATCATCATTCTTAATGTGGTCACAGATCTTAGCTGGTGTCTTCATGGTGATCTTAGGTGTGATTGCAACTGACAGTGTTATCGTAAATGTTGCTCTTTTCTTCCTGTCACTGTTAGCTGGTGAATTAGTAGGTGTTCTAATCTGGGCATCAGTAGCTGACTGCTCTGACTATCAGTACTACAGAGATCATGTACGTATCAACGGTATTTTAAGTGGCGGTATGCTCTTTGCTACTAAGTTAGGTTTAGCTTTAGGCGGTGCATTATTAGGTTATATCTTAGCTTTCTATGATTACAATCCTGATAAGGCTGCTGAATCTGTAACAGATTCTCAGAAGTTCTGCTTCTTCTTACTCTTTGCAATCTTACCAGCAGTGTTCTCTTTCTTAGCAGCTATCGTCTTCAAGTTCTACAAGCTAGAAGCTGATGTATGCGACAAGTACAAAGAGTTAAATGCAGCTGCTGATTCTAAGGAATAAACAGGAGAAGACAAATGAAACTTCATACTGAGAACAAAAAGATAGTAAAGGAAAATGGAGAGATCTTCTTCTATACAGCAGATACAGCTTGGGAGTTATTCCATAAGTTAAGTTTTGATGAGGCTAAGTTCTTCATCGACAACAGAGCTAGAAAAGGCTTTAATGTAATTCAAGCAGTGGCTGTAGCAGAGTTAGATGGTCTTCATACTCCTACTAAAGCAACAAATGAGTTACCTTTTTCAAATCTAGATACTCTAGAGGTTAATGATAGCTACTTTGACTATGTAAGAAAGGTTATCGAGTATGCTAATTCTAAAGGTATCTTTATTGCCTTAGTTCCTATGTGGGGATCATATTTTGTCTCAAATCCAGAATGGGGTGGAAAGGTAGCTCCTGTATTTGATGCTCCTAAGGCTTATAAGTTTTTAACTTATTTAAGCCAAAAATTAAAAGGCACAGATCTGATTTGGATTTTAGGTGGAGATAGACCATATATTACTGATGAGTCAAAAGCTGTAATCGTAAATATGGCAAAGGCTATTCGTGAACAGGTAGGTCATGATCAGCTAATTACTGCTCATACCCAAGGTGGTAGATCAATTCACGATATGTTAAATCCATATGATTACCTAGATTTCATTACCTGGCAGTCAGGTCACATGGGTGAGTGTTATCCATCATGGAGAAATACTAAGTCTGATAATGAAAGATTAGATCTCCCTGTGCTTGATGCAGAACCTTGCTATGAATCTCATCCAATTATGAATGAATATTCATTTACTAGAATGGATTGTGGCTCAAGATTTACTGATTTCCATGTAAGGCGTTCTGCTTACTGGTCAGTGTTCTCAGGAGGTTGTGGTATTACCTATGGTTGCTACGGTATTTGGCAGATGAGACAGCCTGAGGATGATAACAAGGTAATTCCTGAGAGTGCAGCATCTGCTTATAAGAATGACACCATTCCATACTGGTATGACAGTGTTGATTTTCCAGGCTCTGCTCAAATGGGCTATTTAAGAAAATTCATTGAATCATTACCAAAT
>DKDL01000031.1:37097-38506 GCA_002449335.1 Succinatimonas sp. UBA6849 | reverse complement strand
AGTTCTTTTAGAAGATGTGGTAACTTAATAGTTGCCACAGTTTGTTTTCCTTATTAAAAAGTAAACTTTGATTTTAGTGTATCTACCGTATTTGATATTCTTCAAAATTGCCAATGGAAATTTTAATGAAGCTAGTAAGCTACCCTATACAGTAGATACAATTTTATTTACCTTATTATAACTAAATTAAAAAGCTAAACAGTTGGTACCTAAAGACAACACCATGTCATTTCAGATATCATCCGAATAATCATACTCAGAGTACATTTTTTAATGTATGACATAATGAGTTTTATGTAAGTCGATTGGTTATCTTTTACCTATTAACTGATACATGGTCAATCATATTTTTGATACTCTTGTTTGCCTCAATATATGAAATTTCTATTTCAGGATGAGAATTCACATATACCCTGAAAATTTCATCAGCAAAAGCCTGTCCTATATCGTCGATACCAGAGAAATCCAACACTACATATTTGAATTTATCAAATCTTGCAAGTAAGCTTTTTGCCTGAGATCTTGAAATAATACCTTCATCTTTGTAGCGGAGTAATTTAACAGGAACAACAGTTTTGCTAACACTCCTGTTTTCTGTACTAACAATGTACTTATCCCAAACACTTTTTAGAGATTTTTTGGTGTTATGCCTAATACCTATTAAAGCAATGGTTCCTGCAGAATGTTCATCTTCTGCACCTTTATCAGTTTCAATGAATTTACCAATATCAGAGTTACTGTCTAAACTGTAAGTCAAAGATCCAGAATGAATTAAAAACAAATCACAAGCTCTGCTTGAAAAGAAAATTCCTTCGCCAGAATGTTCTTTTGGATTAGATGTAAACTTTCCTTTAGCAAGTTCAAGCAAAGATTGATGTTCATCCTGAAGAGATAAGTCATTTTTAATTTTCTTAAAAATGCCGATACCATTATCTTCAACAACAATATATGTTTTCATTACATCTTCAATGAGTTTTACAGTCACTTTAGAGGCGTTGGAGTGGCTTAAAACATTATTAAACATTTCAGAAAAAGCATAATCCAATATTTCTTTAGCAGCCTTATTTGCTTTAGTGATTGAATCAGATAAATAAGTTCTCCAAACGTAATCCTCTGTAAGATTTGAATCTTTTAGTGAGAAAGAATGTTCAATTTCGACATTCAATGACAAACCGTACATAAGAAATTTACCTTTTTTCTTTGAAAAAAGGATTTTTTGGCTTAGGAGCTGCTGTAAATAATTGCGTATGCTTGCTTCTGATAACTCTAAATTTTGACCAATACTTTTATAGATCTCTTTGAATGACAACATCGAATCATTATGAAAAAGAGAAACGATTTGATTCCTTACGTTTTCTCCTTTTTTTGTTGTTCTAACAGTCATTTTTATTACCTATATGTGTCGTTGT
>DKDL01000031.1:34415-37063 GCA_002449335.1 Succinatimonas sp. UBA6849 | reverse complement strand
TAAATTCGTTTTAAGTTATTAATAGCTATGATTTAACTTTTGTAATTAACAATTAGATTATTAACAATAATGAATTACAGGTGTCGATATTTTTATTGCACTATCAGTAAACCACAAGATTCTCATATAACTCACTATGTTGTTTTAATTACACTCGTATTCTTCATTGTTAGATGTCTTTATGTTTATCGATTCTCAAGGATTTGAGCTTAATGATATGCTATTAAATATATGAGTTGCTTGATAACATAATTCTCTATTTGTTAGCCACAACTATCTTTTTTCAGCTTTTATGTAGTAAAATAAATGTAAACGTCGGCTAATAATGTCTTGATGCAATAAATAAACATAATAAAACATGGTTGCGAACAATCCAAATAGTTTGACAGTTGCCTCTCCAATCAGCAGACTTAGTACAATACCTGCTGACAAGGCTCCTAAATTTATTCGTTCTAAAGATAGGTGTCACATCATTGTCAGAACACCTATTTATGATGCGAAGGGATCTCTGTTAGCTTATAACTTTAGATATACAGCAGGCGAAGGTAGCTTTAGACCTGACGAGTTACAGAGAAAGCACGTCAAGCATGTTCTAATCGGTTTTTATATAAGACGTCATATCGATCAGTTTACTCAGGAAAATGCAATGGCAATGACCGAATTGCCTTTAAGCCCTGAGATCACCAAATTCTCAAAACCAATTCCTGCTAACAGATTTATCTTGCATCTTCAGGATAGGCAGGATTCATCTGCTTCATATCAGCATCAGGTTAATATGCTAAAGCGCGATACTATGACTATCGCAGCTGATGCTTATACAATTGTTTATACCAACTGGTTTAGAGAATTACGCTCAATTTCTTATGCGGTCATAGATATGACCAAGGATGTTGAAGAGCAGTTTATTCTTGCAAGAAACATCGTCAAAAAAGCTCCTTGGATTAAGATCATTTGTGACAGATGCGATAACCAGAATTTAGCTTCCATTGCCTTTGAAGCAGGTGCTGATTATGTATGCTGTCCTACTTTCTCTAAGGACATCATTAAAAAGAACTTTAATCCTTACCATTACAAAGCTAACCGTTTGGCTTATGACAAGATCTTAGCTGTAATTTTAGAGCTTCTAGAAGACAGACCTAACTATGATCTGTTCTTAGATCTCATCTCCATGAGAAATGACATTAAAGTTCAGATCCCTTTTTTATTAGATTTTCTACAGGCTGATATCACTCCTGACTATATCTATACAGATATTGAGTCATCAATTTATGATATCGACACTGAGACTTTGCATAAACTTATTTGCATTATCTGTCTGATGTTATTAGAAGAGTTCTACATGCCTGATAACGACAAAGCTCATTACATGAGATTTGAACCAGTAAAACAGATCTTAATCAGGGCTAAGTGCGTTGAAGAACTTCTAACCTATAAATCAGGGGAAGTTGATGTCTCTTGGGGCTTCACTGTAGGATTATGTACATCTATTGCAAGCTTATACGCATATACAAATAATGTCATCGATGAGTTCTTAAGTCAGATTGATGCAAGACTTATGGTTCTGTTTGATGAGCAACCTGTAATTGATACAGCCTGCAAGATTGCAAAATCTTTAGATTGTCTTGATTTAGACTATATTGAAGGTGTGATGATGGCTGATGTATTTGGTCGTCACGATATCTTATTCTCATACGAGAACGCTATCACTTGGACTTCATCAATAGTGACCATGATGAATCAAAAACGCTACTAATTTTTTTGACATCAGAATCATTTCTGACAAACGGTAGCGTTCTTAGTTATCTTTTAATTGTTTTGAGAACTGATGTATTGAGAATTATGCTTGATACATATGGCTTAATACAAAGAGTTTCCATAACTTAAACTCTCAAGATCTTCTTTATTAACACCTTTGAGCTTTAAGCCTGAATCACTGTCAGTGTCATCATAGATACCTCTGCGAGGATCATGCTTAACACTGGTTACATTCTGATCGTTCTTCTTGTAGCCGTCAATTGAATAGTTAACACTGTTAGTACCAAAGTTGTTGGCATTGTCATCATCGTTAATAGCATTGTAGTCAATGATATAGGCACTTGCAGTAAAGGTGAAAATTGCTAAAGGCAGTAGTAATAATTTTTTCATAAAGTAGCCTCAATCTTTGTTATTACTTAAGTATAGCAAGTTTAAACTTTTATTGAGCTATATTTATAGTAGAATGTAGAGTTATGTCTAACTATATGTCATGCTGACAGTAGAATTTAACGTAAAAATTACAGGAAGCACCTATGCTAAGTTACAAACACGGTTTTCACAGCGGTAATCATGCAGATATCATTAAACATATGACTATCTGTCTATTGCTAAGGTGCTTAAACAAAAAAGACAAACCATATACTGTAATTGATACCCACTCTGGCTCTGGAGTCTATAGATTAGATGGCTTTATGGCTCAAAAGAATCAAGAGTTTAAAACCGGTATTGAAAAGATTAAAGACAATGCTAAACTCCGCGAATTAGTGCCAGAATTTTATAAGGTTTATGACGATTTAAATCATGAACTGAAAAACACTTATCCTGGTTCTCCTTTGTTTGAAGCTTCTTTATCAAGAGATGTAGATAAGCTAACCTTTATTGATCTGCATCCT
>DKDL01000031.1:28181-34397 GCA_002449335.1 Succinatimonas sp. UBA6849 | reverse complement strand
ATGAGAATCTAAGAAATAATTTTAAGCGTGACAGACGCTGTAACATTCAGCATCGTGACGGTCTTGAGGCTTTAAATGCACTCTTACCTCCTACACCTAGAAGAGGTATGGTAGTAATCGATCCTGCCTATGAAGAGAAAAACGAGTATATAGATCTTGTTAAAGCTGTAAAGAATGGTCTTCATAAATGGAATACAGGTGTTTTTGCTATCTGGTACCCAGTTTTAGGCAAGCTTCGTGATCATTCTAAGAACCTTACCAATGATTTAAGACGATTGAATGTACCTATGCTGCAGATCGAACTTTGTATTGAAGAGCAGGAAGAAGTCTTTGGCATGTGTGGTTCTGGCATGCTGATTTTAAATTATCCATTCGGCATTGATGAGATGCTATCTCCTGTGGTTGATGAGTTATATAAAGCTCTTTCAAGAAAAGGTGCATCTGCTCGTCTTAAAGTTTTAAATCCTCAGGAATAACACCTGATGTGGAAAGTATTTTTAAAACTTCATTTAGCTGTTTTAATTGCTGGCTTTACAGGCGTCTTTGGCAGACTGATTTCATATGACGCCTTTGTATTAGTCTTTATAAGATTTGCTATTGCAGCATTAAGTGCCTATGTCATCTTAAAGTGCTTAGGCAGAATTAAAGCTGTTTCTGTAAGAAGCAAAATACAGGGACTATTTGTAGGCGCTTTGCTTGCAATTCATTTAATCTTTTTCTATCTGTCCATAAAGCTTTCAAACGTATCAATTGGTACTGTTACTTTAGCCTCATCTAGCTTCTTTACTTCATTATTAGAGCCTAAAGTTCTAAATAAGAAGTTTGATAAGACAAGCCTGATTTATGCCTCTTTAAACATTGTAGGTTTACTTCTAATCTTTAATTTTGATACCAAGTTCAGACTTGGCATTTCTGTAGGTTTTGTAGCAGCATTCTTAGCCGCTTTATTTACAGTCTTTAATAAGAAGTTCTCTTATGGTAAAGATGCCTATACTTTTATCAATTATGAAATGTCAGGTGGATTTCTTCTGGTTCTTGTCTTAGCACCAATTTATCTATGTGTTTGTGGAACCTCATCGATATATTTTGATGCAAAAGATCTTATCTACCTGTTCTTACTAGCAACAATCTTTACAGTGTTTTTATACCTCATGGTAGTGCAGTTAGCGGCTAAGGTTTCAGCTTTTACCTTAATGCTAACCTTTAATCTTGAGCCTGTATATGCAATTATCATTGCTATGATCCTGTTTAACGAAGCTAATGAAGTGAACTTCTCATTCTACATTGGTGTTGCTTTAATGATTAGCAGTGTGCTCTTGCAGAATATGAAATCAAAACTTGAAAAATAAATTCAACTGAATTTATCAGAGATTTAAAGCCATATTTAACTTGTAATGAGGGTAAACATCTCTGATGTCTTTTAGATTAAACATAAAACAAGGCTTTTTTACCAAATCACAGTCTGACTGGCTTTTAATCGCCACTTCAACGATAAAAAACTCTAAAAAATTTAAGTTACATATAAACAACTGCTATTAGCCTATGCTAAAATTATTTCGCATCGGCTTATAGTCGTTGCATTTTGTTAATAAAAATTTGTCTATGCTTACGATTTAGTTGTTTTATATAATAAAAATACAGTCGTAATACGGAAAAGATAAATGTTTAAATTTTTAACTCAGTTTTTTGACGAAAAGAAGTACTTCTTATCTACTGTAGAAGTATCTAGCTACATTCCTGGCAGAATTAGATGCTACAGTTCTTTAATTAAGAACAATCATGAGAATGCAGTACTTTTAGAAGATTACTTTTCAAAATTCGATGAACTGAATACTTTTAAAATTAACGAGGTCACAGGATCTGTTCTCATCGAGTACGACGCAGACAAAGTTACAAGAAATCCTGAGCTTCGTGAAATTGAAGAAGAATTAAAAAAGAAGGCATCCAAGTAGGGAACACATATGAATTTAACAGTTCTGTCTTTATGTATTGCAGCTGCACAACCTTTAATTGGTGTGTATGTAAATAATTTAATGAAAAAGAAGATGATTGCTTCTGCAAAACAGGCTGAGTTTGCATGTGTACATGCAATTAAAGGTCGCAGAAGATATAAAAGCATTCTTCTAAAAGATCCTGTTTTTGCTAATGCTTTAAAAGAGAAATTTGAATCATTAGATCTTTTTGACAAGATCACCGTAAATACCACAACAGGCACAGTTCTTTTAGAGTACAACTGCAAAGCTGAATTAGTTGATGAGGTTATTGATCACATCAATGAGCAGACTAGAAAAGTAAATGAGGATAAGTTTGGCGATGATGAGAGCTTATTAACTAAGTCTGTAAACGGCACTGTAGCTGCATCTTCAGCCGTAGCTGTAGGTAAAGGTGCTTCAAAGTTAGGACAGAGTGCTGGAGCTAAAACCGTTGTTGGTAAATGCATTGGCCACTATGCAGGACACGCAAATTCAGCTGTAAGAACAGCACTATCAGGTGTTGCTGATATTTCTATCATTTTAGGCGGTATCTGCCTGATTTGGGGTACATACAAAGTATTTGTACAAAAACAAACTCCTAATGGTCCACAGTTAGTATGGTGGGGCTATAAGATTTTAGAGGGTGTAAGCAAGTAAATGTCTGGCCTATATCATAAAGTCATTAAACTTGACCAAAGCTATAGCGATAAAAAAGCTGCTTTGCTAGAGTTCTCCTTAAGAAGAGTAAAAGGTGTCGTTTCAGCATGTGTACTACCTAATAACTCATTAAGCGTATACACTAATGATCCAAAGACACTTTCATATGCTCTTTATAAGATGCAGCTTTTATCTGTAAAAGATAAGATTAAAGCAAAAGCTTCAGAGCAGGAAACTGAGATTAAGAATGCTGCTGATGAGCTTAAGAGCTATAAACTTAAAGCATTAGTGTCATTAGTTGGTTTCGGTCTTTTAGAAATAACTAAGAGAATGGCTCCTACAACCTTTACAAGATTATCATTTGCAAGAAGCGCATTTGTAATGTTAATTGCAAAAGACATCTTTAAAGAAGGTTTTGCAGGACTGATTCGTGATAAAGCGCCTAATGCTGATACTTTAACAGCTACTGCTGTATTAGCTTCCTTATTATCAGGAAAGCCTGAGTCAAGTCTGTCATTATTAGTTCTGTCTAATTTTGCAGAAATGTTAACTATTGGCGCTGCTGAAAAGGCAAGACAGCATATTTCAACTTTATTAGATATGAAAGAGAAATATGTATGGTTAAAGGATCTTGACGGTCACATCCGCAAGGTTGATATAGAATCAGTAAAGCTAAACGACCGAGTTGTAGTTTACGTAGGTGAAAAGATCTGCGTTGACGGTAAGATTGTTGAAGGCGGTGCTTCTATCGATCAGTCATCCTTAACAGGTGAGTCAATTCCTGCTTACAAGACTGTAGGTGAAGATGTATACGCTGGTACTGTAGTTCGTTCTGGTGAAATCACCATTGAAGTATCAAAAGTAGGTGATGAGACAAATCTTGCTCGCATCATCAACATGGTTGAGAACGCACAGAACAGAAGAGCTCCTATTCAGAACTTCGCTGACAGAATGGCTAATGCTCTTGTACCTATCTCATTCTTATCTGCTGCTGTCGTATATGCTGTAACTAAAGATATTCAGCGTGTACTGAACATGTTCTTTATTGACTTTAGCTGTGGCTTGAAGCTATCTACTTCAACTGCTATTTCAGCTTCAATCAGTAAGGCAGCTCAGATGGGTGTTCTAGTTAAGGGCGGTAACTTTATTGAAACCTTAGCTGATATTGATACTGTTATCTTAGATAAGACAGGTACTATCACCAATGGTCACCCAATCTTAATTGATACCATTGCATGCAAGGGTGTAGAGCAAAAAGAATTAGTACAACTTGCAGCTGCTGCTGAAAAATCATCATCTCACCCATTAGCAGAAGCTATTATTAACTATGCTGATGAGAAACAGTGGTTCGTACCTGACAATGCAAAGATTGAGACTGTTGTAGGTCGTGGTATCAGTGCATCAGTTGATGATTTTGACGGTATTAAAGGCGGTGAGCTGTTAGTAGGTAGCTTTGTCTTCATGACAGAACGTGGTGTAAGAGGCATTAAGAGCTTTGACAGATCACAGTACTCTAAAGAGTGCAACATTATCTATGTTGCAAGATCATCTAAGTTATTAGGTGCTTTAGTAATCACCGATCCAATTAGAAAGGACATTAAGAAAACTATCAACCGTATCAGAAGAAACGGTGTTGATGAGATCGTAATGTTAACTGGTGATAACAAGGTTACAGCTGAATATGTAGCAGCAAAACTTGATCTTGATGGCTTTAAGTCAGATGTTTTACCTCATGAGAAAGCAGAGTTTGTAGCAAGCAAACAGAGCTACTCAAAGGTACTGATGGTAGGTGATGGTATCAATGATGCTCCTGCTCTAGCATATGCTGATATCGGTGTTGCTTTAGGTGGCAAATCAACCGATATTGCTATGGAATCAGCTGATATCACTATTACCTCTGATGAGCCTTTAAAGTTAGCTAAAGTAATGGAATTATCAAAAGCTACTATGGGATTAGTAAGACAGAACTTTGCTGCTACTATCACCATTAACTCAGCTGCGATGATGTTAGGTGCTTTAGGTAAGATCAATCCTTTAATTGCTGCAACCATTCACAATGCTGCAACTATTGGTGTGGTTATTAACTCAGCAAGAATTCTGTTTGATAAGAAATTTACTTTCGAGAAAATCAAACGTAATCAGGATTTGGAAAAGTAATTTTCCAAATAGCAACCTAAATATATTTTCATATAACAGTTTAGGTTGCTAAATATTTAAGTATGTTTTTATGGAGAAGAGAAATGTTTACTAATAAGACAGATTTATTAATCGGTTTAGCAGCTGGTATCGTAGCTGGTGCTGTAGGTTACAAGATGTTCCAGGATCACAAAGAGCAGATCTTAAACTCTTTTGATTCAGTAACCAAGAAGTTCTCAAAGGCTGAGAATACTGCAGAGTTAAGCGAAGAAGAGTTACAGGCTCAGAAAGAGCACTTAGAAGATTTAATTGCTGAGTCAAAGGCAGCTAAAGAAGCTAAGTAATTTAAATGAGGCTATCTTTACGATAGCCCATTAAAAAAGCCCAACGAATTCTCCATAAAGAACGTTGGGCTTAATTGTTTCTAATCATAAAGATTAGCTTAACTTGTTATAGTAATCCTCATCTTTGATAGGCCTACTATAGTAATATCCCTGAATTTCATCACAGCCTAGATCTTTTAGAATTTGGCTCTGCTCTTTATCCTCAACGCCTTCAGCGATAGTCTTAATACCAAGTTTCTTACACATGGTGATGAGCACACTTAAGATTGTAGTGAGCTTTTCGTTATTCTTTTTAGCAATATTATCGATTAGTTTCTTATCAAACTTAACCTCTGATACTGCTAAATCTGCTAAAGAGTAGATATTTGCATGAGCGGTACCAAAGTCATCAATGGAGATGTTAAATCCCTCTTTTGATAATTCATCTGTTACATCAACCAACTCTTTATGACGAATGGTATTTGTATGCTCTGAAACCTCTAATGGGATCATGTCATAAGTTAAATGGTACTTGTCCATGATCTCTTTTAACTTTGACTTAAACTCTGGACGCACAATGGTATGTCTTGAGAAGTTGCAGGAAACAGGGAGGATCTTCTGATTACTGTCTAATCTTTCTCTCATTCTCTTGCAAATAGTTTCAAAGACAAAGTAGTCAATTAAATGTGTATAGTGAGCTGACTCTAAAGCCGGAATAAAATCATCTGGTGGTATTAAAGTATCATTGATGATAAGTCTTACTAAAGCCTCAGCACCTGCAATTTCGGCAATATCACCCTGAATTCTAAATTTTGGCTGATACATAACTTTAAAGCAGCCATCAGCAATTAGTTTTTGAATCTTAGCAGGCTCAATAATAGTTAATAAGCTATCGTTCTGTGAACGGTATCTGGTGGTATTCTCGTCACCAGGGTGTACTCTGTAGTATTTCTTTTTCTCAGAATACATATCAGATTCAGCCTGATTGATAGCGGACTGAATGAGAACACCTGCCTTTACCCAGCTTGTACCTACAGATACAGAGAAACCTTTATCTGATGTCATGAATGCTTTAAGCATATCTGACACCATGAGGAAGTCATGCTCTTCAATATTAGGATAGATAC
>DKDL01000031.1:27722-28124 GCA_002449335.1 Succinatimonas sp. UBA6849 | reverse complement strand
GATATACTCACTATCATGTAATAACTGTTTTAATAACGAAGCTGTCTTAACTAAGATAGTATCACCAGTCTTCATACCCATCTTCGAGTTAATCTGTTTTAATCCATTAACGTTTAAATAAATCACGCCAATGTTATAGTTAACAGAGAGAGCATTAACCTCACTTAATAAAGAATTACGATTCTTTAATTTAGTTAGAGGATCAATATTAGTAATATTTGTAAGCTCAGCATGCATGATTCTGTGAGTTAATGAGCTACTCATCAGAATAGAAATAGTTTTTAAAGCAGGCTCTAAAGTTTTTAATGCTTTCTCATCAGGAGCCTTAAAGAATACTGCTCCTAAGTAGTTTTCATCAGAAATTAAAGGGAAACAGAAGAACTTTACTCCTTCATTTTCAAA